>NZ_JBFTMT010000003.1:0-257131 GCF_056397105.1 Microbacterium sp. 05N427
GTCCGGGCGAAGGGGGCGCCACACGAAGAAAGGGGGCCGGGTACGAGACCCGGCCCCCTTCGCCGGCCGAAGCCGACGTCGTGGATCCGCTCAGCTGGCGCTGCAGAGGATGAGGGTGGCGCTGACGCCACCGCTCTGCTTGGCGCCGCCGCCGGCGACGAAGCCGGCGGGCAGCGTGGTGGCGGCCGACAGGGTGAACGCGACGGAGATCGACAGCGTGGTGCGGAAGGCGATCGTGGCGCCCGCGGCGAGCGGCGCGGTCAGGGTGATCTGACGCGACGTGCCGGACAGGACGTTGACGTTCGCGGTGCCGCCGGTCACGGAGAAGACGCCGATGTTCGCGACTCCCGAGCCCGTGACGTTGATGATGGTGCCCACGGGGAGCGGGGCAGCGCCGGCGGTGAGGGTGAAGCCGGGGCCGAGGACGCCGAGCACGCCACAGGTGCCGTTGAGGGCGAAGTCGCCCACGTTGGTCGCGGTCGAGGCCGCGGCGAGCGGGGTGGCGGCGGCGACGGCGATCACGGGAACCGACCAGGCAGCGCCCTTCACGAGGGTGCGGCGGCTGAGGCTGCGGGACGAGGTCGAGGTGGTGTCTTCCATGCATATCTCCGGTGTCTTGATGCGGAACTTCTCCGGGGAGAGGGCCCCTCCCCAGGGAGCAGACCGAACGTGCTGGGGATGGCGCGTCGGGTCGGTCGTTGCTAGCGTCAGATTGGCCGCGTGCAGGTGTGCGGATGACGCCGGAGTCGCCAAATGATCTACGACGGTCGCGATCCGATCACTAGTCGGTCCTGGCTCGAGAATCAGAGGCGTCGCGGACCGTCGGCCGGGACGCCGATACGATGGAGCGCGTGAGCCCCGACACTCTCGCGCCGCTGTCGCCGTACCGTCGCATCGACCGTGCGGACTGGGCGCGCCTCGCCGCCGACCTCGACCAGCCGCTCAGCGAGACCGAGGTCGTCGAGATCCGCGGCATCGGCGACCGGCTGGATCCGACCGAGGTCAAGGAGGTCTACCTTCCGCTGAGCCGGCTGCTGAGCCTGTACGCGACCTCGACCAAGCGCCTCGGCGAGGCCACCAACCAGTTCCTCCGCGAAGCCGATGACACGACGCCTTTCGTGGTGGGCGTGGCCGGATCCGTCGCAGTCGGCAAGTCGACCATCGCCCGTCTGCTGCGTGAGCTCATGAGCCGGTGGCCGGGCACCCCGCGTGTCGAACTGGTCACCACCGACGGTTTCCTCCTTCCCAACGCCGAGCTCGAGCGACGCGGGATCATGGACCGCAAGGGCTTCCCCGAGTCCTACGACCGCCGCGCGCTGATCGAGTTCCTCACGAAGGTGAAGAGCGGCGCCGACGAGGTGCGCGCCCCGTTCTATTCGCACATCCGCTACGACATCGTTCCCGACGCGCACGTCGTGGTGCGCCGCCCGGACGTCGTGATCGTCGAGGGCCTGAACGTGCTGCAGCCGCCGCCCGCCCCGAACGACGTCGCCGTGAGCGACCTGTTCGACTTCTCGATCTTCGTCGACGCCGAACTCGACCACATCGCACAGTGGTACGTGGACCGCTTCCTCGCCCTGAGGCAGGGTGCGTTCACGAACCCTTCGTCCTACTTCAACGTCTTCGCGCACCTCACTGACGAGGAGGCGGTCACCACCGCGATGGGGTACTGGAACGAGATCAACCTGCCGAACCTCATCGAGAACGTGATGCCGACGAAGCACCGCGCGACGCTCGTGCTGAACAAGGGCGCCTCGCACGCCGTGGAGTCCGTGCTGCTCCGCAAGCTCTGACCGACCGCGCCCGACATCGCGGCCGGCTGGGATACTGACACCATGGGGACTGCTCCTTTCGCCTTTCTGCTTCCGGCTGCGGCCGAGACGTCGACCCTCATCCTGGTCGGCGTGCTCGTCGTCAGCGGTGCGGCCAAGCTCCGCACGCCCGATGACGCCGCCGGCTGGGAGGCGATGGGCGTTCCCGCCGCGCTGCGCCGGGGCTGGCTGATCCGTCTTCACCCGATCGGGGAGCTCGCGCTGGCTGCCGCGCTGCTGCTGCTCGGCGGAGCGCTCGGAATCGCGGCCGCCGTCGTGGCGGTGCTCCTCTTCGCCGCCTACTTCGCGATGGTGTGGCGCGCCCGGCGGCTGACCCCCGACGCCTCGTGCGCGTGCTTCGGGGAGCGACGCCCGATCACCGGCCGCACGCTGCTCCGCAACGCCTGGCTCGTGCTGCTGGCCGTGGTCTCGGCGGTCACGATCGGAGCCCAGCCGCTGTGGGGCGGCATCGCGGTGATCACCACCGTGCTGTGGCCGTGGACGCTCGCACTCGCCGCGGTAGCCCTGACCTTCGTGCTCGTCCAGGAGAAGGGTTCCGGATCCGGCGACGCGGAGGACGGTCCCGGTGTCTCGGTGCCGGCCATCGGATCCGACGGCGAACCCGAGGACTACGTCCGCTCGCGCACCCCCGCCGTCCCGGTGCAGCTCGGGGATGGCACGACCGTGACGCTCAGAGATCTCTCCGCGCGGGAGCCGGTCCTGCTCCTCGCCGTCTCGGAGGGCTGCGGATCCTGCACGCCCGTGATCGAGAGCGTCGAACGGTACCGCGCGCTGCTGCCGGAGGTGTCCGTGCGATTCCTGCTGCGCAGTGACCCCGAGGGCAGCACGCTGACCTCGACGGAGGAACCTCAGACGCTGCACGATGCGAGCAGATACGTGAGTGCGACCTTCGCCGATGCCTGGACCACGCCGAGCGCGATCCTGCTGGGCGCCGACGGTCTGCTGGCGGGCGGCCCCGTGGCGGGCGCACCGCAGGTCGCCGAGTTCGTGAACGACATCTACGAGAGCTTGCACGGGGAGCGCCCGCCCGCAGCGTGAGCGGGGACGAGGGCTGCGCGGGGGCTTGACGAAAATCTCTCCTCTGTTCGGAAGGTGACCTTCCCGCGCGGTGCCGCAGGCGTAGAGTGACGGACACGCGGGTTCCTGCGGCTGGGGAGCCGCACCCGCGGGACCTTGTGGGGAGGTCTCCGATGGGGATCGTGGTGGACACCCGCGCGACGATGCTGCCGCGGGGGATGAGGCAGGAGCAGCTGGACGTCGCTCGACGCTTCCACGGCGTGCTGGCGACAGGGCACACCCTGCAGGCGGGGGCCGAATGGTCGTGGCCGGCGCGGCCGGCCGGCGATGAGGAGAGCGCCGTGATGCTCATCGCCGAGATCCCGCTCGCGATCTCGTGCGATGACGGCGCGCTGCAGCAGGTCCCGCCCGGATCCTTCTGCTTCCTCCGCCCGCACCACGACACGAAGCTGATCGCGGTCGGCTCGGGCGTCGTGATGTGCCTGTGGGTGCCGTGGTCCGCGCTCTCCGAACTCGAGCCGGCGCTGCCGGGCACGGGTGAGGTGATCGCGCCGAGTCCGCTGGGGTTGGGCCTGCAGGCTTTCCTGTCGTCGCTGCTCACGCACCAGACCGAGCCGACGGCGATCACGGATCGCCTCGTGGAGCGTCTGCTCGCCGAGATGGTGTTCGGAGTGCTGGTCGAAGCGGCACCTCATGTGCTCCATGACGGCGAGGCGGCACGCATCGACCGCGCGCGCTCGATCGTGCGGGCGCGGCGGGCGGAGCGCGACTTCGGCGTCGCGGCGCTCGCGCGCGACATGCACATGTCGGTGCGGCAGCTGCAGCGGCTGTTCGCGGCCGAGGGCAGCGCGCCCGCAGAGGAGCTGCGCCGGATCCGCGTGGAGCTCGCCCGTGAGCTCATGAGCGACGCCGACTGCGCGCCGCTCGGCATCGCCGAGATCGCGGCGCACTCGGGCTTCCCGGATTCCGCAGGACTGCGCCGCGCCTTCGCCCGCTCCGGGCTGCCTTCGCCGCGCATCGTGCGCAGGGCCGGCCGCGCCTGATAGCGGGCGGAAGGATCCCGGATCCGACGCTGTGACGCCGGCGCCTCGATCGGGCCGATCGCCGGCGTTTTTCGATTCGTACGGAACCCGCGCAAAATCACGGCCTTACCCTGGAATCCATGTGTGGAATCGTCGGATACGTGGGGCCGCGCCCCAGCCAGGACATCCTGCTCGCGGGCCTCGCCCGCCTCGAGTACCGCGGATACGATTCCGCCGGCATCGCTGTCATCGATGAGACCGGATCCCTCGGCATGCGCAAGAAGGCCGGCAAGCTGCAGATGCTGCGCGACTCGCTCGCCGACGCCGCGCTCGCCGACGGAAGCACCGGCATCGGGCACACTCGCTGGGCGACGCACGGCGGCCCGACCGACGCGAACGCGCACCCGCATCTCGCCGACGACGACAAGCTGGCGCTCATCCACAACGGCATCATCGAGAACTTCGCCGCCCTGCGCGCCGAGCTCGAGGCCGAGGGCGTGACGTTCCGCAGCGAGACCGACACCGAGGTCGCCGCGGCCCTCGTCGGGCGCGAGTACCGCCGCACTGGCGACCTTCAGGAGGCGTTCCGTGCCGTCGTGAACCGCCTCGAGGGCGCCTTCACCCTGCTCGCGGTGCACCAGGACGAGCCGGGTCTCGTGGTCGCCGCCCGCCGCAACTCGCCGCTCGTGATCGGCCTCGGCGACGGGGAGAACTTCCTCGGATCCGACGTCGCCGCGTTCGTCGAGCACACCCGCCGTGCGCTCGCGATCGGCCAGGACGAGATCGTCGCGATCACGCCGTCCGAGGTCACCGTCACCGACTTCTCCGGCACGGCCGTCACCCCGGAGCCGTTCGAGGTCTCCTGGGACGCCTCGTCCGCCGAGAAGGGCGGATGGTCGAGCTTCATGGCGAAGGAGGTCGCCGAGGAGCCCGACGCCGTCGCGAACACCATCCGCGGCCGGGTGCGGGACGGCGCCGTCGTCATTCCCGAGCTGGAGGGATCCGACGAGCTTTTCCGCGGCGTGGATCGCATCATCATCACCGCCTGCGGCACCGCGTCGTACGCGGGCATGGTCGGCAAGTACGCGCTCGAGCAGTGGGCGCGCGTGCCGGTGGACGTCGAGCTCGCGCACGAGTTCCGCTACCGCGACCCGGTGATCGGCGAGAACACGCTTGTCGTATCGATCAGCCAGTCCGGCGAGACCATGGACACGCTGATGGCGGTCAAGTACGCCCGCGAGCGCGGTGCGCGCACCCTGTCGATCTGCAACACGCAGGGCGCGACGATCCCCCGCGAGTCCGACGCGGTGGTCTACACGCACGCCGGCCCCGAGGTCGCGGTCGCGTCGACCAAGGCCTTCGTCGCGCAGATCACGGCGCTGCTGCTGCTCGGCCTGCACGCGGGCCGGGTGCGCGAGACGCTCTCCGCCGCCGACGGCGCGTTCGCCGTGGCCGAGCTCGACGCGCTGCCTGCGAAGATCGCCGAGGTGCTCGCGGAGGAGCAGGCGCACGTCACGCAGCTCGCGGGCTGGATGGCCGACACCCGATCCGTGCTTTTCCTCGGACGCCACGTGGGCTACCCGATCGCGCTCGAGGGCGCGCTCAAGCTCAAGGAGATCTCCTACATCCACGCCGAGGGCTTCGCCGCAGGCGAGCTCAAGCACGGCCCGATCGCCCTGATCGAGCCCGGCCAGCCGGTGTTCGTGCTCGTGCCGTCGCCGCGGCACTCCGCCCTGCTGCACGCCAAGGTCGTCTCCAACATCCAGGAGATCCGTGCTCGCGGCGCCCGCGTGATCGTGATCGCCGAGGAGGGCGACGCGGCCGTCCTGCCGTTCGCCGACGAGGTCATCCGCATCCCGCTCGCCGGCGCCCTGTTCGAGCCGCTGCTCGCGGTCGTCCCGTTGCAGATCTTCGCTATGGCCCTCGCCACCGCGAAGGGCCTCGACGTGGACCAGCCCCGCAACCTGGCCAAGTCCGTCACGGTGGAGTAACGCCGGGCCTCCGGGTTTCGCTCGGCTGGCGTCCGTCCGCGCCGAGTGCACGGGTTGTTGCCGAGCGCACGGGTTGTTGGCGCGAAGAAGCCGTGCATTCGGCAGGATCCGGTGGGTTCGTGGTGAGTGTTTGGCGAGCGCACGGGGTGTTGGCGAGGGCACGGGGGCGTGCCGGGTGCACGGCGTGTTGGCGAGAGCACGGGTTGTTGGCGTGAATTAGCAGTGTGGTCGGCAGGATCCGGTGAGTTCGCGGGGTGCTGTCGCCGGGTACACGGACTGTTGGCGTGAAGAAGCCTTGCGTTCGGCAGGATCCGGTGGGCTCGCGTGCGTGTTGGCGAGTGCACGGCATGTTGGCGAGGGCACGGGGCGTTGCCGGGTGCACGGGTTGTTGGCGTGAGGGAGCGGTGCGTTCGGCAGGATCCGGTGGGTTCGCGGTGCGTGTTGGGGAGCGCACGGGGTGCGGCGCCGGGGCGAGGCAGGCCACGCGCGCGGGGGTGGACCGGTGGTGGATCCGGAGCGCGCGGATCCTGCCCGGTAGGCTGAATCGGTGATCATCGGCACCGGCATCGACCTCGTGGACATCCCGCGATTCGAGCGAACCGTCGCCCGCACGCCGCGGCTCATGCAGCGGCTGTTCGCGCCGTCGGAGCAGGCGCTGCGGCTGCCGTCGCTCGCCGCGCGGTACGCCGCGAAGGAGGCGCTGATCAAGGCGCTGGGCGGATCCGATGGAGTGCATTGGACCGAGATCGAGATCGCGTCCGAACCGTCGGGGCGGCCGTACTTCGTGCTGAGCGGCAGCACGGCCGTCGCTGTCGCCGCGCGGGGCATCACCACGCTGCACCTCTCCCTCACGCACGATGCGGGGCTCGCATCCGCGTACGTGGTGGCGGAGTCCCGCGGATCCGAGGCCGCGCCTGCGGGAGCGGCCGGATCCATCGGCGCCCCCTCTGAGCACCGGGACCCCCTCGCAAGTGCGGACACCAGCGGGGGCGCGGATGCTGCAGGGGGGCCTCGACAGGATCCGCCGGGCGCTCAAGCCCAGGATCCGCCGGGCGCTCAAGCCCAGGATCCGTCGGGCGTTGAAGCCCAGGAACGCGTCGCGGGGGAGGGGCGGGCATGAGCGCGCCGTTCCGGGAGGCGACGATCGACCTCGACGCGATCAGCGACAACACCCGGCACCTGCGCCGGCTGACCGGCGTCGACATCATCGGCGTCGTGAAGGCGAACGCGTACGGACACGGCGCCGCCGCGGCCGCCGTCGCCGCGCTCGCGGGCGGGGCGACCAGCCTCGGCGTCGCCACGGTCGAGGAGGGGCTCGAGCTGCGCCGCGAGGGCGTCAACGCGCGGATACTGGCTTGGCTGCACGCTCCCGGCCGGCGGTTCGACGACGCGGCCGAGGCCGGCATCGATCTCGGGATCTCGAGTTTCGATCAGCTGATCGCCGCGGCCGAGGCGAGCCGCGGGTCGGATCCGGTCCGGGTGCACCTCAAGTTCGAGACGGGCCTGAGCCGCAACGGCATCGCCCCGGGCGACCGTTCCCGGCTGCTGGCGGAGGCGGCGCGCCTCGAGCGGATCGGGCGCCTGCGGATCGTCGGCCTGTTCAGCCACGTGTCCAACACCTCGCCGGAGGACGACCTGGCGGCTCTCGCCGCCTTCGAGACCGCGTGCGCCGAAGCGGCCGCGCTCGGCATCAGGCCCGAGGTGCGTCACATCGCCGCGACGGCGGCAGCCATCGACCTGCCGCAGACCCGGCTCGACGCCGTTCGGATCGGGATCGGGCTGTACGGGCTCAGCCCGTTCGACGACCGCAGCTCGGCCGATCTCGGTCTGCGCCCCGCTATGACCCTGCGCGGCGCCGTCGCCGCGGTGCGCCGGGTGCCCGCCGGCACGGGCGTTTCCTACGGCTACGCGCACCGCACGGATGCCGAGACCACGCTCGCCCTCATCCCGCTCGGCTACGCCGACGGCGTGCCGCGCAGCGCGTCGAGCCGCGGTCCGGTGCAGATCGGCGGACGCCGCTACGCGGTCGCCGGACGCATCGCGATGGACCAGTTCCTCGTCGACGTCGGCGACGACCCGGTCGCCGTGGGCGACGAGGCCGTGCTGTTCGGCGATCCCACGCTCGGGCTGCCCTCGGCGGCGGACTGGGGCGACGCCGCCGGCACCATCAACTACGAGATCGTGACGCGGATCGGCCAGCGCGTGCCCCGCCGGACCGTGTCGTGACCGCGCTCGACGACCTGGCCGGGCGGCACGAGATCCGCACCTCCGAGGGCATGGAGGAGCTCGGCCGCCGGATCGGATCCGACCTGATCGCCGGGGATGTCCTGATCCTCACCGGCCCGCTCGGTGCGGGGAAGACCACGTTCACGCGCGGGCTCGCCGAGGGCCTCGGCGTGCGCGGACCCGTGCAGAGCCCGACGTTCGTGATCGCCCGCACGCACCCCTCGCTGGTCGGGGGAGCCCCGCTCGTGCACATGGACGCGTATCGGCTCGGATCCGCCGCGGAGCTGGACGACCTCGACGTCGACGTTCCGGGATCCGTCGTGGTGGTCGAGTGGGGCCGCGGCATGGCCGAGGAACTCGCCGACGCCTGGTGGGACATCGAGCTCGAGCGCCCGGTCGGCGCCGGCGCCGGCGACATCTCGCCCGAGGAGCTCGACGCCGACGCCCCGCGCATCGTCACGATCGCTCGCGCGACCGCGCGCTGATCGCCCCCAAGACTGTGAGCTGAGACGGGCCTCGGCCGTGGGGCGGCCCGCCGGCGGAGGGATCCGCGGGGCATCGCGCTACAGACATATCGGTATGATGCAGACGACCGAAGCGCAGGGAAGAGTATGAGCGAAGACGACACGAAGACCGCGGTCATCATCGAGGACGATCCGGACGTCCGCTCGCTGCTCGACGAGGTGTTCCGTGCCGCCGGCTTCCGCACGGTGCTCGCCGGAACGGGCCTCGAGGGCGTGGCCGCGGTCGCCGCGCACGAGCCGATCATCACGACCCTCGACATCAACCTGCCCGGAATCGACGGCTTCGAGGCCGCCCGGCGGATCCGCGCCGTGAGCGCGACGCTCATCATCATGCTGTCCGCCCTCGGCGAGGAGTCCGACGTCGTGCTGGGCCTCACCTCGGGTGCCGACGAGTACCTGGTCAAGCCGTTCCGTCCCCGAGAGCTCCGCGCCCGCATCGAGGCGTTGCTGCGCCGCCCGCGCAACGCCCACCCGGCCGGGACGCACCCGGCCGGGACGCACCCGGCCGGGACGAGGCCGGCCGGCATGGGGCAGGGCGCCACAGGCGTGGCCGGTGCGGGCGGGGCAGCGCTCCCGCGCGCCGCGACCGCCGCACCAGAGCCCGGCGCCCCCGTCGACCCACAGTCCGCGCCCGCCCGCAATCCCTCCGTCACGGCCGCGATCCCGGCGGTCGGTGCGGTGGCGCAGTGGCGTTCGCACCGCGACATCAGCCTGGATCCGGCCACGCACACCGTGCTCGTGGCGCAGCGGGAGGTCGAGCTGACCCCGACCGAGTTCGACCTGCTCGCAACCCTGCTCGAATCCAAGCGCCGCGTGCGCAGCAAGGCGGATCTGGCGCTGGTGCTGCGCGGGGAGGCGTTCGGATCCGCGTCCTACGTGGGCGAGCCGGACAAGCGCGCGATCGAGGCGCACATGGCGAACCTCCGTCGCAAGATCGGCGACAGCACCGCCGAGCCGCGGTACATCGAGACCGTGCGCGGCGTGGGCTACCGCCTCACCGCGCACACGGACGGCGCACCCGCCCGAAGCTGATCGCCCCTGCCGAGGAGCCGGGCAGACGGGCAGGGCGCCGAACCCCCGCTCGGCGCCCCGTCGGCGATCCGTTCATCGCCCCGTGCGGCGCGGGTCCGACCCGCACCTTCCGCGGAGTCCCGGGCGCCGATCCCGATCGGCACCCGGCCTCCTCGTTCGGGCACCGACTCCCCAATCGGTGTCCGGTCCCGCTCCCGGGCAGGGTCCCGGGAGCGGGGTGGCGCCTTGTCCCGAGGCGCCGCCCGCTCCGTCCCGGTTACGGGTCCCTAGTCGGAGCGGGGGTCGATGCCGGCGGCGGTGCCGGTGAGCCGGTGAAGCGCGCCGCGGCCTCGCCGGCGCCGGACGCAGCCGGGGAGGGAGCGGCGGCGAGTGTGGGCTGGACGGCGAACCCGCGGCCCAGCACGGCGGCGAAGGCGGCCTCGCTCTGCGCGATGCCACTGCAGGAGTCGGACGCGGTGCGCGGATCCGGGTGGTCCGCACCGCACGCGCGGTCGCGGTTGAGCGACCACATCGAGACGCGGGCGAGGCGCTGCTTCTGCGCGAAGGCGTTCAGCGTCGCCGCGTCGTCGAGGGCGAACACCTCGTCATGCACGTCGTTCTGCCCGATCATCGGCGTCGCGCCCATGATCGCCCACGCGCCGCCCGCGGGAAGCGCGAGGTGCAGGTCGTCGTAGAGCCGGCCGAGCTGATCGTGCACGGCGGTGAGCGCCGCGATCGCGGCTGCGGCCATCGAGCGGTCTGCGAGCGGTGCGCCGTAGTCCCTCGTCATCGCGTTGATCCCGGAGAGCTGCACCCCCGCCTGCAGCAGCTGCCGGATGGCCCGCAGCCCGTCGGTGCCTAGCCCGTCCTGGTCCGAGGGGAGCGTGAGCCAGACGGACAGCTCCGTGTCTTTCGCGCGCGCTCGCGCCTGGAGCCCTGCGATGGCCGCCGCCCGACGGTCCCCTGCGACGACGTCGCCGAGCGCCGCGTTCTCCAGATCGACGTCGACCGTCGTGATCGTATAGCGCTCGAGCACCTTCGCGTAGGCGCTGATCAGGTCGCCGACGGCTCCGCAGGCGCTGGCGAGCTCGGTGCCGCCGGCGCCGCCGAACGACACCGTCACGGCAGCGCCGGCCTCCCGCTTCTGRGCGATCCGCCGGTCCAGATCGAGAGCACGGCTCGCCTCGGTGAGCGAGTAGACACCGCCCCAGGTGGGGCTGCACGTCCCGCCGGGCCCGGCGGTGACGAACGCGAGCACGACCGCATCGGCGCCGGCGCCGGGCAGGGCGGCCGCGGCAGGGTGCGCCGCCGTGACGTCGTAGTAGCCGCCGAACCACCGCGGACCGGAGGCGGCGCCGGGCGCCGCCTCGTCGCGGAGCAGGAACCACGGGACCACGATGATGCCGGCCGCGACGGTGAGGGCGACGAGCAGGCCCACCAGCACACGCCAGACGGAGAGGTGCCCGCCGGACGGGGTTGCAGAGGGGCCGGTCATCGCAGCACTCTCGCTTTCTGCCCGTCGATGGCGTCGCGTGGATCCGCCGCAGGAGGCGGGATCCGGTCAAGGGGAGACCTTCTTTGCTGCGATGCTAAGCGGCGCGATATATCCGTTGAAGGGCCTTCGGCGGTTCTTTGGATAACCTTGCGGAAGCGTTGAGCGACCCGGCGCGGCCGGGTCGGAGCGACGCGTCCCGCATCCGGCTCCGCGCCGCGCAGGAGAGAGGATCGGCATGTCCCGCAGGGCGTCGATCTGGCGTTGGCAGCTCATCTTCGTCAGCACCACGGTCGCGATCGCGGTGCTCGTTGCGGCCCTCAAGCCGACCATCTTCGCCACCCCGCTGTTCACCGCCGGACTCGCGCTGTCGGTGCTGACCACGGCTGTGGTGCTGGTGCTGCCGTGGGACCGCATCCCGCCCGCGGGAATACTCGTGGTCCCGATGATCGACATCTGCGCGATCGGCCTCACGACCCAGGCCCCCGACATCCGCCTCGGGTTCCTCTGGGTGATCCCCATCACGTGGATCGCCACGTACTACTCGATGATCGCCGTGTTCGGCGGCATCGCCCTCATCACGGCCTTCCTGCTCACCGTCGCGAACCAGACCGGCCTGATCTCGGACGTGGTGCTGCGGGTGCTCATCACCGCGTTCGGACTCGGGTTCCTCGGCACCACGATCCGGATCGGGGTGCGCCGCTCGCGCGCCTCCCGACGTCTGCTGCGGCGCCGATCCGAGCAGATCGACCGCGTGGCGCGGAGGGCCGAGACGCACGAGCGCAGGGTCACCCAGATCATCGACGCGCTGGACACGGCGCTCGCCGCGGTCGGCGAGGACGGCGCGATCCTGAAGGCGAACGACGCGTACCGGCGCCTGTACGGCTTGGACGCCGACGGTCTCGCGCTGCCCGCGCTCGCCGTGGAGTACGACGACCGGGAGGGGGATCCGATCCCGGTCGAGCGGACCGTGCTGTCCAGAGCCGCGCGCGGCGAGCAGCTCTCCGCCGAGCGGGTGTGGCTCTACGGCGCGGACGGCGAGTGGCGGGCGCTCGAGGTCGACACGCAGCCGATCGCGAGCGACGCCGACCAGGGCGCCGTCGTCCTGGTGAAGATCGACGACGTCACGGCCCGGCTGGCGGCGGCCGAGGAGCGCCGGCTGATGTCCGCGATCCTCACGCACGAGCTGCGCAACCCGCTCACCGCGATTGTCGGGCATGTCGATCTGCTGCTCGAGCGCGACGATCTCCCCGCCCGCGCCGCCGACCAGCTGGGCGTGGTCGCGGGCGCCGCAGAACGCATGCAGGACCTGGTCACGACGGCGCTGGATGTGTCCAGGCCCCGCCCCCGCGTGCTGTCGGAGCCGGTCGACCTGCACGCCCTGGTGCAGGCCTCGGTGTCGTCGTTCCTGCCCACCGCGACCGCGAACCGGCTGCGGGTCGACGTGGCGGGGGAGACGACGCTGCTCATCTACGGAGACGCGTTCCGGCTGCGGCAGGTGATCGACAACCTGCTCAGCAACGCCGTCAAGTACACCGCGGCGGGCGGATCCATCGTCATCTCGCTCGGCGTCGCCGATGATGCGCGGGCGGAGGTGGTCGTGGAGGACACCGGATCCGGCATGGCGCCGGCCGACGTGGAACAGCTCTTCCAGCCGTACTTCCGCGGCGAGCGGGCCGAGCTCAGCGGCGTGCCGGGGACGGGGCTCGGACTCGTCGCCGTCCGGGACATCGTGACAGCCCATCACGGCGACATCGACGTCAGCAGCACCCTCGGCGAAGGCACGCGCATGCGCGTCCTCCTGCCGCGGCGCCCCGAGAGGAACGACGCATGACCCCGCTCACCGCCCCCGTGGGCATCACCGTGAACACCTCTGTGACGCTCGTCGCGCTGGTGACCCTGTCTGCCGCGCTGGTGTTCGGCCTCGCGCTCATGCCGCGCCCCAGCAGGGCCACCATCACGTGGTCGGTCGGGTTCGGCGTCGCGATGCTCGCGACCTACGTGTGGGTGGCCGCGAACCAGTTCGACAGCGCTCCGCTGCGCGCACTGTCCTCGGGACTGATCGTGAGCTTCGAACCGCTGCTGTGGCTCGGCATCCGCTACTACGCCGGGAAGCGTCCGCTCTGGCCGGCCGCGGTCGCGTTCGTCGCGATCGGCCCCGCACTGCTCACGGCGTCCAGCACCTCCGACGCGTATCCGACCGTGTTCCGCATCGTGTTCTCCGCCGCGGCCGTGTTCGCAGGGCTCTCGGCGTGGGAGCTGTTCCGGCTGCGGGTCAGCGCGCGAGACGTCGTGCTGCCGCTGGCGCTGATCTCGTCCGCGTTCGTCGTGGTCGCCGCGTTCGGCATCGTCGCCGGGATCACGGGCGTCGGATCCGCTCCCGGCGACGAGCTCCGCATGCTCCGTGACATCAATGGCGTCGGAATCCTGCTGACGAGCCAGTGCGCCGCCATCACGATCGTGCTGCTCGCCCGCGGCGAGGTGCTGCTGCGCGGCGGGGGCAGGGGCGGCCTTGCCGAGGGAGACGGCACGGCACTGCAGGCGCGCCTCGCTCGCGCGCAGCGGCTGCAGGATCCGTCGTGGTCGCTGCTCGACATCCGCCTGGACGACCCCGCCGACCTGCAGGAGGCCTCCGGCACTGCCGTGTTCGCCAGCATCGTGGATGCGTTCCACGCGCACGTGCTCGGCGCGCTGCCCGCGGCGGCGGACGTCGAGCGGGTCTCCGACGTGCAGGCCAGGGCGCTTCTGCCCGGCACCGAGGAAGCAGTGCGACGCGAGCTGCGGGTGCTGCTGCAGCAGGTCTCCACGATCGAGGACTCCGGACCCCGCGCATCGGTGCGGGTGTCGGCGAGCGTCGGCTGGGCCGGCGCCGCGGCCGCGGACTACGATCTCGACGCAATGTCGGCGGCCGCGGCCGACGCGGCGACCCTCGCGCAGGATCGCGGCGGCGACCGATGGGAGCGGGCAGGCGCGTTGGCGCGCTGACGAGCGAGATCCGCGGCGGGCCGCGCGCAGGGGCCGGTCGAGGACGGCGACGGCTAACCTGGAGGGGTGATTCTCGGCGTGGACACCTCACTCGGCTCGGCCGTCGGCTTGATCGGCCGGGACGGACGCACCCTCGCCGACGTGTCGCAGACGGGTCGCCTCGGACACGCGGAGGCGATCGGATCCCTGCTGGAGCAGGTGCTGGCCGCCGTGCCGGTCGCTGGATCGGCCGCCGGGCCGGCGGCGGCGTTCGACGCGCCGGATCCGGATCCGCTCACGCACGTCGCCGCAGGCATGGGGCCCGGCCCGTTCACGGGACTTCGGATCGGGATCGCCGCCGCTCGCGCGTTCGCCCTCGGTCGCGGGGTCCCCGTCATCGCAGTGCCCAGCCATCACGCCGCCGCCCTCGAGGTCATCGAGGCCGACGCCCCCGCCGAGCCGTTCGCGATCCTCACCGACGCCCGTCGCCGCGAGACCGCCGTGACCGTGTACGAGGGGATCGACGTCGACGGGATCCCGCATGCGGTCGTCGACACCGTGCTCGTGCCGCAGGCCGACGTCGACCGCAAGCTCGGTGCCCTGCGCCGCATCGAGGTCACCGCGATCTCGGGCGCCGCTGTCGCGCGCATCGCCCGGCGCGCCGTCGCCGCAGGCCGCACTCTCACCGGATCCGAGCCGCTGTACCTCCGCCCTCCGGACGCGCGCGTCCCGGCGGCCGTGAAGCCCCGGTTCCTGAGCCCGTCGAAGGACGGACAGTGATCCGCCCGGCGACGGCCGCCGACCTCGACGCGATCATGCTCATCGAACGGCGCTCGTTCCCGACCGACGCGTGGAGCGCGGAGCTGATGGCGGCCGAGCTCGCGAGTCCGCACGGACGCTACCTCGTCGACGTGGAGCCGGTCGCCGGCTCCCGCGCGCAGGATGCAGGCGGCGAGGTCGTCGTCGGGTACGGGGGCGTGCGGGCGCTGCGCGGATCCGCCGACAGCGACATCCAGACCATCGCGCTCGACGCCGCGCACCGCGGATCCGGCCGGGGCAGGGCGCTGCTGCGCGCACTGCTCGCGGAGGCGGCGGAGCGCGGCGCTCACGAGGTGTTCCTCGAGGTGCGCGCCGACAACCCGGTGGCCCAGGGGCTGTACCTCTCCGAGGGGTTCGCCGAGATCGGCCGCCGCGCCGGTTACTACCAGCCCGACGACGTGGACGCGGTGATCATGAGGCTCGACCTCAGCGCCCGCGCCGCGACCGTTCTCAGGACGGATTCGCGAAAACCGCACGAATCGGACGGATCCCCGGGGGATCCGCGAAATGATCCTGAGAACGGAGGCGCCGATGTCTGAACCCCTCGTGCTCGGGATCGAGACGAGCTGCGACGAGACCGGGATCGGGATCGTCCGCGGGCGCACCCTGCTGTCCAACACGATCGCGTCGAGCATGGATGAGCACGCGCGCTACGGCGGTGTCGTGCCGGAGGTCGCCGCCCGGGCGCACCTCGAGGAGATGCAGCCGGCCATCGAGCGGGCGCTCGCCGAGGCGCAGGTGCGGCTCGAGGATCTCGACGCCATCGCGGTGACGAGCGGACCGGGCCTCGCCGGAGCGCTCATGGTCGGAATCGGCGCCGCGAAGGGGCTTGCGGTGTCGCTCGGCAAGCCCTTGTACGCCGTGAACCACCTCGTCGGGCACATCGCTGCCGATATCCTCACGCCCGACTCCGTGCCTCTCGAGTACCCCACGATCGCACTGCTCGTCTCGGGCGGGCACACCTCGCTCCTGCATGTGCGCGACCTCACGACCGATGTCGAGCTGCTCGGCGAGACGGTCGACGACGCGGCCGGCGAGGCCTTCGACAAGGTCGCCCGGATCCTCGGCCTGCCCTATCCCGGCGGACCGGAGATCGACCGGGCCGCGGTGGGCGGAGATCCGGCGGCGATCCGGTTCCCGCGCGGCCTGTCGCGTGCGTCGGATCTGGAGAAGCACCGTTACGACTTCTCCTTCTCCGGGCTGAAGACCGCGGTCGCCCGCTGGATCGAGCGGGAGCAGGCCGCAGGTTCCGAGATCCCGGTCGCCGACGTCGCGGCGGGCTTCCGCGAGGCCGTGGTCGACGTGCTCGTGACCAAGGCGCTCGCCGCCTGCGCCGATCGGGGAGTGCCGCGCCTGCTGCTCGGCGGCGGGGTGATCGCGAACCGCCGGCTGCGCGAGGTCGCGCTCGCTCGCGCCGCCGAGGCGGGGGTCACGGTCCGGATCCCGCCGTTGTCGCTGTGCACCGACAACGGCGCGATGATCGCAGGGCTCGCGGCCGAACTCATCGCCTCCGGCCGGCGGCCCTCCACGCTCGCGTTCGGCGCCGACTCGACGTTGCCGGTGACCGAGATCCAGGTCGCCGAGGATTCCGTCGACTCCGCACCCGCGGACTCCGCCTCCGCGGGCTCCGAACCCGCGGAGGACGCCCCCGTCCACGGCATCGAGGTCGGATGATGTCGACCACGGACGGGAAGGACCCGAAGCGCTATACGCGGCTGCCCACGGCTCCCGTGCCCGTGGGCATGGAGATCGGCCCGCAGCTGGACGGCGGACTGGAGCCCGAGGAGCTGGAACTCGACCGCGACGGCGCGGCCGTGGCGCATGAGGATTGGCACCCGTCGGACGGCACCGAGGCGACGACGCGCTCCTCCGCCGAGCCGCGGCTCGCGCCGTGGGCGCTGCTGTCGGCGATCGTCGCCCTGTTCGCCTCGCTGTTCGTCGGCTGGGGGATCCCGGTCGCGATCGTGTCGGTGATCGCCGCGATCATGTCGCTCCGCCGATCAGGAGAGAGCCGCGCCGTCGGCGTCTGGGCGCTCGTGCTCGGGATCGTGGCGACGCTCTACAGCGCGGGATGGCTCGTCTGGGCCGGATACCGATTCGGCTGGTTCGGATAGCGGCATGATGGATCCGGTATTGGAGGAAGAGCGGCGCGAGCTGGAGCGTCGTGCCTTCGGAAAGGACGGATCCGGCCTGAGCGAGGCTGAGGCCGCGCGCCTGTCGGAGCTGCGCCGTGAAGACGCCGCGCGACGCGATCCGATCCCCGCGACGACCTCGGTCCCTGACGCGTCCACCCGCGTCCCGCCGTCGGCCGCCCCGGTCTCCGAGTCGCCCGGTGCTGTTCCCGACGCGGTGCTCGCTCCGGTCCCTGAGGGGTCCGGCCGTGTCCCCGAGGCGCTCCCCGCTCCGGTCCCTGAGGCTCTCGAAGGGTCCCCGCCCGCGGCGCCGCGGGCGGGGATCGGCCGCCTCCGTGCCGACATCTCGGCCTGGCTCGCGACCGGTCGCTGGAAGCGGCCGCGCTACCTCCTCGGCGGCTTGATCGCCCTGCTCCTGATCGGCGTCGTGATCGGCGTCGCGATCCCGCGACCGCCGGATGTCGGACTGGCGCTGAGGGCGGGCGAGGGGGAGCGGCGGGACAAGGTCGCCGAGCGCGCCGATTTCGACCCCGGATCCCTCTCGCTGCTGGCGCGCTCGGACCACGCGCTGCTCTGGTATGGGACGCGGTCCCGGGGCGACCTGCTGTGCGCGATCATCGACGTCAAGGGCTCCCCTCCGCAGCTGGACTGCCGGCCGCCGGAGGCGATCCGCGAGCAGCCGCTCGACGTGTCGAGCCAGAGCAAGCCCGGGGCGGACGACGTGGTGACGGGCGATCAGGGCACCATCTCCCTGAGCGGGACGGGGACGCCCATGGGGTATCTCCAGCACTGGTCCTCGTCGGTGAACATTGACCCCGGGCTGAACCCCGAAGAGACCGAGGCCTGGAAGCGCATCACATCCGAGAACGGATTCAGGGCGACGATGATCGCCGGGCGCGTGAGTGGGATCCCCGTCTGGATCGGATACCGGGACCAGGGCGATCTCTGTCTGATCGTGGAGGACGGTGAGACGTACAAGGTCTGCGGGCAGCAGCCGGGCGCACCGTTGCCGTCCCGCTTCGGCACGGACGAGGCTCCGCCCGCCCTCGCCCTGGATCTGCCGGCGACCGATGCGCACGTCCTCTACCGCATCGAGTACTGGACCGGTTTCTCGTCGTACCTCGTGGTCACCGCGAACCCGGATCCGCAGCCGACCCCGCCGTTCGGGCTCAAGCCCGCCACCTGACTGCTCTCAGACCCTGTCCGCGAGGATCGCGTGCCGCCGGTCTCCGACGCGCACGAGGAGCAGAGTCGCCTCCGCGGATCCGCGGAGCGTCAGCTTCTTGCGGAACGCCGCCGGATCCACATCCACGCCGCGCTTCTTGATCTCCAGACGGCCGATCCCGGCCCTCTTCAGGGCCGTCGAGATCGCCTTCGGGTTCATCGGCAGCACTTCGCGCACGCGGAACGACGCCGCGAAGGGGCTGTCGGCAGGGGCGTCAGAGGTCAGGTAGGCGATGTGCGGATCCAGCATGCCGGCGTCGAGCCGGCGGGCCAGGTCGCCGATCAGTCTGGCGCGGATCACGGCGCCGTCGGGCTCGTGCACATATGCGCCGAGCTCGCGCACCTCGGCGTCCTCGGTGTCGGCGGGGGCGGTCAGCTCATGCGCCCGGTCGCCGCGGATCACGAGGGCCGCGCGCCGCACGCCCGCCCGCGCCAGAACGCCCGACCACAGCACCAGCTCGACCACGTCGCCGTCGGCGCTCACCCACTGCGCCTCGACGTCGGCGGGGATCGCATCGCGATCGTGTGCGGGTCCGAGCTTGATGCCGGTGGGGATCCGCTCCGCGAGCGCGAACGCCCAGTCCAGCGAGGGGGAGTAGTCGTCGGCCGCGACGCGACGGGTCTCGGAATGCCCCGCCGTGCGGCGGGCCGGATCCAGCCACACGGCCGCAGGACCGGGTTCGGAGTCGGTGGAATCGGGGGGCGTGGGCTCCGCATTCGAGGGTGCGTGGTCCTCCGCGAACCCCTGCCGCACCTCGGCGTCGGATCCGAACGGGGCGAGGTTGTAGGCGGCCAGTGCCGCGGTCACCTCGTCGGCGTCGACCGCCGTCACCCTGAGGCCTGCGCCGGCGAAAGCGAGCGCATCGCCGCCGATCCCGCAGCCGAGGTCCGACACGTGTGCGATCCCGGCGGCGCGCATCCGGCCGGCATGCCGCGCGGCGACGCCGAGCCTCGTGGCCTGTTCCAGGCCGGCGCGGGTGAAGAGCATCCGGTCCGCGAACTCGCCGAACTTCGCCGTCGCCCTGGTGCGCAGCCGCGCCTGGCCGACCACGGCGGAGACGAACTCGGGCGATTGCCCCTCGGCGCGCAGCCGCATGACCGCGTGGGCGGCGGCATCCGTGGACGCGATGGGCCCGAGGGCGTCGAGCATCCGCAGCGCCTCGGGCGTCAGCAGGATCCGCAGTTCGCTCATATCCACGCGGTCCAGGCTATCGACGTCGTGGCACCCTCCGTCGCGGAGCCGCCGTGCCGAGCGCACGGGATCCTGCCGAGCACACGGGATCCTGCCGAGCACACGGGATACCCGCGACAACAACCCGTGCCCCCGGCAATAGGCCGTGCGTTCGGCGTCGGAACGTACGATCGGTGACGACCGGGCTGGCACTCGCATTGCATGAGTGCCAGCGATGTGCCTAGACTGTTGTTAGCACTCTCGGGCTGAGGGTGCTAATCAGTCTTGAACCGTCAAGAAAGAGGTAGACCGTGTCGGTTTCCATCAAGCCGCTCGAGGACCGCATCGTCATCAAACAGGTCGAGGCCGAGCAGACCACCGCGAGTGGCCTGGTCATCCCCGACACCGCCAAGGAGAAGCCCCAGGAGGGCGAGGTCGTGGCTGTGGGCCCCGGCCSCATCGACGACAACGGCAACCGCGTCCCGCTCGACGTCAACGTCGGCGACCGCGTGCTCTACAGCAAGTACGGCGGCACCGAGGTGAAGTTCGGCGCCGAGGAGTTCCTCGTGCTGTCGGCGCGCGACGTGCTCGCCGTCGTGGTGCGCTGAGCACTCTTCGAGTTCTCCAGGGAGCGCCCCGCCGCGTGCGGGTCTGCCCCTGACACAAGGCCCGGATGCAACGCATCCGGGCCTTCGTCGTCCCTTTCCATCCGAGTCGTCCCCGTGAGCGGAGGCCCAAGGCTCCCCTCACGGGGACGACTCGAAAGTGGAGACGGGGGACGACTCGAAAGTGGAAACGGGGTCGCCCCGGAAGCGGGGACGACGGGGACGCCCCGGGGCGCCGTGTCGCTGGGCGGCAATAGGGTTGACCGGTGACCACCACCCCGCGCAGCTCCCAGACCGTGGGCGTCGCCTCCGCGATCGGCGCGTACCTGCTGTGGGGTGTGCTGCCGCTGTACTTCCTGCTGCTGCGGCCCACCGAGGGGTGGGAGCTGGTGGCGTGGCGGGTCGCGCTCTCGTTCGTGTTCTGCCTCATCCTGCTGGCGATCACCCGCGGCTGGAAGCCGCTTTTCGCGATCATCCGGCAGCCGCGGCTGCTCGCTCTCACCGCGCTCGCCGGCGTGCTGATCTACATCAACTGGCAGGTCTTCGTCCTCGCGACGCTGAACGGCGAGATCGTCGAGACCAGCCTCGGCTACTTCATCAACCCGATCGGCACGATGCTGCTCGGGGTGTTCGTGCTGAAGGAGAAGCTGCGCCGGCTGCAGTGGGTCGCGATCGGGATCGCGACGATCGCGGTGCTGGTGATCGTCTTCGCCCATGGCACGTTCCCCTGGATCGCGCTGTCGCTGACGGCGTCCTTCGGGATCTACGGCCTCGTGAAGAAGAAGATCGGTCCCTCGGTCGACGCCCTGAGCGGCCTCACCCTGGAGTCGTTCTGGCTGCTGCCGGTCGCGGTCGTGCAGCTGATCGCCGTCGGGCTCACCACCGGCATCACGATGGGCGCGAACGGCCCGCTGCACGCGGGCCTGCTCGCCTTCGCCGGCGTGGCGACGGCCGTGCCGCTGCTGCTGTTCGCCGCCGGCACCCGCCGGATCGGGCTGACCGTGATCGGCATGATCCAGTTCATCACTCCGATCATGCAGTTCCTCGTGGGCGTGTTCGTGATGCACGAGCCGATGCCGCTCGAGCGCTGGATCGGCTTCGGGATCGTCTGGGTCGCGATCGCCGTGTTCCTGATCGACCTCGCGTTCGCCACCCGCCGGATGCGCGCGAACCGCGGCGCGATCCCGGAGCCCGGCTCCGGCACCGATACGATCCCCGTGCCCTGACGGATCCGCTCCACGGCCGTCCGCTCGGCGAGAGCCGGCCCACGAGGCCCGTTCCTGGGAATACCGCTGCTCCCGCGGCGCTTAGAATCGATACACGCGCGCGAGAAGAGGAGCCCCGCAACCCATGGAGCAGCACGACCCGTTCGGTTTTGTCGGATTGACCTACGATGACGTTCTGCTTCTGCCGGGGCACACGGATGTGATCCCGAGCGAGGCGGACACCTCGTCGCGCGTGACGCGCCGCATCTCCGTCGCGACGCCGCTGCTCTCCAGTGCGATGGACACCGTGACCGAGGCGCGCATGGCGATCGCCATGGCGCGCGAGGGCGGCCTGGGCATCCTGCACCGCAACCTGTCGATCGCCGATCAGGCCACGCAGGTCGACCGCGTCAAGCGCAGCGAGTCCGGGATGATCACGGATCCGATCACCACCACCCCCGACGCGACGATCGCCGAGGTCGACGCGATGTGCGCGAAGTACCGCATCTCCGGCCTTCCCGTGGTGGATCCCGATGGACGCCTGGTCGGCATCGTGACGAACCGCGACATGCGCTTCGTCTCAGGATCCGCCAAGCAGACCACGCTCGCCCGCGATGTGATGACGAGCGAGGATCTCGTGACCGCGCACGTCGGCGTCGCCGCTGAGCAGGTCATCGCGCTCTTCGCGAAGCACCGCGTGGAGAAGCTCCCGCTCATCGATGACGACGGCAAGCTCGCCGGCCTCATCACCATCAAGGACTTCGACAAGAGCGAGAAGTACCCGCTCGCCACGAAGGACGACCAGGGCCGCCTCAGGGTCGGCGCCGCGATCGGTTTCTTCGGCGACGCCTGGGAGCGCGCCGAAGCGCTGCGCGACAAGGGCGTGGACGTGCTCGTCGTCGACACCGCCAACGGCCAGTCCCAGGGCGTGATCGACCTCGTCAAGCGGCTGAAGGCGGATCCGTCCTTCGCGCACATCGATATCATCGGCGGCAACGTCGCGACCCGCGAGGGCGCGCAGGCGCTCGTCGACGCGGGCGTGGACGCGGTCAAGGTCGGCGTCGGTCCCGGCTCCATCTGCACCACGCGCATCGTCGCCGGTGTCGGAGTCCCGCAGGTGACGGCTGTGTACGAGGCGTCCCTCGCCGCGCGTCCGGCCGGCATCCCGGTCATCGCGGACGGCGGCCTGCAGTACTCCGGCGACATCGCCAAGGCGCTCGTCGCCGGCGCCGACGCCGTGATGCTCGGCTCCCTCCTCGCCGGCACCGAGGAGTCCCCGGGCGAGATCGTCTTCCAGGGCGGCAAGCAGTTCAAGCTGTACCGCGGGATGGGCTCGCTCGGCGCGATGCAGACCCGCGGCAAGCAGACCTCCTACTCGAAGGACCGCTACTTCCAGGCCGACGTGCCCAGCGACGACAAGCTCATCCCCGAGGGCATCGAGGGCCAGGTGCCCTACCGCGGTCCGCTGTCCGCCGTCGCCTACCAGCTCGTCGGCGGCCTGCGCCAGTCGATGTTCTACGTCGGTGCGCGCACGATCGAGGAGCTCAAGACCCGGGGCAAGTTCGTCCGCATCACCGCGGCAGGGCTCAAGGAGTCGCACCCGCACGACGTGCAGATCGTGGTCGAGGCGCCCAACTACAAGCGCTGAGCCGACCTTCGACACGCCGAAGGGCCGGGGATCCGCCGATCCTCGGCCCTTCGTCGTGTGTGGTCGACCGCCTCAGCCGGCCCGCCCTCGTGCGGTGCGACGGATGCACGATCCGGAGACGTTCGCAGGATCCGCCGCGCTGATCGGTCGTGCATCCGTATCCCGGTCGTGCATCCGTCGCATCACCGTCACGTCACCGTCACGGTCAGCGGATCGCGACGGGATCCGCGGCTGCGGCGCTCGCCGGTGCGGCCGACGCCGCGTCGATCTCGGGCTGTGCAGCAGCGTCGACGGCGGCCTCGCCGTCCGTGTGCCCGCCCTTCCCGGCCGGCAGCCAGAGCGCGATGACGGTGGCGACCAGCAGCACCGCGGCTCCCGTGAACACGGCGGGGCGGGCAGCGTCGACGTAGTGATCGGGCAGCAGCTGTCCGCCGGCGCCGACGAAGATCGCCGTCATCACGGCGGTGCCGAGGGCGACGCCCAGCTCGCGGAGCGTGGAGTTCACGCCCGAGGCCTTGGCGTGGTCCACGAGGCCGAGCGTGGCGAGCAGCGCCGTCGCGGAGGGGGCGAACACGAGGCCCATACCGATGCCGGCGAGGATGAAGGGGGCGACGAGGTCGGCGTAGGGCACGTCCGTGGCGAGTATCGCGGCCAGCCAGCCCAGGGCTGCGCCCTGCAGCAGCAGGCCCGTGACGAGCAACACTCGCGTGCCGATGCGCGGGGCGATCAGGCCTGCGAGCGGCGCGACGAACATCGGTGCCAGCGTCCAGGGCGTGGTCTGCACGGCGGCCTCGAGCGGGGTCGCCCCCTGCACCACTTGCAGGAACTGGATCAGGATGAAGACGGATCCGAACGTGCCGAAACTGAACGCGAAGCCGACGACGTTCGTGATCGAGAACGACTGGTCCCGGAACAGCCGCAGCGGCACCAGCGGCGCGGCAGAGCGCAGCTGCCAGACGATGAAGGCGACCGCGAGTGCGCCGCCCAGCGCGAGTTCGGCGATCACGCCGAACGTGTCCCAGCCGTCGTCGTTGCCGCGGACGATCGCATGCACCAGCGCGAGCACGCCACCGGCGGCGAGCACCGCGCCCGGCACATCGATGCGCACCCGTGCGCCGAAGTCGTTGCGGAGCACGATCAGGGCGAGCGGGATCGCGATCACGGCGATGGGCACGTTGATCCAGAAGATCGCCTGCCAGTTCCAGCCCTCCATGATCGCGCCGCCGATGAGCGGCCCGACCGCGACGCCGAGCCCGGAGACCCCGCCCCAGATGCCGATCGCGAGCGGGCGCCGTGCCGCAGGCACCGCTCCGGTGAGCAGGGCGAGGGACAGCGGCATGACGGCGGCCGCACCCAGCCCCTGCACGGCGCGGGCGGCGATGAGCTGGCCCGGATCCGAGCTGAGCGCGGCGAACAGCGAACCTGCGCCGAAGAGCGCGATGCCGAGCGCGAACACCGTGCGGCGGCCGAACCGGTCACCGAGTGCGGAGGCGACCAGGATCGCCCCGGCGAACGCCAGCGTGTAGGCGTTCACGAACCACTGCAGCTGCTCGATCGTGGCGCCCATCTCGCGGTGCAGCACGGGGAGGGCATTGGTCATGACGAGGTTGTCGAGGGTTGCCATGAACATCGGCAGAGAGGCCGCCGCAATCACGAGCGCAACCGGACGCGCAGGCCGGGATGTCAAGGCGGACCGGCTCCGGCGGTCGGTCGGGGCGGGCGAGGGAACGGTCATGGGAAACTCCAGTTGTAATTGGATGATTACTAGCGCTGACGTCAATGTAGTAATCGAATGATTACAAAGTCAAGTCATTCGCTGATAACCTTTCGCCATGACTTCCGCACCCCGCACGGATCCCGGCGTCGGCGAGGAGACCGGTCGCCGGCTCTCCTCCCAGGAGCGACGTGCGCAGATCATCCTGGCCGCGCTCACGATCTTCGGCTCGCGCGGCTACGAGGGTGCTACGACCGACCAGGTGGCCAAGGCCGCCGGCGTCAGTCAGCCGTACGTGGTGCGCCTGTTCGGATCCAAGGAGAACCTCTTCCTCGCGACGATCGAGTTCGCTCTCGACCGCCTGCTGTCGGTCTTCCGCGAGGCGCTCGCGGCCCCCGACGAGGAGGGCGAGCGACCCGTCGGCAAGCGCATCGGAGAGGCCTACGTCGACCTCATCGAGGTGCGGGGGCTCCATCAGACGCTCGCGCACGCCTACCTCCTCGGCAGCAACCCGGCCATCGGCGCCGCCGCGCGCCAGGGGTTCGCGCGGGTCTGGCGCTTCTTCCGCGACGACGTGGGCCTCGACGCCGACGAGGCGCGCACCTTCCTCGCCGAGGGCATGCTGATCAGCACCATGATCGGCCTGCGGATCGTCGACGACTACGGATCCGATCCGCAGATCACCGAGCTGTTCCGGGCGTGCTTCCCGAACAAGCTGCCGCACGTGCTCGAGGTGCTGCCGCGCAACGAGCACCGGTTGTAGACGCGGGCACCGTTCCTGATAGCCTGGTCGGCTCGCTATCGCGCAAAAGCGCGCGGGCGGAAGGACCACCACCGTGGGATACATCGACGTCGCCGGCGTCTCGCTCACCCTGCCCGACGGCCGCCCCCTCCTCGACGAGGCCTCGTTCCGCGTCGGCGCCGGATCCACGAGCGCCCTGATCGGGCCGAACGGCGCCGGAAAGTCCACGATCCTGCGGATCATCCGCGGCGAGCAGCCGCCCGATGCCGGTGTCGTGACGATCGATGGATCCCTCGGGGTGATGGATCAGTTCGTCGGCCACGGCCGCGAAGGCCAGACCGTGCACGAGCTGCTCATCGCGGTCTCGCCCACGCGCATCAGGGCGACGGCCGAGGCGCTCGAGGCCGCCGAGAACGCCCTCATCGAGGACGACACCGAGCCGACGCAGATGCGGTACGCGACGGCGATCGCCGAATACGCGGACGCCGGCGGATACGAGCACGAGACGGTCTGGGACCAGTGCACGGTCGCCGCACTCGGGGTCCCGTTCGAGCGGGCGCGGTTCCGCGATCTCGCGACGCTCTCGGGCGGCGAGCAGAAGCGGCTCGCGCTCGAGGCGCTGCTACGCGGACCCGATGAGGTGCTGCTGCTCGACGAGCCGGACAACTACCTCGACGTGCCGGGCAAGCGCTGGCTCGAGGAACGGCTGCGCGAGACGCCGAAGACGGTGCTGCTGGTGTCGCACGACCGCGAGCTGCTCGCCAGGGCGGCCGACCGCATCATCACGCTCGAACCGGGAGGCGCGGGGGCGACCGCGTGGGTGCACGGCGGGGGATTCGCCACCTACCACCAGGCGCGGATCGACCGGATGGACCGGCTCGATGAGCTGCGCCGGCGCTGGGACGAGCAGCACGAGAAGCTGAAGACCCTGGTCGCGAACCTCAAGGTCAAGGCGTCCGCGAACGACGGCTTCGCCTCGCGCTACCAGGCGGCGCAGACGAGGCTGCGGAAGTTCGAGGAGGCGGGGCCGCCCGAGGAGCGCCCGCCCGCGCAGGACTTCGACATGCGGCTGCGGGGCGCACGCACGGGCAAGCGCGCGATCGTCTGCACCGACCTCGAGCTGACCGGCCTCATGCGGCCGTTCGACGCCGAGCTCTGGTTCGGCGATCGTGTCGCGGTCCTGGGCTCGAACGGATCCGGCAAGTCGCACTTCCTGCGGCTGCTGGCCCGCGGCGGCAGCGACCCCGATCCGACTCTCGGGCATCTCACCGGCGCAGGGGAGCGGCTCGACGAGGTCACCCACACCGGCACGGCGGTGCTGGGCGCGCGCGTCGTGCCGGGACTGTTCGCGCAGACCCACGCGCATCCGGAGTTCGCCGGACGCACGCTGCTGGAGATCCTGCACCGCGGCGACGACCGCAGGGCGGGGATGCCCAGGGAAGCCGCCAGCTCGGCGCTGGACCGCTACGGGCTGGTGCGTCAGGCGCAGCAGGAGTTCTCGCAGCTCTCCGGCGGGCAGCAGGCGCGGTTCCAGGTGCTGCTTCTCGAGCTGTCCGGCGCGACGCTGCTCCTGCTCGACGAGCCGACCGACAACCTCGACCTCGAGTCGGCCGAGGCGCTCGAGGATGCGATCGCGAGGTTCGAGGGAACGGTCGTCGCGGTCACGCACGATCGATGGTTCGCGCGCTCGTTCGACCGCTTCCTGGTGTTCGGCGAGGACGGCGGGGTCTACGAGTCCGACGCCCCGGTGTGGGACGAGCGCCGCGTCGCCCGAGCCCGCTGAGCGCTCCGCGCGCGCTCGCGCGCCGGGCCCGCTCCCGAACGCTGCGACGGATGCGCGACGTTGCGACGGATGCACGACGGATCTGCCGATCCGGTCGTGCATCCGTCACGCGATCGTGCGTCCGTCGCACCGAACGGGGCATCCGTCGCGCCGGCGCAGGCGCGAGCCGGACCCGCACCGGCGGGAGCCCCGCCCCGCTGAGCCGCAGAGGCAACCCGGGTAGGCTGGGTCCGTGACCCAGGAGATCGAGCTCGGCCGAGGCAAGCGCGCGCGCCGCGCATACACGTTCGACGACATCGCGGTGGTGCCCTCGCGGCGCACCCGCAACCCGGAGGACGTGTCGACCGCGTGGACGATCGATGCGTTCCCGTTCGAGATCCCCGTGCTCGGCGCCCCGATGGACTCGGTGATCAGCCCCCGCACGGCGATCATGCTGGGTCAGCTCGGCGGCCTTGGCGTGCTCGACCTCGAGGGCCTGTGGACCCGTTACGAGGATCCGGAGCCGCTGCTCGCCGAGATCGCGGGCCTCGACGAGGCCACCGCCACGTCGCGCATGCAGGAGCTCTACGCCGAGCCGATCAAGCCCGAGCTGATCAAGGCGCGCCTGGCCGAGATCCGCGACGCCGGTGTCACGGTCGCCGGATCCCTCACGCCGCAGCGCACCCAGGAGCTGTACCAGACCGTCGTCGAGGCGGGTGTCGACCTGTTCGTCATCCGCGGCACGACCGTCTCGGCCGAGCACGTGTCGAGCGTCGCCGAGCCGCTCAACCTGAAGAAGTTCATCTACGACCTCGACGTCCCTGTGATCGTCGGCGGCGCCGCCACCTACACCGCAGCCCTGCACCTCATGCGCACGGGCGCAGCCGGCGTGCTCGTCGGCTTCGGCGGGGGAGCGGCATCCACCACACGCGCCACCCTGGGCATCCACGCCCCGATGGCCACCGCGGTCTCCGACGTCGCGGCCGCGCGTCGCGACTACCTCGACGAGTCGGGCGGCCGCTACGTGCACGTGATCGCCGACGGCGGCGTCGGCACCTCGGGCGACATCGTGAAGGCGCTCGCCGTCGGCGCCGACGCGGTCATGCTCGGCGTCGCCCTCGCACGAGCGACGGATGCGCCAGGCCACGGTTTCCACTGGGGCCCCGAGGCGCACCACCCGAAGCTGCCGCGCGGCCGGCGCGTGGTGGTCGACGGCGTCGCGACGCTCGAGGAGATCCTGTACGGCCCGGCCCCCGTGGCCGACGGCACCGCCAACCTCATCGGGGCGCTGCGCAAGTCGATGGCGACCACGGGCTACTCGGACCTCAAGGAGTTCCAGCGCGTCGAGGTCGTGCTGTCTCCGTACGAGTCCTGAACGCCCTCCTTCCTTGAACGGTCCCGTGTCGTCTCCCGAGCGCCCTGCCGCCCCCGCCGCCCTGTTCCCGCCGACCCTGCGCGAGGTGATGCTGCGAGGTCGCTGGATCGGCATGCTGCTGCTGTGCCTGGTGGTCGCCGGGGTGTTCGCCTGGCTCGGCCAATGGCAGCTGGGCCGTGCGATCGACACGAACCCGCCCGCGCCAGGGGCCACCGAGAAGGTGCTGCCGATCGACCAGGTCGTGAAGCCCGGCGCCTACCTCGACGGACCCCTGGTCGGGCAGCGCGCCGAGACCAGCGGATCCTGGATCCCCGGTGACTTCCTCATCGTCTCGTCGCGCTTCAACAACGGTGCCGAGGGATACTGGGTCACCGGTCAGCTGCGGATCGCCGGCACGGCGAAGCCCACCTCGCTCGCCGTCGCGATCGGATGGGCCCCCGACGAGAAGGCCGCCGAGGCCGCGGTGCAGCGGCTGGAGAAGACGGCAGACGGATCCGTCCTCACCGTCACCGGGCGCCTCATCTCGGACGAGGGCCCCGTCGCCCCTCCGCAGGACCAGCCCGCGCGCATGGACCGGATGTCACCCGCGGCGCTGCTCGGCTTCTGGCACGACACGGCCGAACTGAACGTCTACCGGCCGTACCTGGCCTCCGGCACCCCCCTCGGCGGTCTCGACACGATCTCCTCGCCGGCGCCGGAGGAGCACTCCTCTGTTAACTGGCTCAACATCTTCTACGCCGTGGAGTGGGCGATCTTCGCCGGCTTCGCGTTCTACCTCTGGTACCGCCTGGCGAAGGACGCCTGGGAGCGCGAGGTCGAGGAGTTCGAAGAGCGGGACAGCGCCGCGGACTGACCCCGGCATGCGCTCCTCTGCGCATCCCGGAGGTGCACTTCTGAGCGCCGGAACCAGTGCGGGTGCGCGTTCGCGCGGGCGCCTCGCCGCGACCCCAGTCCTCCGTTGGTGACGAGCCGGTGAACAGCTTTCAGCCAGTGCATATCTTCCTTGAAGATGGCCCATAGCCTCGCCTATCGTCGGTGAGGTGTGCGGCTGCCCGAATGCGCCGCATGCCGACGATCCCGACCGGGAGCCGTCGCATCCGTTCCATGGAGGCAGCGCTGATGAAGTCCGTCCCCGATGGAGGAGACCGAGTGGTTCCCTCGTCGTTCCGCAGAAGAGGGGCGCGACTCGGCGCCCTTGCCGCGACCACCGTCGCCGCGCTGAGCTTCGGCTGCCTCGCGGCCGTTCCGGCGTTCGCCGATACGACCGGCACCGGCGTCGTGATCAACGAGGTCTACCTCTCCGGCGGCAGCGCCGGGGCGGCCTACGCGAACAAGTTCGTGGAGCTCTACAACCCCACCGACGCGGCGATCGCTCTCGACAACGCGTCGATCCAGTACCGCTCCGCAGCGGGAACAGGCGCCTCGACCGGCGTCGTGCCGCTCGCCGGATCCATCCCCGCGCACGGCTACTACCTCGTGCAGGGCGGCAGCAACGGCTCCAACGGCGCCGCACTGCCCACGCCGGACGCGACCGGCGGCTTGAACCCCAGCGGCACCACGGGCACGATCGCCCTCGTCAAGGGCGCCGCGGCGATCACGCTGCCGACGGGATCCGTCACCGGCGACGCGAACGTGATCGACCTGCTCGGCTACGGCACCTCGAACACGTACGAGGGAGCGGCCGCGACGGCGCCCGCAGGTAACACCGATGTGAAGTCGCTGAACCGCGCGGGCGGCGCCGACAGCGATGCCAACAACGCGGACTTCGCGCTCTCGGCGGCCATCACCCCCACCAACTCCTCGGACAACGGCTCGGGCCCCGGCCCCGAGCCGACGCCGACTCCCACCCCGACGCCGACCGACACCCAGGCTCCCGGTGAGACGAAGACCATCGCCGAGGTCCAGGGCACCACCGATACGTCGCCGTACGTCGACCAGACCGTCACGGTGCAGGGCATCGTGACCGGCGACTACCGCACCGGCGGGTACAAGGGCATCAGCATCCAGACCGAGGGCACCGGCGGCGACACCAAGACCGACGGCGCCTCGGACGGCATCTTCGTCTACCTGAACGCGCTCGCCCCCTCCGCCGCGCGTGGCGACCTCGTGTCGGTGACCGGCAAGGTCTCGGAGTACTTCGGTCAGACCCAGATCAACCCGGCCGCGGTCGGGGACGTGTCGGTCGTGAAGGCCGGCGCCGGCGTGCCGCAGCCGGTCGCGCTGCCCGACACCGTGCGTGGCGCCGACCGCGAGGCGTACGAGAACATGCTCGTCGCGCCCTCCGGCACCTACAAGCTCGCCTCCAGCCACCAGCTCTACAACTACGGCGCGCTGTGGCTCAACGCGGGCGACAAGCTCAATGTGAAGGCCACCGAGCTTGCGCGCCCCGGTGCCGATGCCGACGCGATCACGGCTGCGAACCGCGCGAACCGGATCCTGCTCGACGACGGCTGGTCCTCGCAGATCGGCAAGGGCGGCCACACCGGCGGCCAGCCGTACTTCACGAAGGACACGGTCGTCCGCAACGGCGACACCGTGAACTTCCCCACGGAGGGCGAGGTCCTGCAGTACGGCTTCGACGACTGGCGGCTGCAGCCGGTGGTGCCGATCTCGGGCACCAGCGACGCGTCGCACAAGCCGACGTTCGCCAGCGAGAACCCGCGTCCGGCCACCCCGCCGACCGTCGGGGGAGACGTGAAGGTGGCGTCGTTCAACGTCTACAACTTCTTCACCACGCTCTCGAGCCAGGACGCGAACGCGCGCGGCGCCAAGACAGACGCGCAGTTCCAGATCCAGCGTTCGAAGATCGTCTCGGCGATCAGCGGCCTGGGCGCCGACGTCGTCGGTCTCATGGAGGTCGAGAACGGACCGAAGTTCGGCCTCGCCCTCGACGCCCCGCTGAAGAACCTCGTGCAGGGGCTCAACGACGCGGCCGGATCCGAGGTGTGGGACTACGTCCGCACGCCCGCGGCGCTGAACGACCCGTCGATCACCGACGCGATCACGACCGCGATCATCTACAAGAAGGCATCCGTCACCCTCAAGGGCGACGCGTCGACCATCATCGACGAGACCGTCTTCGGCAATGCCCGCGAGCCGATCGCCCAGACGTTCCAGACCGCCCAGGGGCGCGTCCTCTCGGTCGTCACGACGCACCTGAAGTCGAAGTCCCCGCCGCAGAACGCGGGACCGGAGCCGGCCGACGGCCAGGGCTTCTTCAACGCCGACCGCGTCGCGCAGGCCGAGGCCGAGCTCGCGTTCGCGCAGAAGGTGCAGAAGGACTCCGGCAGTGACGACGTCTTCCTCGTCGGAGACTTCAACGCCTACGGCAAGGAGGACCCGATCGACGTCTTCACCCAGGCCGGGTGGACCGACGTCGAGCCGACCCACGCCGCCGGGCAGTACACCTACTCCTTCGACGGCGAGCTCGGATCCCTCGACCACGTGATCGCGTCGCCGTCCGCGGCGAAGGCCATCACCGGCGCCGGAGTGTGGAACATCAACTCGCCCGAGTGGAGTGACCGCGGTTACGCGTTCGCGGCCACAGAGGCGGGCACCCCGTACCGCTCCAGCGACCACGACCCGATCCTGGTCGGAGTCAAGGGCGCGGCGGATCCGATCGACATCAACGTCGCGACGATCAACGACTTCCACGGACGCATCGAGGCCGACGGCGCCGCCGCCGGAGCCGCGGTGGTGGCCGGGGCGGTCGAGCAGTTCCGGGCGCAGAACCCGAACACGATCTTCGCGGCCGCGGGCGACCTCATCGGCGCCTCGACGTTCACGTCGTTCATCCAGCAGGACAACCCGACCATCGATGCGCTCAACGCGGCCGGGCTCGACGTGAGCGCCGCGGGCAACCACGAGTTCGACCAGGGGTACGCCGACCTCCGCGACCGGGTGATCCCGCGCGCGGACTGGACCTACCTCAGCTCGAACGTATTCCTCACGGCCGACGGCAAGCCGGCCCTCACCCCGTCGTGGGTGAAGGAGGTGCAGGGCATCAAGGTGGGCTTCATCGGAGCGGTGACCGAGGATCTTCCGACCCTCGTCTCGCCGGACGGCATGAAGGGCCTCGAGGTGCGCGACATCGCGACCTCGGTGAACCAGGTCGCGCACGCGCTCAAGGACGGCGATCCGTCCAACGGCGAGGCCGACGTGATCATCCTGCTCGTGCACGAAGGCGCGACCACGACCGACGTGGCCAGCATCACCCCGGAGTCGCGCCTCGGCGAGATCGTGAACGGCGTCGACAAGGACGTGAACGCGATCGTCTCGGCGCACACCCATCTCGCCTACAACCACGTGATCGACGGGCGCCCGGTGGTGTCCGCCGGACAGTACGGCGAGAACATGGGCCTCATGGACATCAAGGTCGACCCGGCCACGAAGAAGCTGCTCTCGATCACCAACGAGATCAAGCCCCTCACCGTGAACAAGGTCCCGCAGTACCCGGCCGACCCCGCGGTGCAGGCGATCGTGGATGCGGCGAAGAAGAAGGCCGACGAGCTCGGCTCGGTCAAGCTCGGTGACATCACCGCCGACTTCAACCGGGCTCGGCAGAGCGACGGCAAGACGGAGAACCGTGGTGGCGAGTCCACCCTGGGCAACTTCGTGGCCGACGTGCAGAAGTGGTCCACCGGTGCGGACTTCGCCATCATGAACCCGGGTGGTCTGCGCGCCAACCTCACCTACGCGTCGAACGGCGCAGGGGATGCGGACGGCAGCGTGAGCTACCGGGAGGCCGCGACCGTGCAGCCCTTCGCGAACACCCTCATGACGGTGAAGCTCACCGGCGCGCAGGTGAAGCAGGTGCTCGAGCAGCAGTGGCAGCCCGTGGGTTCGGCGCGTCCGTTCCTCAAGCTCGGCGTCTCCAAGGAGCTGACCTACACGTACGACCCGGCCGCTGCGGCGGGTTCGCACATCACGGGCGTCTTCGTGCACGGCGCTCCGATCGATGACGCCGCGACGTACACCGTGGGCGCGAACGCCTTCCTCGCGGCGGGCGGCGACGCGTTCACCGCGTTCCAGCAGGGCACCGACAAGAAGGACACCGGCAAGGTGGACCTGCAGTCGATGGTCGACTGGTTCGCGGCGAACAAGACGGCATCCCCGGACCTCGCCCAGCGCGCGGTCGGCACGGTGCTCTCCGCTCCCGCAGATGCGGCCGGCTACAAGGCAGGGGAGAGCGTCACGCTGACCCTCAGCTCGCTCGCGTTCACCGCGGGGGAGAAGGCCCCCGGTGACGTCACCGTCTCGCTCGACGGCAAGGATCTGGCCACGTCGCCGGTGAACCCGGCCATGACGGTGGACGCCTACGACGAGGCCGGCACGGCCACGCTGACGTTCACGATCCCCGAGGGCGTGACCGGCGCGCAGGCTCTGCACGTCGCGGTCGCCGGCACCGGAACCGCGGTCGACCTGCCGATCACGGTCGCCGGATCCGACACCGGATCCTTCAACGGGACCGTGTCGGTCGGAACCGCCAAGGTCCTCGCGGGCGAGAAGCTGACGCTGACCGGCCAGGCCTTCGAGCCCGGTGAGACGCTGACGCTGCAGCTGCGCGAGCAGGGCAAGAAGGGCACGGTCATCGACCTCGGCACCGTCAAGGTCGGCGAGGACGGCTCGTTCTCGGTCTCGCCCGTGGTGCCGCGCTCGACCAAGGGCGGGGACTACCTCGTCGCCGCGACCCAGGCCGACGGGGACGAGGCGACCGCCGCCGTCACCGTGGTCCGTGGCAAGGGACAGCTCAAGCTCGGCGCCTCCTCGGTCGCCGCGGGCGGCACGGTCACGATCGCGGGATCGGGTCTCGATGAGAACCAGGCCATCGCGCTCGAGCTGCACTCCACCCCGGTCTCGCTGGGCTCGGTGACGACCAACGGGGACGGCGCGTTCTCGGCGACCGTCACGATCCCGGCCGACACCACTCCCGGGGAGCACCACGTGGTGGCGATCCTGGCGGACGGCTCCCAGATCACGGCGGCGATCACCGTCGCCGCGGCGGGATCCGGGACCGGCAGCGGTCTTGCACTGACCGGTGCGGATTCGGGCTCCTTCATCCTCCTCGCCGTGGTGCTGCTCGCGCTCGGCCTGGGCTTGATCGTCGCCCGGCGTCGCCTGCGCACGGAGTGATTCTGCGCTGACCTGCGAAGGCCGTCGGATCCTCGGATCCGGCGGCCTTCGTCGTTCCCGCACGCAGCGTGTTCTTCACATCACCTCCCTATTCGATCAATGTTTCTTTATCTAAAAGCAGCTTAGATAAAGAGATAGTTAAGTAGAATGAAGACATGTCGATGACTCCCACTCCCGTCCGCCGGGCGCTCCGCGACATCGGGCGGAATCTCGCGACGCAGCGCAAGCTGCTGGGGCTGACGGCGAAGATGGTCGCCGAGCGCGCCGGGACCACTCCGCCGACGATCAGCCGACTCGAGAACGGCGGAGGGGCGAGCCTGGAGATCACGCTGCGGGTCCTGCGCGTCCTGGGGCTCATGGACGGAGTCGTCGTGGCGAGCGACCCGTATGAGACGGAGCGCGGTCGTCTGATGGTCGACGACAAGCTCCCCGAGCGTGTGCGTGTGCGTCGCGATGGCTGACACCTTCGAGGTGACGACGGTTGTCGGCAGGGATGAGGTGCTGGCGGGCACCATTCATCGTGCCCGGCGAAGCGGTTCGTTCGTCTACACAGCCAGCTATCTGAGCAATCGCAGGGCGTTCGCCCTCGCTCCCTCTCTTCCGCTCTTCCCCGGGCCGCAGGCGCTGGCGCCGACGAACCCCTTCAGCGATTCGGCGCCGGACACCTGGGGGAGGAAGGTGCTGAATCGTGCGGCCGGACGTTCCCTCGACGAGCTTTCTTTGATGTTTCGCGTGAACGACAGGAGTCGGCAAGGAGCTACGAGATTCTGGCTCGACGGCACAGCAGTGGCAGATGGCGATGGGACTCCCGTGGAGGAGGACCTTGCGGAGGTTCTGCGCGTGGCGGACCAGGTTCAGCGCGGTGACGAGAAGATCACCGATGTCGACGTTCGTCGGCTGTTCCAGGCGACGGGCTCACTGGGCGGGGCGCGCCCCAAGGCCAACGTCCTGATCGGAGATGAGCTGTGGCTGGCGAAGTTTCCAAAGCCGGACGGCGACGACTGGAACGTCATGGCATGGGAAGCGGCGATGCTCGATGCGATGGGAACCGTGGGTATCGACGTTCCGGCGCATTCGACCAGGACTCTCGTCGTCGACGGTGAGAAGCGCACGATTCTGCTTCTGCGCAGATTCGACCGCACCGCGGAGCAGATCCGGATCCCGTACATCTCGGGAATGACYGCACTCGAGTCCGCCGATGGCGAAGGCGGGGACTGGATGGATCTTGTCGACTTCGCGCGCACGAACGGGGCGGATGTCACGGAGCTCTGGCGTCGCGCCGTGTTTGGCGTCCTCGTCGGCAATCTCGACGATCATCTGCGCAACCATGGTTTCCTTCGTCGACACGGAGTGGACTGGGCGCTTTCGCCGGCCTTCGACGTCAATCCGCGACCGCTGGGTGACGGCCGGGGTCATGAGCTCGCACTTTTCGGCACTCGAGAGCTGACGCTCGACTCCTTCCTCGCCGATGATGCGCTCGAACTCTTCGACATGAGGATGTCTTCCGCGCGGCGCCAGCTCCGACGATTCGCAGAAGTCTTCCCGACGCTGTCTCGTCGGGCGGAGGTCCATGGCGCCGACGCGCGATCGATCGACATCATGCGTACGCGCATCGAGGACGCCGCGGCATCCCTCGGCGGCGATCGCTGACTTTCGGGAGGTCTCCACGATCGGTCACCGTCGGGCGGCCGCTCGCGCGGGAAGCGCGCACAGGTCCGGCGTTTAGACTGGAGGCATGCCCGAACCGAAAGCCGCGAGCTTCCCGGCCATCCGCGGGGCGCTGAAGTTCTACCAGATCGCTTCTGTGATCACCGGCGTCATGCTCCTGCTCCTGGTCACGGAGATGGTCCTCAAGTACACCCCGATCCACCTCGAGCTCTTCGCGGGCGGATCCGGCGGCTTCCTCTGGTTCGCTCCGGTCGTCGAGGGCGTGCACGGCGGCCTCGAGTCCACCGGCAACGGCCTGAACCTCTCGATGGGGATCCTGGTCGCGCACGGCTGGTTCTACGTCGTGTACCTCTTCGCCTGCTTCCGGGTGTGGAGCCTGATGCGCTGGCCGTTCCTGCGTTTCATCATGCTCGCCCTCGGCGGTGTCGTGCCGTTCCTCTCCTTCATCATGGAGACCCGCGTCGCCCGTGAGGTGAAGGCGTATCTCTCCTCGCGGGAAGCCTCGACAGGCTCAGGGACCGATCCCGACCAGACCTCCTCGACCACTCCCGCCACGGAAGGTGCCCGTTGACCGACAACACTCCCGACACCGAGCAGCGTCCCGCCCTCGTCGTCGACTTCGGTGCGCAGTACGCACAGCTGATCGCTCGCCGCGTCCGTGAGGCCGGCGTCTACAGCGAGATCGTGCCGCACACCGCGACCGCCGCCGACATCGCGGCGAAGAACCCGGTCGCCCTGATCCTCTCCGGCGGTCCGTCCTCGGTCTACGAGGAGGGCGCGCCGCAGCTCGACCCTGCCGTGTTCGAGCTCGGGGTCCCGACCCTGGGGATCTGCTACGGCTTCCAGTACATGGCTCGCACGCTCGGCGGCGAGGTCGCGAACACGGGCCTGCGCGAGTACGGCGCCACCGACGCGATGATCCCGGTCAACGACTCCACCCTGCTGGGCGGCCAGCCCGCCGAGCAGAACGTGTGGATGAGCCACGGCGACCAGGTCGCCCGCGCCCCCGAGGGCTTCGAGGTGCTCGCCTCGACCGGCTCCACGAAGGTCGCCGCGTTCGCGGACGAGGAGCGCAAGCTCTACGGCGTGCAGTGGCACCCCGAGGTGAAGCACTCCGACCACGGCCAGGAGATCATCGAGAACTTCCTGCACAAGGGCGCAGGGCTTCCGGCCGACTGGAACAGCGACAACGTCATCGCCGAGCAGGTCGAGCGCATCCGCGCCCAGGTCGGCGACGCCCGCGTGATCTCCGCGATGTCCGGCGGCGTCGACTCCGCCGTGTCCACGGCGCTCGTGCACAAGGCGATCGGCGACCAGCTCACCGCGGTCTTCGTCGACCACGGTCTGCTCCGCAAGGGCGAGCGCGAGCAGGTCGAGCGCGACTACGTCGCCTCGACCGGCGTGCGCCTGATCACCGTCGACGCGGCGGACACGTTCCTCGGACACCTCGCCGGTGTGACGGATCCGGAGACCAAGCGCAAGATCATCGGCCGCGAGTTCATCCGCGCGTTCGAGCAGGTGCAGCGCGACCTCGTCGAGGAGGCCAAGGCCTCGGGTGAGAAGGTCAAGTTCCTCGTGCAGGGCACGCTGTACCCCGATGTCGTCGAGTCCGGCGGCGGCGCGGGCACCGCGAACATCAAGTCGCACCACAACGTCGGCGGCCTTCCCGACGACCTCGACTTCGATCTCATCGAGCCGTTGCGCACCCTGTTCAAGGACGAGGTGCGCGCGATCGGCCGTGAGCTCGGGATCCCCGAGGCGATCGTCGGACGCCAGCCGTTCCCCGGACCCGGCCTCGGGATCCGCATCATCGGCGAGGTCACCGGCGAGCGTCTCGACATCCTTCGCGAGGCCGATGCGATCGCCCGCGAGGAGCTCACGCTCGCCGGTCTCGATCAGACGATCTGGCAGTGCCCGGTGGTGCTGCTCGCGGACGTGCGCTCGGTCGGCGTGCAGGGCGACGGCCGCACCTACGGTCACCCGGTCGTGCTGCGCCCCGTCTCGTCCGAGGACGCGATGACCGCCGACTGGACCCGCCTGCCGTACGACGTGCTCGCGAAGATCTCGAACCGCATCACGAACGAGGTGCGCGAGGTYAACCGCGTCGTCCTCGACGTGACCTCGAAGCCGCCGGCAACCATCGAGTGGGAGTGACGGTCTAGCTGGCCCTCGCTCTTCATCGAGGCCCCCTGTGGTTGTCGAAGCCCCCTCCCGCGTACGCGCGTGCGAGGGGGCCCCGACGGCCAGAGGGGGCCTCGGCGTTTCCGGGGGCGGCGCCTGACGTCCTGCGGATCCGGCAGGATGGGGGCATGGCGAACGGGCGCACCAAGCTGACGGTCATCGGAGCGGGCGGGGTCGGGGTGAGCGTCGCCTATGCGGCACTGATCCGGGGGAGCGCGGCGGAGGTCGCGCTGTACGACATCGCCACGGAGAAGGTGGATGCCGAGGTGCTCGACCTCGCACACGGCACCCAGTTCACCGCATCGTCGGTGAGCGGCGGATCCGACCTCTCCGTGGTCGAGGGCAGCGACGTGGTCGTCGTCACGGCCGGCGCCAAGCAGCAACCCGGCCAGACCCGCATGGAGCTGTCCGGCACGAACGTGCGGATCCTGCAGAGCCTCCTGCCCGCGCTGATCGAGCGCGCGCCGGATGCGGTGTACGTCATCGTGACGAACCCGGCGGACGTGATGACCGTCATCGCGCAGCGGATCACCGGTCTGCCCGCCGCGCGGGTTTTCGGATCCGGTACGGTGCTGGACACCTCCCGGCTGCGCTGGCGGCTCGCCGAGCGTGCCGGGGTGAGCACCGCGAGCGTGCACGCCGACATCGTGGGCGAACACGGCGACACCCAGTTCCCGCTCTGGTCCAACGCGACCATCGGGCCCGTGCCGATCCTGGACTGGCCGGCGGACGAGCCGTTCACGCCCGAGGAACTCGACCGCATCGCGATCGAGGTGCGCGACGCCGCCTACGCGGTCATCCGCGGCAAGGGCGCCACGAACCTGGCGATCGGGGTGAGCGCGGCGCGGATCGTGGAGGCGGTGCTGAACGACGAGCACGCGGTGCTTCCCGTCGCGCCCGTGCTCGACGGAGTGCACGGCATCGAAGGGGTCGCGCTGTCGATTCCCTGCGTGGTGAGCGCCGAGGGCGCCGTTCCCGTGTCGGGGACGCCGATGACGGCCTCGGAGGAGGCCAAGCTCGCCGCCTCGGCCGCGGCGATCCGGGCCGCGCTGGACGAGCTGGGCTGACCGGCGCCCTGGCCCGCGCTGCCGGCCTCAGCCGAGGTGCTTGAGCGCCTCGCGGCGGCTCAGCGGCGAGAGGGCGGGATGGGCGTCGACGAAACCGCGCACCCACTCGGGATCGGTGCGTGCGAGATCCCGCAGCGCCCATCCGATCGCCTTGCGGATGAAGAACTCCGGATCCGCGATGTTCGGCTCTATCGTGTCGGCGAGCAGCGCGCGGTCGGTGGCGCCTTTGCGCTGAAGCTGCGAGATGATCGCGACCCGGCGGATCCAGAAGTCCGCGTCATCGGCCCAGACCCGCAGCTCCACGGCCAGCTCGGCGGGATGCGCGTCGAGGAGGTCAGCGAGGCGGTGCGCGACCTCGTCGACGTGGTCCCACCACGCGCCGGTGCGGACCATCTCCTCGTGCACGTCCAGCATGTCGAGCCGCCCGCGCAGCGGTCGCAGCGCCATCAGGGCCTGCGCGGCATAGCGCTCCTCGCGATACTCCGCGCCCCGCCACAGCTCGAGCGCCGCGTCGCGCAGTTCGTCCGCATCCGTGAGGCCGCGCGCGGTCTCTCGGGTGAGGCGCCTGACTTCGGGCACCCTCACTCCGAGGAACGGCATGGCCGACTTCATGTACGCCTGCTGACCGGGGGCGAGGGTCGGATCCGCGGCGTCGCGCAGGACCGCTCGGACGGCGGCGGCGAGGGGCGAGGAGGAGGTCACCTCAGCAGTGTAGAAATCTTTTGAAGAATCTTCGACGGACTGTCGATCCGGCGTCTTCTCGTTCGACGTCTTCAATGAGAGGGTCGAGACACGACCTGAGACGAGGAGACAGAGACCATGAAGTTCATGCTGATCATGCGTGCGGACGACCAGGGCGTCGAGGCGTTCAAGAACATCCCCTTCGAGCAGGTCATCGAGGCGATGGGGAAGTACAACGAGTCGATGATCAAGGCGGGCGTGCTGCTCGCCGGTGAGGGACTCACCGACGCGGCCGAGGGCTTCGTCGTCGACTTCTCCGCCGAGGCGCCCCTGGTCACGGATGGCCCCTACGGCGAGACCAAGGAGCTGTTCAACGGCTTCTGGATCATCGAGGTGTCCACTCGCGAAGAGGCCGCGGAGTGGGCCAAGCGCGCCCCTCTCAGCGCGGGTTCGTACCTCGAGGTGCGCCGCGTCACCGAGATGGAGGACTTCCCGGCCGACAACGAGTGGATCCAGAAGGAGGCCGGCTGGCGCGAGGAGGCGGCCGCCCGCGCGGCCGAGTGAGGACCATGCCGGGATCCGATTCCACGGCGACGGCGGGCTCCCCGGTGGAGCGCGCCGTCGCCGCGGTGTGGCGCATCGAGTCGGCGCGCATCGTCGCGACCCTGACCCGCTACACCGGCGACTTCGGGCTGGCGGAGGACCTCGCCCAGGACGCGCTCCTGGAGGCGCTCGCGCAGTGGCCGCAAGATGGCATCCCCGCGAACCCCGCCGCGTGGCTGACGGCGGTCGCCAAGCGCCGCGCGATCGACGGCTGGCGGCGCAGGGAGCGCTACGACGACCGACTCGCGGTGATAGCCCACGATCTTGCGCGGGAGCAGGACGACGCCCTCGACGCGCCGCCGTGGGATCCCGACGCGATCGACGACGACGTGCTGAGGCTCGTCTTCATCGCCTGCCACCCTGTGCTGTCGCGTGAGGCCCGCGTGGCGCTTACGCTGCGCGTGGTCGGCGGCCTCACCACGGAGCAGATCGCTCGCGCGTTCCTCGTGCCGACCGCGACCGTGCAGCAGCGGGTCGTGCGCGCCAAGAAGACCCTCGCCGCGGCGAAGGCTCCGTTCGAGGTGCCGTCGAGGGAGGATCTCCCGGCGCGGCTCGGCGCCGTGCTCGGTGTGCTGTACCTGGTGTTCAACGAGGCGCACGCGGCGACCGCAGGGGAGGACCTGCTGCGTCCGGACCTGGGTCGTGAGGCGATCCGGCTCGCCAGGGTGCTCGCCGCGCTCCTGCCCGGCGAGCCCGACGTGCACGCGCTGCTGGCCCTCATGGAGCTCACCGCCGCCCGCTTCCCGGCACGGGTCGATGCGCACGGGGATCCGGTGCTCCTCGCCGATCAGGACCGCGGGCTGTGGGACCGCGGCAGGATCGCGCGCGGACGTGCCGCCCTGGCTCGTGCGGACGCGTTCGGCCGGGGGCGCGGCGCGTACGCGCTGCAGGCCGCCATCGCGGAGTRCCATGCCGTGGCGCCCTCCGTCGAGGAGACCGACTGGGCCATGATCGTGCTGATGTACGAGGCGCTCGGCCGGATCGCTCCGTCGCCGGTCGTCGAGCTCAACCGCGCCGCCGCCGTCGCGATGGCTACGGGACCCGCTTCGGCGCTGCGCATCATCGACGCCCTCGCCGAGGGCGGTGCACTGCGGGGATACCATCTGCTGCCGGCGACCCGTGGTGAGCTGCTACTGCGCCTCGGGCGGGCGGAGGAGGCGCGGTCGGAGTTCGCGGTCGCGGCCGGCCTCGCGGGCAACGACCGCGAACGCGCGCTGCTCGAACAGAAGGCGCGGGGCTGAGCGCGAGGACGCCTCGGCGACGTCGAATCCGCACCGCACCGACGACTCCGTGCCGACGACGAAGGCCGCCCTCCGAGGAGAGCGGCCTTCGTGCGATTCCGAACCGAGGCTAGTTGCTTCGGGCGATCGCGATCATGCGCAGGATCTCGACGTACAGCCAGACGACGGTGACCATGATGCCGAAGCCGCCGAGCCAGCCGTAGACGCGCGGGGCGCCGTTGCGGACACCCTGCTGGATCTGGTCGAAGTCCATCACGAGCGAGTACGCGGCGAGGAACACGACGAGCACGCCGATGATGAGGCCGAGGGGGAATGGGCCGATCTTGGCGCTGTACAGGCCGAACATCATGTTCTGCGGCAGCACGTTGAACAGCATGAGGCCGACGTTCAGCAGCGAGAAGACGAGGTAGCCGAGCATCGCGATCATCACGATCTTGGTCATCTTCGCGGAGGCGCGCACCTTGCCGCTGGCGAACAGGGCCAGGGTGACCGCGACGACGGCGACGGTCGCGAGGCTGGCCTGCAGCACGATGCCGGGCCACATCACCTCGAAGAAGGCCGAGATGCCGCCGACGAACAGACCCTCGAACGCCGCGTAGGCGAAGATCAGCCCGGGGCGCACCTTCTTGCGCGAGGTGAAGCTCACGATCATCGCGAGCACGAAGCCGCCGAGCGCGCCGACGAGCCACGGCCACAGCGCGATCTTGCTCATCGCAGCCGCGCGCACGTAGGGGTCGGTGGTGTCGGGCACTGCCGCGCCGCCGAGCGTGAAGAACCAGCCGATCACGGCGAAGACGAGCAGGATGCCGAACAGGCCCGCGGTCTTCCACACGGTGTCCTCGACCGTCATGCGGTCGGTCTCGATGGCACCTGCGGGCGGAGCCGCGTACATGCCCTCGAGGTTGGCGTTCACGGCGGCCTGCTGGGCCGCGGCGAACTGGCCGGCGGGCGGCGGCGGCGCGTACTGCCCGTTCTGGGCGCCCGCCTGCGGGCCTCCGGGATAGGTCGCGACAGCGCGCGGATCCTTCTCCTTGAACGCCGGGTTGTTGAACGCGAAGTTGCTCATGGTCGGCCTCACTCCTCAGAAGTGGTGGTCATCTTCCCTCTACGATAGCGGCGGATCCTCTGTACGGCACTGCCGTACGCTGAGAGCGTGACCCGACGGATCCCGCTCGACGTCCCCCTGATCATCGGCCATCGCGGCGCTCCCGGTTATCGTCCGGAGCACACCGCCTCCTCCTACCGCCTCGCGTTCGCGATGGGCGCGGACGCGGTCGAACCCGATGTGGTGGCGACGAGTGACGGCGTGCTGGTGATTCGGCACGAGAACGAGATCTCCGGGACGACCGATGTCGCCGACCATCCCGAGTTCGCCGATCGGCGCACCACGAAGCCCATCGACGGAGTGCCGCTCACGGGTTGGTTCACCGAGGACTTCACCTGGTCCGAGCTGGCCACGCTGCGCTGCCGGGAGCGCGTGCCCGCGCTGAGGCCCGGATCCGCGGGGTTCGACGACACCGAACCGATCCTGCGGCTGTCCGATCTGCTCGCGCTCGTCACGGAGGCCTCGGCCGAGCACGGCCGCGAACTCGGCGTCGTCCTGGAGATCAAGCACGCCACCTACTTCGCCGGGATCGGGCACGACCTCGCTGCGCTGGTCGAGCGCGCCCTGCGGGCCGCGGGCTGGGGCTCGGGGGAGCATCCGCTGTGGCTCGAGTCCTTCGAGCTGACCGTGCTCGGCGCCCTGCGCACGCGCGGTGTGCGGGGGACCTATGTCTATCTGCTCGAGGCGGAGGGGGCTCCGGCGGATCTCGTCGCGCGGGATGGAGCGGCGGCCGTGGCCTATGCGGAAACCCTCACTCCGGCGGGACTCGACGCCCTGAGCGGCATCGTCGACGGCATCAGCGTGGACAAGCAGATCCTGCTGCGCCCCACAGGGCACGGGCTGGTCGCGGAGGCGCACGCGCGCGGCCTCGTCGTGTTCACCTGGACCTGCCGCCCTGAGAACGCCTTCCTCGACCGCCGGTTCCGCCACGGCGCCCAGGCCGCGTTCGGGGACTACCGGGCGGAATGGGCGGCGATCGGGGACACCGGCGTGGACGGCGTCTTCGTGGATCATCCCGATCTCGGGCAGGTCGCGTTCCGGGGTTGAGCGGGTTCGCCGGGCATCATTCCTACGCGTCTCCTATGCTGACCGCATGGACGGAATCGTCGTGGAGGGGATCGGCCGGTCGTTCGGACGCGTGCGAGCGGTGCGCGATGCGACGTTCCGGGCGGAGACGGGTCGGGTCACCGGGCTCGTAGGGCCCAATGGTGCGGGGAAGACGACTTTGCTGCTCATGCTCGCGTCGCTGCTCGCGCCCGACCGCGGCAGCATCCGCGTCGGCGGCATCGACCCTGTCGCGGATCCCACAGGGGCTCGACGGGTGCTGGGGTGGATGCCCGATGCGCTGGGAGCCTGGCCCTCGCTCACCGTGCACGAGAGCATCCTGACCACGGCCAGGCTGCACGGTCTCGCGCGTGAGGACGCTCAGCGACGTTCGGCCGAGCTGCTGAACCTGGTGGGTCTCGAGAAACTAGCCTCGTCCCCGGCGAAGGTGCTCTCCCGGGGCCAGAAGCAGAAGCTCGGCCTCGCCAGGGCACTCGTGCACGACCCTCAGGTGCTGTTGCTGGATGAGCCGGCCTCGGGGCTCGACCCCGAAGCCCGCGTGCAACTGCGGGTGCTGCTGCGCCGGCTCGCCGCGGAGGGGCGTACCGTCCTCATCTCCAGCCACGTGCTGTCGGAGCTCGAAGAAGTGGTGGACGACACCGTCTTCCTCGTCGCGGGCACGGTCGTGGACGCACCTGCCGTACAGGCGCGCGCGTGGCGGATCCGGATCCTCCACGACCCGCGCTCCGATGACGCAGGGGCGGAGAGTCCCGCAGCGGCGGGATCCGATCCCCGCGCGGGCGTCGCGGCCGCGCTCGGCGTGGCGACGGATGCGCTCGGCATCGACCGGGGCGACGTGCTCGCGGTGTTCGGCGACGACCGCGATGCGGCGGCGGGGCTCGCCCGGCTCATCGGCAGCGGAGTCGCCGTGAGTGCGTTCGCGCCCGCGCAGAGCGAACTGGAGCAGGCCTTCCTCTCTCTCGGGGATTCGCCGCACGACGGAGGGGGCGTCCGATGAGCGTCGCGCGGATCTGGACCATCGCCCGTCTCGAACTCACGCAGCGGCTGCGCAGCGCCGGATGGTACGTGCTGCTCGGGGTGTTCGCGCTCGTGCTGCTCATCGTCACGGTGCTGTCGCTGATGGCGTTCTCGTACAATCCGACGGCGGGAGCCGGGGCGTACTCGGTGATCGTCATGCTGGTGCTGCTGCTCGTGGTGCTGATCTCGCCGACGCTGAGCGGATCCTCGATCAACGGCGACCGCGATGCCGCGACGCTCGCGAGTCTTCAGATCACTCTGGCGAGTACCGGGGACATCATACTGGGCAAACTCCTGGCGGCGATCATCACGGGCTCCGCCTTCCTCGTGGTGGCCGTGCCGTTCCTCGTGGTCGCCATGCTCACGGGGGCGGTGCGCCTCGACGTTCTGCTGGTCTCGCTGCTCGTGCTCGCTGCCGAGATCGTCATCGTCGCGGCGATCGGCGTCGGCTGGAGCGGGCTCGTCGCGCGCCCGCTGTTCTCCGTCGCGAACACGTATCTCGTGGTGGCCGCGCTGTGCGTAGGCACGCTGCTGATCTTCGGGCTCGCCGGATCCGTGATCCGCACCGACGTCGAGGTGCGCGACCGTTCCTGGGATGCGCAGGGCGCACCGATCTGCGACAGCTGGGAGACGAGGACGGCGCCGCAGCAGCGCTTCGATTACGTATGGGGCTTCCTCGCGGCGAATCCGTTCGTGGTCCTCGCCGACGCCACTCCGACGACGTACTCCGAGTACGGCTCCCCGAACGACATGTTCGGGGGGATCAAGCTCGCCGTGCGCTCTGCGCAGCTTCCGCCGCAGACGCTCAACACCTACGACCCGTGCCTGCAGAGTTCCGATGCCGGGCGGCCGACGCCCGAGGAGATCATCGAATCCACCACGCCCAGCTGGTTCGTGGGGCTGGGGATCCAGGTCGTGATCGCGGGCGGACTCTTCGCGGGGGCATGGGCGCGCACGCGCACCCCGGCACGGCGGCTGCCGCCGGGTACCCGGATCGCCTGACGCGCAGGCTCCGCGCGGGTGTCGGGTGCGGCGTCGGCCCGCTTCGATGTCGGCGGTCGGACCTAGACTTGGGAGGTCATGAGCGAAGCCCCTTCCCCCGTCATCCTCCCGCCCGGATCCTCCGTTCGAGGGCCGGCCGGGCCGACCTCCGGCGCCTCCGCCGACGACCTGCTCGCGGGGCTCAACCCGCAGCAGCTCGACGCGGTCACTTATCGGGGCCAGGCGCTGCTGATCGTCGCCGGCGCGGGGTCGGGCAAGACCAGCGTGCTCACTCGCCGCATCGCCCTGCTGCTGCGTCAGCGGGAGGCCTGGCCCAGCCAGATCCTGGCGATCACGTTCACCAACAAGGCCGCAGGGGAGATGCGCGAGCGCGTGGAGCAGCTCGTGGGCGATTCCGCGCGCGGCATGTGGATCTCGACGTTCCACTCCGCGTGCGTGCGGATCCTGCGCCGCGAGGCCGAGCAGTTCGGCTTCACGAAGTCGTTCACGATCTACGACTCGGGCGACTCGCGCGCGCTCATCAAGCGCCTCGTGAAGGAGCATGAGGCCGACGCGTTCGGCTTCACCCCTGCGGCGATGCAGTCGCGGATCTCGAAGCTCAAGAACGAGCTGCAGGACGCGGAGTCCTACGCCCGGCAGGCCAACATGTCGGATCCGGCCGAGCGCGTCTTCATCGAGGTCTTCGCCGACTACCAGCGCCAGCTGCAGAAGGCCAACGCCTTCGACTTCGATGACCTCATCGGGCAGACCGTGTACCTCTTCCGCGCGTTCCCGCAGGTCGCCGACGTCTACCGTCGTCGCTTCCGGCACATCCTCGTCGATGAGTACCAGGACACCAATGCCGCTCAGTACGCCCTGATCCACGAGCTCACCCGTCCGGTGCAGGGCGATGTGCCAGAGCCGTATGCCGCCAACGGAATGATGATCTTCGAGCCCGACCCCTCTGCGGCATCGGGAGCCGACCAGACGGGCGCGTCGCTCACCGTCGTCGGAGACTCCGATCAGTCGATCTACGCGTTCCGTGGCGCCGACATCCGCAACATCAGTGAGTTCGAGCGCGACTTCCCCGGCGCGAAGGTGGTGCTGCTCGAGCAGAACTACCGTTCGACGCAGAACATCCTGTCGGCGGCCAACGCGGTGATCGGCAACAACTTCGACCGCAAGGACAAGAAGCTCTGGAGCGACAAGGGCGCGGGGGAGTCGATCGTCGGCTTCACCGGCTATTCGCAGCACGACGAGGCGCAGTTCGTCGCGGACGAGGTCGAGGCTCTGCGCCGTTCGGGCATGCCCTACGGCGAGATGGCGGTCTTCTATCGCACCAACTCGCAGTCCCGTGCGCTGGAGGAGATCTTCATCCGCTCCGCCGTGCCGTACAAGATCATGGGCGGCACGAAGTTCTACGAGCGTGCTGAGATCAAGGACGCGATGGCGTATCTCGTCGCGGTCGCGAACCCGGCCGACGAGATGGCCGTGCGCCGGATCCTGAACAAGCCTCGCCGCGGCATCGGCGACGTCACAGAGACGTCGATCGCGCGCTTCGCGGAGGAGCACGGGCTGAGCTTCCGCGACGCGCTCGCGCACCCGACCCAACTCGGCGTGGGACCCAAGATCCAGGCGGCGATCGCGCTGCTGGACGCCGTGCTGCGCGAGGCGACCGAGATCATGCTGCCGGCCTCCGGCGAGGTGGCACCGCCCACCGCGGTCGCCGAGGGGCTCACGCTGCTGCTGCAGAAGAGCGGTTACATGGATGCGCTGCGCGCGAGCCGCGACCCGCAGGACGAGGCACGGTTGGAGAACCTCGACGAGCTCATCGCGGTGACCCGCGACTTCGCGCGGAACAATCCAGAGGGCACGATCGCCGACTTCCTCACCGAGGTCGCGCTCGTCTCCGACGCCGACGACCTCGATGACGAGTCGGGGGTGGTCTCGCTCATGACGATGCACACGGCAAAGGGCCTCGAATTCGACGCCGTGTTCGTGACCGGTGTGGAGGAGGACCTCATCCCGCACCGGATCTCGGCGAACGAGCCCGGCGGTCCGCAGGAGGAGCGACGGCTCTTCTACGTGGGCATCACGCGCGCGCGCAAGCGTCTGCACATCTCGCTCGCGATGACCCGCGCGCAGTTCGGCGAGGTCTCGGTCGCGATGCCGAGTCGGTTCCTGCAGGAGATCCCGGCCGAGCTCATCGACTGGCGCCAGTCCCCGGGAGACGTGAACTCGCGCGGCGGGATGCAGTCCCGAGCGCTCAACGCCCGCCGCCCCGGCGGATCCGGAGGGTACGGATCGAGCGGATCCGGCGGCGGATCCGGCGACAGGTTCGCTCCGCGGGCGCTGCCGAAGCGGGACGGGCTCAAGCCGCTTTCGACGGCGATGGACAAGTTCCCGAACCGGGTCACGGGGAAGGTGCGCGACAACGGCGACCTCGATCTCGCCGCGGGCGATCGGATTCGTCACGACGACTTCGGAGAGGGCAAGGTCGAGGCCATCACCGGCGAGGGCGCGAAGCGGATCGCGCACGTCCGGTTCGACACGGCAGGCCAGAAGAAGCTGCTCGTCAAGATCGCGCCCATCGAGAAGCTCTGATCTCCGTCGGGCGGCGGTCGTGCGCGCACGGGACGTGACGAAGGGCGGTCCCGGTTTAGGCTGGGGCAATGGGCCTTTTCTCGCGCCGTAAGAAGCAGGACGACGACGTCACGCCGGAGTCGGTTCCCGCCGCCGCGGAAGCCACTCCGGAAGCCGTGGCGAGCGCGTCCGGCGTCACGTCGTCCGCGGAGCCTGTCGGCGACGCCGCCGCTCCGGTGGTCAACGTCTCGGTGCAGGCCTTCCGTGGCCTGGGCTCTCCCTCCGGCCCTGCCGTCGCCCCTCCCGCCGAGACCCCAGAGGCCGGACACGACCTGATCGATCCCGTCGGGGACGAGACGCCGATCGTGCCCGCACAGGTGCAGACGCCGTCTGGTCGTCCTCCGCTTCCGCTCGCCCCGGTGGATCCGCCGGAGCAGACCGAGTCGATCCCCGGCATGCCCGACAACGCGCTGCTGCGCGACGCCCTTGCGCAGCTCAGCGACGACGCGAGCCAGGCCGAGCTGCTGGGCGTGCTGCGTCAGTCGCTGCAGGGGAACCTCTTCCTGCGCGTGAGCGGCGATGCCGGTGAGCAGATCAAGGAGGGCAAGCCGCTGGCCATCGCGGTCGTCAACGATGGCGAGAACTCCTTCATGCTGGCGTTCAGCTCGGCCGCCGCGGTGCGCGATTCCGTGCAGCAGGGCGACGAGGACCCGGCGGAGACCTCGGCCGTGGTGCAGCCCGTGCAGGCGGTGTACCAGAACGTCGTCGACGGACCGTTCGCGGGCCTCATCATCGACAACGCCTCTGAGCCGCACCGCGTGGTGTTCCCCTCGGAGATCCTGCAGAAGGCGCTGGAGGAGGCGGATCCGACGTTCGCCGTCAAGGCCCTGCTCGCAGCGCCCCGTGAGGCGGACTCCGAGGCGCGCGTCGTCGAGGCGCTCACCACCGCCCGGCTCTGGGTCGCGGTCAGCGACGTCGACGGCGACGGTCAGTACGGCGTGGCGGAGGCGCACACCGCCGATGGCTCGCGCTACCTGCAGCTGTTCAGCCACCCGCTCGAGGTCATCGCGCTCGGCCGCGGCGACCAGCCCCTGCCGTTCACCGCCGAGCAGATCGGCGGCGTGCTGGTGCAGCAGCCCGGGATGAGCGGTGTGCTGATCGACGCCGCGGGTCCCGCGATCGCCGTGGGTCGCGAGGCTCTCGCGCCTGTGATCGCGCTCGCTCCGGCCGAGTGAGAGCGCGTCCAAGGCCGCGCTCCTGCGCTCCTCAAGGTTCCCTGAAGGAAGCCTGAAGAACGCGACCGGTTCCTTGCATACCGGTATTCCGGCTTCCAGGATGGGGTGCATCAGCCCCTTACTGCAAGGAACACCATGAACACCGAGGCATCCTCCACACGCAACCGTCGCAAGATCCTCGCTGTGCTCGCCGGAGGCCTCGTCCTCGGCGTGGGCGCGGCCATCACGCTCGCCGCATGGAACGACTCCGAATTCGCGACCGGCACCTTCACCGCCGGCTCTTTCAACCTCGAGGGATCCACGACCTCCGCGGCGACCGGGTTCAGCAACCACAACGTGACGAAGGGCGACACGGCCGCTGCGTTGAGCTTCAGTGCGCCGTTCAGCAACCTCACGCCGGGCGACGTCGTCTACGCGCCGTTCTGGGTGCGCCTGGACAGCACGACGACGAACAACGCGACGCTGGTGGCATCGACCGGAACCGGCACAGGCGCCAACTCGACCAACATCTCCTACTCCGTGTACTCGATCGCGCCCGCCGCGACGTGCGACGCGACCGCCACCACCGGCACCCTCGTCGCCTCTGGCACCGACCTCACGACCTTCACGACCGGATCCAGCGTCGCCCTCACCAAGGGTGCGACGGCGGGCACGGCGGGCACCGCCACGCAGCTGTGCTTCGTCGCCAMCGCGAAGTCGTCCCTCGCCCAGGGAGGGGCTGCGACCGGGACCTGGTCGTTCACGGCCACCTCGAGCTGACCCATGCCTGACGAGGAGACCACGACCGTCGTGCCGACGCGTCGCCGCCTCCGCACGCGCCGGCGAGGGCTCGCCCTGAGACGGATCAGGGCGGTGCTCGCCGGCGGGCTGGTGCTCGGCGTCGGCGCCACCGTGACGCTCGCGAGCTGGAACGACGGCGAGTACGCCACGGGCACGTTCACCGCCGGGAGGTTCGATGTCGTCGGCAGCATCAACGGCACGAGCTTCGCGAGTCATGCGACCGCGGGCACGGCGATCGCGATGACCTTCGCTGCGGCAGCGGACGCGGCGGCGCTCTCGCCGGGCAAGACGGTCTACGCGCTGTTCAGCGTGAAGACCGCCAACCCCTCGGTCGCCGGCACGGTCAAGCTCACCGCCAGCACCTACGCCGGCGGCACGCTTGCCGACTACCTCACCTACGGGGTGAAGACCGTGACCGCCGCCCAGTGCGCCTCGGCCTCCGACTACGCCGCGGCAGGATCCGCGGTCGTCATCGCAGACGGGGCGACGCTGAACACCTCGGCGGCCGGATCCCAGGTTGTCGCCGCGAACGGCGGGAATCAGGTGAACTACTGCTTCGCGATCACCATGCCCTCGACGGTCGGCAATGGCGCGCAGGGTCTGGCGCTGACCCAGACCTGGCAGTTCGTCGCGACGTCGAGCTGACATCGCACACAGGACGAGAAGGAGAAGGATCGTGACCCAGGCGACGACCCCGGCACCGCTGACCCGCCGTGCTCAGCGCAAGTCGGGCACGACCGCCCCGCGGCGCAGGCCGACGGCGCGCGGCGTGCTGAGCGAGGTGCTGCTCTGGGTCGCCGCGCTGGCCGGTCTGATCTGCATCGTGCTGGTGGTGCTGGCCTTCACGGCGCACATCACCCTCATCATGTTCCGCACCGGATCCATGTCGCCGACGATCCCCGCGGGATCCGTGGCGATCGTCCAGCAGATCCCCGCCGGCCAGGTGCACGTCGGCGACGTGGTCACGGTGGACCGTCCGGGTCAGCTGCCCGTCACGCACCGGGTGCGCGCGGTCGAAGCCGGCTCTTCGTCGAACGAGCGGCTCATCACGCTGCGCGGAGACGCCAACGCGCAGGACGACCCCGCGCCCTATCCGGTCAGCACGGTGCGTATCGTGCGCTTCGCGATCCCCGGTCTCGCGCCCGTCATCGTCGCGTTCGGGAATCCCTTCGTGCTCGGCGGGCTCACCCTCGGTGCGACGGCACTGGTGATCTGGGCGTTCTGGCCCCGGACGAGCGGCCGCGCGCGGCGTGCTGACGAAGCGACCGAGGGCGATCCGGGTTCATGACGACATGGATCCGGTTCGCCGCGACGGTCCTGGTGACGGGGCTGCTGGGGGCGCTGAGCGCGACACCGGCACAGGCCGCGGTCGTGACCGAGACCGTGCAAGGCAGGTATGTGCGGATCGTGTCGAGCGCGGACTGGTCCGCCGCGACGGCGATGACGGACGGCATGAGCGTGCGATGGGACCTGACGGTCAGCGCGCACGCCCCGGATCCGGGTTCCGTGCGGGTGAGCGTCAGCGCGAGCGGCGCCGTGCCGCTCGCGATCGATGTCCGCACGTGCGCGGATCCGTGGCAGGAATCGGGCTGCTCATCGGGAGAGCGCACGCTCCGAGCGGACTGGACGATGCCGCTCGGCGGTCAGCCGGTCGAGCTCGAGGCGATGTCCGCGGACGCCGTCGCGCACCTGCGCCTGGACGTGCGGATCGGTGACGAGGCACGGTACGGCGCGTCCACGCAGATCAGGGTGCAGGCGGACGGATTCGGGGACACCGTACAGATCGGGCCGGGTTCGGAGCATCCTCTTCCCGCGACCGGCGGCGCCATACCGGTGCCCGTCATCGTCGCCGGTGGCGTGCTCGTCTCCGCCGCCGCCGTGTTGCTCGTCGTCGCGGCACGGCGTCGGCGCGACGGGGGCGAGCGATGAACCGCCGTACCGGAGCACGGAGGACGGCCACAGGCGTCCTCGCGGTTCTCGGCGTCGTGCTCCTCGGATTGACCCTGTTCGCCCCGCCGCTGCAGAGGACCGACGCGTCCTACACCGATCCCGAGTTCGCCGGAGGCAGCGGGATCCACGCGGTCCGACTCGTGCCGCCGCAGATCACCGGAGTGTCGACGTGCCGGAGTGCGCTGCTCGGCGGCAACATCATGGTGGTCACCTGGAAGTGGACGGCGCAGACTGCGCCCTACTCCGGTTTCACCGCCGCGGCTGACACGGAGTGGCAGATCGCGGGAACGGCATGGCAGGCGGTGCCCACGACGGGGCCGGATGTGAACGGGGTCTATACGACGACCTTCACCAGCAGCCTGTTGTCGGGGCTGCTGGGCGGCCTGCTCGGCGAGACGTTCAGCTCCAACGTGCGCACCAAGGCATGGACGGGTTGGGTGTCGCCGACCGTGTCGACGCTCACCTACACCAAGCCGATCCTGAGCACTCCGACCTGCACGTTCGTGAACGGGAGCTGATCGAGCTCGCATCCTCGTGCTTGACGCGGTGCGGGTCACTCCGCGAGGCCGCGGGTCACTCCGCGAGGGCCAGTGCGCGGAACATGTCGCGCTCGCGGAGCGCATCTCGGGTGCTGGGCGCGGCAGAAGCGAGCCGGGGAGGCGTCTGGCCCGTCGTGCGGTGATAGAGCTCGTCGATCAGACGAGTGGCGAGGCCGACCAACTGGCCGATCTCGCGATCGTCGCGGTCGATCCAGACCGACTTGGGCTCATCGTGGATGGGCTTGAAGTCGTCGTGCTCCTCCCACACGAACAGCGTGCGCTCGGCGCCGAGAACGTGCTGCTGCCACCACACCTGTCGCAGGTAGGTGCGGGGGATGGACCGCCACGATTTGTTGGTGGTCTTGATCTCCGCCAGCAGGACGCGTCCGTCGGACTCCTGCACGATGCCGTCCGGGGTGGCCAGATGGCGCTTCTCGAGCTCGGCGCAGAACAGCGCCGACGAGGGCATGATGCCGTGCGTGGCCGCAACCCAGGCGGCGATCTCGGGCTCGCGACGCCGGCCGTGGTCGGTGTAGGCGTTGCCGCCGAAGCGAGGTCCCGCGCCGAGTTTCGCGTCCGCCGCGCGGGCGATCGAGCCGTCGCTGGTGAGCCCGGCGACGTCGGTCGCGGTGATGCCGCGCGCCCTCGCGCGCAGCCACGCCACCCGATCGCGGGAATCCGCGATGATGCGCGCTTCGAGCTCCGGGGTCACCCATCGAGGCTACCTCCGCCCACCGACGCCCACGACCTGGCGCGCCGCGTCGCGAGCCACGTCGTGTGCACGGGGTGTTGCCGAGTGCATGGCTTGTTGGCGTCGTGTTTCCATGTGTTCGGCGAGATCCGGTGTTCTCGCGCTTTGCGATGCCGAGTGCACGGGGTGCTGTCGAGTGCACGGGTCGCTGCCGAGTGCACGGGCTGTGTGCGTCGAGTTCCCGTGTGTTCGGTGGGATCCGGTGGTTTCGGTGGGATCCGATGTCCGCGCGGGGTCCGGTGTCTCGGCCGGGTCCTTGTCGTGTCGCGCGGCGTGCGATCGCCCTGCACGGAAGACCACGCGAGGGAGTTTCGCACTGGTTGGGTGATCGCTGCTCAGGCGTGCTCCGCGGGCATTCAAGATGAGGCATGGCACTGATTTCCGAGGCGGGCGTCCCGCGCCGCGAGCCGATCCTGGCGCAGCTCGTGCGTTCGCGGGAGGATCTGATCCTGAACGGCTGGACGGACCGGCGGATCGCGGCCGCCGTGCGCGGAGGCATGCTGTTCCATATCCGCCGTGGCTGGTACATCGACGCGGACGAGCGCTCCGGGCTGTGGCCGGAGGAACAACACAGGGCGCATGTGATCGCCGTGGCGCGGGACGGCCGGGGCGGTGCCGTCGCGTCGCACACGTCGGCGGCGGTGCTCTGGCGGCTTCCGCTGTACCGGATCCGGTGCGCGCGGGTGCATCTGACGACGGGTCCTGTGCGGCGGATCTCGAGCGCACCAGATGTGGCGAGGCACGCGAACCCCATCGATGCCGAGGACGTGGTCGACATCGACGGGATCCGGTGCACATCGCTCGCTCGTACGGTCTTCGATCTCATCGGCACGCTGCCGCTCGAGGCCGCGGTAGCGCTCGCCGACGCCGCAGAACGTCAGATGGCGCTGCGCCTGAGGGAGTGGGACGTCGAGGCTGTGGCCTCCTGGCGATGTGGTCTCTCCCGGCGGTTCGGTGAGGCCCGCGGGATGCGCGGGATCCGGCAGGCGCGATGGGTATTCGCGTTCACCGACGGGCGGGCGGAGTCGCCGGGAGAGAGCGTCAGCCGGCTGCAGCTGCGACGGCTGGGATACGCGCCCCCTGCCCTGCAAGTCCCGATCGTCGGTCCGGACGGCAGCACGTACTACGTCGATTTCGGGATGACCGACGTCGGTTCGTTCGGGGAATTCGATGGGAAGGGCAAGTACCTCGATGAGGCGATGCGCTCCGGCCGCTCGATCGAACAGGTGATCTACGACGAGAAGCGGCGCGAGGATTGGATCCGCGGCAGGACTCAGCAGCGATTCGCCCGGTGGGAGACGGAGCACATCGGCACGCCGCACGCGCTAAGCAGACGACTCGAGTCCTTCGGGATCAGTCCACCGTGACGTCCTTCTTGCGGGCGGATGGTCGCTGCGCGCTCCGACCCTGATCTTGCTGAGTGCACCGGATCTTGCCGAGTGTACGGGTCGTTGCAAGACGATGAAGCGCTCAGGGCGTGGCGGTGCCGGTGAGTGCACGAGTAATTGCCGAGGGCACGGCTTGTTGACGCGAAGGTCCCGTGCGCTCGGCATGATCCCGTGTGCTCGGCGAGTTCCCGTGTGCTCGGCGGGTTTCCGTGTGCTCGGCACCCCCGATGGTCACACGGGCCTCGCTGCGCCTCGATTTGGGGGAGCAGTCGGGATGCCGTAGTCTTGTCATAACCGAAGACCGCTGGTCATCGTCGTGTGCGCGAGCATGAGGCGATCGAAGCACTGCCGGATCATGGATCCGCATGGCAGAGGCCCGCGCAGGTGTCACGAACGATCTCCAGGATTCTGGATCACGCTCCGTGCGCTTGCGCCGGAGCGTTTTTGTTTGCCTGCAGAGCGCGGCGGTCCAGGTCGGTGTTCCACTGCCGTGGAGCATCCCGTACCCATCAAGGAGTGACCATGGCGCAGAAGGATGCATCGGTCGCCGAGCTCACGAAGAATTTCGAGGACTCGAACGCCGTCCTGCTGACCGAGTACCGCGGTCTGACGGTTGCCCAGCTCAAGCAGCTGCGCAACAGCATCCGTCAGGACGCGAGCTACGCCGTGGTGAAGAACACGCTGACCAAGATCGCCGCGAACAACGCGGGGATCACGGCGCTGGACGACGACCTCAAGGGTCCGTCGGCCGTCGCGTTCGTGCACGGTGACTTCGTCGCCACCGCCAAGGCTCTGCGTGACTTCGCCAAGGCGAACCCGCTTCTCGTGATCAAGGGCGGCATCTTCGAGGGCAACGCCCTGAGTGCCGACGAGGTCAACAAGTACGCCTCGCTGGAGAGCCGTGAGGTTCTGCTGGCCAAGGCCGCGGGCATGATGAAGGCGACGATGGGCAAGGCTGCGGCCACCATCGACGCTCTTCGCGAGAAGCTGGAGACCGCTGAGGCTGCCTGAGCCTCCCCGGTCTTTTCCCACAAACCCCATCTATTAGGAGAAACATCATGGCGAAGCTCAACACCGAAGAGCTGCTCGAGCAGTTCGCTGGTCTGACCCTTGTCGAGCTCAGCGAGTTCGTGAAGGCGTTCGAGGAGAAGTTCGACGTCACCGCTGCTGCTCCCGTCGCCGTCGCCGGCGCTGCGGGTGGCGCTGGTGCCGCTGAGGCCGAGGAGGAGAAGGACTCGTTCGACGTCATCCTCGAGGCTGCCGGCGACAAGAAGATCCAGGTCATCAAGGTCGTCCGCGAGCTCACCTCGCTCGGCCTCGGCGAGGCCAAGGCTGTCGTCGACGGCGCTCCGAAGGCCGTCCTCGAGGGCGCCAACAAGGAGGCCGCCGAGAAGGCCAAGGCTTCCCTGGAGGAGGCCGGCGCTACGGTCACCCTCAAGTAATCTCGCGTTTCGACGCTGCGAAGGCCCCGGGTTCTCCCGGGGCCTTCGTGCGTCTCCGGCGGATCCGGCCCGGAAGGAGCCCGGGGGATCCCGTCAGCGTCCGGCGTCGGAGCGGGGCACGGCCGTCGACTGGCGGGCCACGAGCGTCGCCGGGGAGATCACGTGCTCGAGCGGCGCCTCGGCGTTCTGCATCCGGGCCTGCAGTAGACGGACCGCCTCGATGCCCTGCTCCCGCGGATTCTGCCGGATCGTGGTGAGGCTGAACATCTCGGCGTAACGGTGGTCGTCGATCCCGATCACGCTCAGTTCGCTGGGCACGCCGATGCCGAGGCGCTGCGCGGCGATGATCGCGCCCACGGCCGCTTCATCGCAGACGGCGGCGATCGCGGTGGGACGCTTGCGCCGGTCCGCGAGCAGCGCTGCCGCGGTCGCGAACGCCTCGGGGATCGTGGACTGCGTGGGGACGGCACGGATGCGATCCTCCAGCCCCGCGGCCGTCATCGCCTGCCGGTAGCCGTCCAGTCGTTTGCGCTCGCCGAAGCTGAACCGGTCGGCGTCCGCCGCATCGCCAAGGAATGCGATGTCCTCGTGGCCGAGGTCGATCAGATGCTCTGTGGCGACGCGTGCGGCAGCGACGTCGTCGATCGTGACGGTGTCGGCGTGCTCGGCGAACGGACCCACGGAGACGAGCGGCAGCCCGGTGCCTGCCAGGCGCTCGAGCTCGTGCGCCCCCGGTTGCAAGCAGACGGCGATGATCCCGTCGAAGCGCCGCCCGGCCAAAGCGTGGTCCAGCATGCGGGCGCGCTCGTCGCTGCCCTCCGCGGCGCCGTAGAGCGCGAGGTCGAGGCCGTCGTCGATGAGGGCCTGCTGGAGCCCCGCGAGCAGTTCGGCGAAGTACCAGCGGTCCGCCATCGGCATGATGACGCCGATCGTGGAGGTGCGGCCCGTCGCGAGGCTGGACGCACTCGAGTGCGCCGAGTACGCGAGCTCCCGCGCGGCGCGTTCGACGCGCTCTCTCGTCTCCGCCGAGACGTAGCCGTTCCCGCTGAGGGCGCGACTGGCCGTCGACTTCGCCACGCCGGCACGCAGCGCCACATCGATGATCCCGGTCACGGCGACCTCTCCTTGAAAACGGATTCCCTCACCATAGCGATATCTCAGAAAGGATGGAACCGGTTCCTTGAGAGCGGTCCCATACATTCCGCCGCTCCGCCTCGCCCGGTTATGCAGTTGTGATCCAACGCCCGTTGCGCAAAGGGTGGAAGGGTCACTAGTGTCGCCTGGAAGCGGTTCCTGAAGGAACCCCCAGCGCTGGGGAAATCGCCCCCGCGAATTCGAAGGAGAAAACGTATGGGAATGTCTCAGCGACGTCGCCTGATCGCGCCTCTCGCGCTGCTCGCGGTGTCCGGCCTCGCTCTCGCGGGCTGCGCCGAGGGCGGCAGCTCGAGCGGCGGCGACTCGTCCGGCAAGGGGGAGACCGTCAAGATCTCCGGCGGCATCACGGGGTCCGAGGCGGATCTGCTGAACAAGTCCTTCGACCAGTTCACCAAGGACACCGGGATCAAGGTCGTCTACACGGGTGACAAGGGCTTCGAGGGCAACATCGTCACCAAGGTGTCCGGCGGCAGCGCCCCCGACATCGCGATCGTCCCGCAGCCGGGTCTGCTGAAGAGCCTCGTCGGCACCGGTCAGGTCAAGGAGGCGCCTTCCGAGGTCTCTGCCAACGTCGACAAGAACTGGTCGAAGGATTGGAAGACCTACGGCACCATCGACGGCAAGTTCTACGCCGCCCCGATGCTCGCCAACGTCAAGGGCTATGTCTGGTACTCGCCGGCGAAGTTCAAGGAGCTCGGCGTCGAGGTGCCGAAGACCTGGGACGACCTGCTGACGCTCACCAAGACGCTCCAGGGTAAGACCAGCGCCGCACCGTGGTGCGCGGGCTTCGCCTCCGGCGACGCCTCGGGCTGGCCGGGCACCGACTGGATCGAGGACCTCGTCCTGCGCCAGAGCGGCACCGACGTCTACGACAAGTGGGTCGCGGGCGACGTGAAGTTCACCGACCCGCAGATCAAGCAGGCCTTCGACGCGGTGGGCTCCATCCTCCTCGATCCGAAGTACGTCAACGCGGGCTTCGGCGACGTGAAGAGCATCAACTCGACCGCCTTCGCGGACGTCGCGGCCAAGGTCGCCGATGGCACCTGCCTGATGACGCACCAGGCCTCCTTCCTCTCGTCGAACTTCCTCGACGTGAAGACCAAGGCGGGCGCAGCTCCCAAGGTCGCCCCTGACGGCGACGTGTACGCGTTCGTGCTCCCCGGTCTCAAGGAGGGTGAGAACACCATCGAGGGCGGCGGCGAGTTCGTCGCAGGGTTCACCGACAGCGCCGCGACCAAGAAGGTCCTGGAGTTCATGTCTTCGCCGGAGTTCGCGAACGCCCGCGTCAAGCTCGGCGGAGTCATCTCGGCCAACAAGAACGCGGATGCCTCGCTCGCGTCCAGCGAGTTCCTGCAGGACGCGATGAAGACGCTGCAGGATCCGAAGACCACGCTGCGCTTCGACGCGAGCGACCTGATGCCGGCCACGGTCGGTTCGGGCTCGTTCTGGAAGGGCATGGTCAGCTGGGTCGACGGCAAGCCGACGGATCAGGTGCTGAGCGACATTCAGGCGGGCTACAAGAACTAGTCTGAGTACCACCTGGGAGGCTGCGGGGTTCGTCCGCTGACGCGGGCGGCCCCGCAGTCGTCTCCAGGTAGGTCCTGAAAGTGTTCATCGTCGAACCGTCAAAGGGGTCCACATGTCGCAAACCACAGCGACCAAGACCACGCGATCCGATCGCAAGACCGAGTCCGTGAGCTCTGGCCGCACGACCGCATCCCGATCCGTCACGATCGGCGCCTACATCGTGGGCGCCGTCGTGATCCTCGGGGTCTTCATCGCTCTCATCGCCGGTGGCCCGGCGGAGAGCCCGAGGCCGACGTCGCTCGGCTTCTCTCTGAACAGCTTCTTCACCTGGCTCGGCGGGTTGAACCCGCTGCTGCAGATCCCGCTCGTGCTGCTCGTCTTCGGCATCGTCGCGGGGGTCCTGCTGCTGCTCATCGAGTTCGCGCCACGGCACGGCAAGGGCTACTTCTGGCTACGCCTGGTGGCCTGCTTCGTCATTCCCGTGCTCGCGTTCATGATGCTGCGCCCATACCAGAACGCCGTGGTGTACGTCATGGTGATCGCCTTGGTCGCCGGCGGGCTGCTGTTCTTCGCCGACTACCGGGCGCGCGAGGGCTCCGGCTACCTGTTCCAGCTCACGCTGTTCATGGCGCCGGCCACTCTGCTGCTGATCGTCGGCCTCATCTATCCGGCCGTGAGCACGATCATCCAGTCGTTCTTCGACAAGACCGGCAAGGATTTCGTCGCGCTGCAGAACTACCAGTGGGTGTTCACGAACCCTGAGGGCTTCTGGTCCGTCATCAACACGCTGATCTGGGCGCTCATCGCACCGATCGTGTCGACCGTCTTCGGGCTCGCCTACGCGGTCTTCATCGACCGCGCCCGCGGCGAGAAGATCCTCAAGGTCTTCGTGTTCATGCCCGTCGCGATCTCGTTCGTCGGCGCGGGCATCATCTGGAAGTTCATCTACGACTTCCGCCAGGGCGATCAGATCGGTCTGCTGAACGCGATCGTGACGCTGTTCGGCGGCAAGCCGATCTCGTGGCTGGACACCACTCCGCTGGTCAACACGATCTGCCTGCTCATCGTCTTCATCTGGACGCAGACCGGTTTCGCCATGGTGATCCTGTCCGCCGCGATCAAGGCGGTTCCGACGGAGCAGATCGAGGCGGCGTCGCTCGATGGCGCGAACGCCTGGGAGAGGTTCCGCAACGTGACGGTGCCGGGGATCCGCTCCTCGCTCATCGTCGTGCTGACGACCATCACGATCGCGTCGCTGAAGGTCTACGACATCGTCGCCGTGATGACCGGCGGCCGTGCCAACAGCACCGTGCTGGGCTTCGAGATGGTCAATCAGCAGCAGCGGTTCCAGAGCTACGGGCATTCCTCGGCGCTCGCCGTCGTGCTGTTCCTGTTCGTGCTGCCGCTCATCATCTACAACGCCCGGCAGATGGCCAAGCAGAGGGAGATCCGCTGATGAGTGCGACACAGGCCGTGGTCACCGACAACCGCACCAAGCGCCAGGTCGAACGCGACACCCGCCGCAACGAGGCCACCGCACAGAAGCGGCTCACCTCGAGAGGCGCCACGATCGCCGCGGTGATCATCGCGATCTTCTGGACGATCCCGACCCTCGGACTGTTCGTCACGTCGTTCCGCCCCGGCGCCGACTCGAACAGCACCGGATGGTGGACGGTGTTCGTGAACCCGTCGTTCACGCTCAGCAACTACGCCGATGCGCTGACCTCGGGCGGCACGGCGCTGACGCTCGGCGCCTCGTTCGTGAACTCCCTCGCGATCACGATCCCGGCCACGGTGATCCCGATCTTCATCGCATCGCTCGCGGCCTACGGCTTCGCGTGGATGAACTTCAAGGGCAAGAACCTCGTGTTCGTGTTCGTGTTCGCGCTGCAGATCGTGCCGATCCAGATGGCCCTCGTACCGCTGCTGTCGCTGTTCTCGCGCGGGCTCACGCTGTTCGGCACGCAGATCTTCCCCGGCTTCACCCTGCGCGATGTGGACCACAGCTTCGCGACGGTGTGGATCGCGCACGCGATCTTCGCCATGCCGCTGGCGATCTTCATGCTGCACAACTTCATCGCCGAGATCCCGAGCGAGGTCGTCGAGGCCGCGCGCGTGGACGGGGCAGGACACGGGCAGATCTTCTTCCGCATCATCCTGCCGCTCGCGATGCCGGCCATCGCGTCCTTCGGGATCTTCCAGTTCCTGTGGGTATGGAACGACCTCCTGGTGGCGACGATCTTCGCGCCGGAGTCCTCGTTGCCGCTGACCCAGACGCTGAACTCGCTGTCCGGAACCTGGGGCAACCAGTGGTATCTGCAGTCTGCGGGAACGTTCATCTCGATCATCGTTCCGCTGATCGTGTTCTTCGCCCTGCAGCGGTTCTTCGTGCGCGGCCTGCTGGCCGGCGCGACGAAGGGCTGACGCCGGTCAGAGCGTGCAGATGGCCGCATCCCGCTCTGGGATGCGGCCATTTGCGCACTTTGAAACGCGAGCGCCGGGGGAGAATGGCCGGATGACACGTCGCCTCGCTCTCGTCCTCGGGATCGTCGGGGTGGCCATCGCGCTGGTCACGGCGGTGGTGCTGGCGACCTCGCCCGCCGTGATCGTGTCGCTCGACGACGCGTGGAACCTGGAGATGGTCGAGTGGCGAGGCTCGGTGCTCGTCGGCGGGGCGCTGATCATGAACGTGCTCGGCGGGGGATGGGTCGCGACGATCCTCACCCCGCTCCTGATCGCGGCCCTCGCCTGGCTCGTGCGCGGCTGGCGGGGTGCCCTGTTCGCGCTGATCGCCTTCGCGGTGAGTGCGGGCATCGTGCAGCTCGTGAAGAAGGCGCTGGGCCGAGCACGCCCGCAGGATCTGCTGATCGCCTCGGATTTCGGATCCTTCCCGTCCGGGCACACGGCGAATGCCGCGACCCTCGCGGTGGTGCTGTGGTTCCTGTTCCCGATGCTGTGGGTCGCGATCGGGGGAGCGGTATGGACGGTGGCGATGGGGTTCTCGCGCACTGTGCTCAGCGTGCACTGGTTCAGCGACACGGTCGGCGGCGCGCTGATCGGCGCCGGCGCCGCCTTCCTGGTGGCCGCCGTGCTGTGGCGCTGGGTGCGGCTGCCGCCCGTGCTCGACGGCGCCGAGGCGCGGGATCCCGGGGCCGATCCGCCTCGCTAGGCTGAGGGGATCCGCAGGGCCCTGAGCGAGCGTAGCGAGACGAAGGGCGCCGATCGAAAGGCACTCCGTGGCACGCATCCGACCGTTCCGCTCCGAAGACGTCGAGGCGCTCTCCGACGTGTGCGTGAAGACCGCCGACGTCGGCAAGGACGCGTCCGGGATGCTCGAGGACGATGCGCTGTGGGGCGACCTGTTCGCGGTGCCCTACGCGCTGCGCGACCCGGAGCTCTGCTGGGTCGTCGAGGCGGAGGACGCGAGGGTGATCGGCTACATCGTCGCCACCGATGACACGAACGCGTTCGCCACCTGGTTCCGGGACGAGTGGTGGCCCTCGCGCCGCGATCGTTACCGTGCGTCCGGCGCGGCCGTGCCGACGCCGCAGGACCGCTTCCTCGCCTACGGCGACCGTCAGGCGCCGGGGGATGACCCGATCGTGCGGGAGTACCCGGCGCACCTGCACATCGACCTGCTGCCCGAGACCCAGGGCCAGGGCCTCGGACGCCGCCTCATCGACACGCTGCTGGCCGAGCTCGGCCGGCGCGGCGTGCCGGCGCTGCACCTCGGGATGAACGCCGACAACCTCTCCGCGGGCGCGTTCTACGAGCGGCTCGGCTTCACCGAACTCGCCTCGGGCGAGGGCAGCACCACCTACGGGATCCGGATCCCTGCGGCCTGACACGCGCCTGGACCGCGGCGTCGCCGTTTTAGCGCCCGCGCTCTGGAGGACTTTTGCAACTCTGCAGGACGATCCCGGCGGATCCGTCCTGCAGAGTTGCAAAGATCCTGAATCCGGCGGGCAAACCAGAGCCAGGAGAGACCCTGGGCCGTGAAACGAGTGAAGCGCCGACCCGTGGATCTCGGGGCGGCGCTTCAATCTGGCGGTGACGGCGGGATTCGAACCCGCGGTTGCTTGCACAACACACGCTTTCCAAGCGTGCTCCTTCGGCCGCTCGGACACGTCACCAGGAATACAACCTGATCATCCTATCCGATGCGATGGGATGATCCTGACCGGGCGGCGGATCCACCACGTCTGCCCGGAAGGCGACGACGCACAGAGCCGCCGGGCGGGCGGCGGGTCTGCGTGCCAGGATGAGAACGACCGTGAAGGAGAGGGCAGCCGTGAGCGACGCACAGCATCCGTCGAGGCGCCGCTGGGCGCTGCAGATGCAGCAGCCGCTGCCGTCGTCCACGGTGTTCGACCGGATCGCGTTCCTCATCGGCACGGCCGCGGCAGTGTGGCTGGCGGTCATCATCTCGATCGAAGGCGTCCGCTCGCCGTGGGCGCTGCTGCTCTTCGTTCCGGTATGGGCGATCATGGCGTACCTCGTGCTGCCGCGGATGCACCGACTGCTGAGCGACCTCTACGTGCCCGACTACTTCTTCGGGCGGACCCGCACGGGGGACGGGCTGCTGGGGGATCCGGTCAATCTCGGGGTCGACGGCACGGCGGCCCAACTCGATGACGTCATGACGGGCGCGGGCTGGCATCGGGCCGACGAGATCACGGCTGCGTCGACCTGGGGGATCATCGTCTCCACGCTCACCCGGCGCAGTTATCCGACCGCGCCGGTGTCGCCGCTCATGCTGTTCGGGCGCCGCCACGACGTGGCCTATCAGCAGGAGGTGGCGGGCAATCCCAAGCAGCGCCACCACGTGCGCTTCTGGCACTGCCCTCCCGGCTGGCTGCTGCCCGGCGGCGCCAAGACCGACTGGCTCGGAGCCGGCACCTACGACACCGACGTGGGCCTCAGCCTGTTCACGCTGCAGGTCACCCACCGGATCGACGAGAACACCGATGTCGAGCGCGACTTCGTGGTGCAGAGCGCGCGCGAGGCCGACCCCGCGGTGCGCGTGCGGGACCTCCGCGACTTCACCACCGGTTACCACTCCCGCAACGGCGGCGGTGATCGGTTCATCACCGACGGGCATCTGCCGATCATCGATGTGACCCGGGTGCGGGCGGCCGCGCGTGAGCATGAGGAGGACGGGGCCGACGAACAGTTCGGCACGGACCCCGCAGCGGACCGCCCGGGCGAGGGGCGTGGTGAATCACTGCGCACGACGGCCGAACGGTCGATGCGGCGGGCACCGCTGTCGACCTTCTTCGCGGTAGGGATCGTCGTCCTCGGCGCCGCCATCGACGTGCTCGGTCTGACCGTCGGCGCCGCCGCCGATCCCGGCGTGCGGTCGGTCTTCGCGTCGTCACCGCCGGAGGTGGTTGCCGTCATGGTCGGCGTCCTCGGCTTCGGGGTGCTCATCTCGCTCGCCCAGCTGCTCATGGCCTGGTTCGTGCTGCGTCGTGGGCGCCGGTCCCGCGCGATCCTGATGGTGCTCCTCGCGATCGGCGTGATCTCCACCGCGATCGACTACCTCGACGGCACCGCGACCCTCGGCCTCAACGGCACCCTGCTCTCCGCGTCGCTGCAGTGCCTCGCGCTGCTCGCCCTGTCGAGCGAGTCGGCGGGCGCCTGGGCGCGTCGGCGCTCGCAGAACGCGCACACCGACTGAGGCGGCGTCTCGCACGCCCACGCCGCTGCCCGCCGGCGGGGCAGGCCGCTCCCGCCGACCGAACTAGGATCGCTGGGTGCCCACCCCGAAGATCGTGCTGTTCTACGCGTTCGCGCCCCTGCCGGATCCCGAGGCCATCCGCCTCTGGCAGCGGGACCTGTGCGAAGCCCTGCAGCTGCGAGGACGGATCCTGATCTCGCCGCACGGCATCAACGGAACCCTCGGCGGCGACCTGCCCGCCGTGAAGAAGTGGCTGCGCTCGTTCCGCGCCTACGCGCCGTTCCGCGAGGCGGACGTGAAATGGAGCGAGGGCACCGCGGTCGACGCGAATGGATACAGTGCTGACTTCCCCAAGCTCAGCGTGAAGGTGCGCGACGAGATCGTCTCGTTCGGCGCTCCGGGGGAGCTGCAGGTCGACGAGCACGGTGTGGTCGGCGGCGGCACCAGGCTGAGCCCCGATGCGCTGCACGAGCTCGTCGCGGAACGCGGGGACGACGTCGTGTTCTTCGACGGGCGCAATGCACTGGAGGCCGGGATCGGCCGGTTCCGCGGCGCGGTCGTGCCGGACGTGGAGACCACGCGCGACTTCGTGGGACTGCTCGACTCCGGCGCGTACGACGACCTCAAGGGCCGGCCCGTCGTGACGTACTGCACGGGCGGGATCCGCTGCGAGGTGCTGTCGAGCCTGATGGCGGCGCGTGGGTTCGGCGAGGTCTACCAGCTGGAGGGCGGGATCGTCCGCTACGGCGAGCGGTTCGGCGATGACGGGCTGTGGGACGGATCCCTGTACGTGTTCGACGCGCGCGGATCCGTCGACTTCTCGGATCATGCGGCCGTCATCGGCGTGTGCGCAGGGTGCGGCGCGGCGACGAACCGCACCGCGAACTGCCCCGACCCKTCGTGCCGGCACCAGGCGGTGGTCTGCCCGACGTGCGCGGCCGTGCCGTGCGAGGAGCACACGACCACGGTCTGAGCGCAGGATGGGAGCGCGCGAGGGGCGAGGGGCCCCGGCGCTCGGTGAACAGTGCGGAACATCACTCTCCGGTATGACGACGGCCGTTCCCGCGCGCCGTAGCGTGGACGGCATGGACCTCCTGAACGCCTGGCTGCTGCACGCCGCAGGTCAGCTCTGGCTGTTCCCCGTGCTGCTGGTGTTCTTCTTCATCGACGGCTTCGCGACGATCCTGCCCAGCGAGACGGCGCTGGTCGCCCTCGCCGCGCTGTCGCTGCACAACGGAGAGCCGAACCTCGTGGTGCTCGGACTGATCGCACTGGTCGGCGCGGTCGCGGGCGACAACATGGCGTACCTGCTCGGTCGCACGATCGGCACCGAGCGCTGGGCGTGGATGCGCCGGCCGCGGGTGCGCAAGATGTTCGAGTGGGCGCGCTACGAGCTCGACAAGCGCGGGGCAGCGCTGATCTTCACCGCGCGATACATCCCGTGGGGTCGGGTCGCCGTGAACTACATGGCGGGCCAGACCGGATTCCCGCACCGCAAGTTCTTCCTCTACGACTTCTTCGCGTGCGTCACCTGGGTCGCCTACGCGCTCGGCATCGGACTGCTCGCCGGCCAGTGGGTGCACCAGAACCCGCTGCTGGGCGTCGGGATCGCCGTGGTGTTCGCCGTCATCCTCGGGTTCGGCATCGACCATGTGCTGCGCTGGTGGCACGGGCGCCGCGGGGACGCACAGCCGGCGCGTCCGGGTTCTTCCCCCGCGGTCGCGTCGTCGGCCGAGGCGGGGCAGGAGCCTGCGCCGGTGGCCGGGCGGCGGGCGCCCGGGTCGTCCGAAGGATCCTGAGCCGCCCGGTCCACGCCCGGGCTGCGCCGGGGCAGATTCAGCCCCAGAGCGTCGTGCGCGGTTCCGCGGCGTCGAGCACCCTCGGGGTGCGGCGGGCGAGTGCGAGCAGCGCGAGGCCCTCTTCGCCTCTCAGCTCGATGAGCTCGGCCGCGCCGACGTTCTCCCGCCAATGCCGCAGGAACGCTTCGGCGTCGGCACGACGTCGGGCGATCACGCGAGGGATCGCGAGGAAGGCCGCCCCCTGCAGATCCGCATGCCGCATCGCAGCGACCATCCCGATGAGCGAGGCCCGGCCGCCGACGTCGTCGCGATCGGTGCGCAGCAAGAAGCGCGGGGCGGAGGGCGGCGCGAAGAGCTCCTCGAGCGCATCCGCGACGACGCGCTGATCGGGGCCCGAGACCTCGATCCGCATCCGATCGCCCTCGTCGCGGACGACGATCGCAGCCTCGTCGCGTGGACGGATCCGTCCCATCTCGGTCAGGGCACGGGTGAGCGCCACGGCCGCGCCGCGGAAGGACGCCGCGGGGTCGCGTCGTCGGCGGCGCTCACGCACCAGCGGTCCGACCCCGCCGCCCAGCGAAAGAGCCGCCCCCATCGTCACAGCGATGCCGACGCCCGCGGCCGGGGTGATCGGGATGGTGTTCGCGACGAGGGCGGTGATGCCTGCGCTCCCCGCCATGCCGAGCAGCACGGCCCACGGCATTGCAGAGCGGAGCGCGCGCGTGGTGGGGACGAGTGTGGAGACCGAGGCCTTCCGCACCGCGAGCGCCTCGCGTTCCTCCGCGACGTAGGTCTCCCCGATCCGCCAGGCGGTGCGGGTCGCGGAGCGCGGCCGCACCTCGGTGCGCACCAGATCGCCGAGCGCGCTCACGGACGTCTCCGGATCCTTGCCGAGCACACGGTTCAGCGTCTGGCGCGCGCCGTGCGACAGAGCGTTGCCGAGGCCGCGGACGATCCGGCCGTCCTCATCCGCGCTGAGTCCGAGCAGGTGGCCGTGCCGCCGGGTGAGCCGGCGCTGCTCCGTGGCATCGTCCAGGGCAACGTCGGCGGGGATCAGGCAGCTCACCGACCAGTTGTGCGCGACCTTCTCCGGCCACGTCGGATCCAGCCTCAGGGTGCGGCCGCGCAGCTGCGGGGCGCCCGTCGAGGTGGTCACGGTCGTGAGGTCGATCAGGGTGTTCACGGCGGGGCAGTCCCAGCCCTCGCCGAGCAGGCCTCGGGTGCCGACGAGGAGGCGCACCGATCCTGCCGACATCAGGGCCGACACGGCGGCGACGATGCGCCCGGCGCCGACCCCGGGGGCGTCGAGGTCGCGCCACGGGCCGACGCCGCCGGGGCGCACCTGGACGGCCGATCCCACGTGCGCCGTGAGCGCGGCGGCCAACTCCTCGGCGCGGGCCGCCGGCACGCGGATGCGGTCCGCGGTGAGCAGCACGGGGTTCAGGGTCGCGGTCAGCGGATCGTTCACGACGAAGTCGTAGGCGCGCAGCGCGCCGGCCGCGGTCTCGCCGACGAGGCCGCGGCTGTTGCCGTGCTCCACGAAGTCGGTCACGATGACGGCCTTGACCCGTGCGCCTTCCGCCCCGCTCAGCTCGAGCCGGAGGATGTCCACCGCGGCGCGGTCCTTCGCCTCCGAGAAGGCGAGGGTGGTCTCGACCGGATCCCTGCCGCGGCGGAGTCCCCGATCGGTGAGCAGCAGGCCGAAGTCGGCGAGGGCCTTCTTGACGTAGCGCCACTGCTGCTTCGCGTCCGGATCCGGCAGCAGGCGGGTGAGCGCGAAGCGCGCCAGTACGGTCAGCAGATCGTCGGTCGTGCAGCGCTCGAACAGCACGGGCGGCAGGATCGCGCAGAGCGGATGCTGCGGCGCGAGCGCGCGCAGCACCACGCCGCAGGAGCGCGTGAGCGGGAGGTCGTCGGCCAGGGCGCGCTCGAGCGCCGCGGGGGAGGGCGGCGGCGCAGCGGTTGTGGCTGCGAAGGCCTCCGGGCCCGGGACGGGCTCGGTCACCGCGGGCTCCGGCGGATCCGGATCCACGGGCCGCAGGCGCTCTTCGAGGTAGCGGATCCCGTCCGGGGTGGACAGCACCTGGGCGAGCAGGACGTCCAGCTGCTCGCCGTGCCGGCGGATGAAGGCGGCCTCGGCGGGTACCGGCTCGGTGAACCACACGTGGTCGCGGTAGGGCGCGAGATGGCCCTCCTTCACGACCGCCGGGGTGGGCACTTCGAAGTCGACCTCGCCCAGCAGCTGGGTGTAGTTGTCGTACTCCGTGCCGTCGGCCGCATCCGGCAGCGTGGCTGTGAGCCCGATCACCAGGCCGCGCCCGCCGCGCTCGCGGATCGCGCCGACGAGATAGGCGACGACGAGCGCCCAGTGATCCAGCAAGTGATGGCACTCGTCCAGGACGATGGTGTCGACGCCGGCGTCCACGATCCGCTCCAGGAGCGCCACCGCGTTCGGATGCAGCACGCGCGCGATCGCCTGAGGCCGCTCCCGCGTGAATTGCCGGCGGATCCGCTTCACCCGCCCGCGCAGGCCCGTGCGGTACTGCGCCGGGTTGTCGACCGCGAGCTCCGCGAGCCAGGTCTCCGCCGCGGCCTGCGTGCGGCCGCTGTCGACGAGTTCGTCCGCCCACCTCGCGCGGGCGAGCGCCTCGAACGGGGAGCCGTCGCCCGTGACGCTGAGCGCCTGGTAGGTGAGCGCGGTGAGGTCGCCGATGCGCAGCGGATCCGTCGACACCGCCGCGGCGTCGGGAGCGAGCGCGGCCGCGGTGCGCGCCCACTGCTCGCGGATCGTCGTGTTCGGAGCGAGCACGAGTGCGCGTCCGCCCTCGCGAGCGGCGAGCAGCAGCCCGAGCAGCGTCTTGCCGGATCCGGGCGGCGCGACGATGTGCAGTTCGGATTCGGATCCGGGGGCCAGCCGGGCCAGCACCTGCGCCTGGTACGTGCGCAGGGTGCCCGTGAAGCGCCAGTCCCCGAGGGGCGCGGTCGTCTCGGCCATGCGTCCCCCTCCGTGCCGGCGCCGACGACGCCCGCGGCACCGCCGGATCGGCACCGGATTCCGAGCGTAGCCGTCGCCGGAGCGGTGTCACGCGTCGAACGCCTCCGGCGTCGAACCGCAGCGTCCCCGGCGCCGCACCCGGACTCAGGACGTCGAGGTCGCGAGCAGCCGGGAACCGAGCAGCGAGCGCGGGGTCAGCGCCGCGGCGATCCTGTCGCGACGGGAGACGTGCGCATGCAGCCGAGTTCGGATCGCGTCGAGCGGCGGGCGCAGATCTTCGCCGTCAGGCGGGGAGCCGGATCCCTGGCGTGCATAGCTGGCACGCTCGATCGCGTGCACGAGCGCGTCCATCGCGGCGGGGTCCACGCCGCGCTCGCGTACCAGGCGCTCGCCGCGTGCGCGCGGCGACTCCGCGGACGAGGCGGGCAGGCCCAGATCCTGCAGCGTCGCGCGCAGCTCGGTCCACGCGGCCACGGCGTCCCCGCGGCCCGCGGCGGCACGGCGCCGCATCGTCTGCAGCCGCCGGATCAGGGCGGGGATCAGCAGCACCGCGAGCACGCCCAGGATCGTCCAGACCACCGGCAGCGCCTGCAGCGCGCTCGGCGTCGACGCCCCGGCGGCGCCTGCGTTCGGCACATCGAGATTCTTCGGATCCTTGGCGGCGCCGGTCGACGTGGGCGCGGGCGTCGCGCCGGCGGAAGGCGCTGCGCTGCCACCGGCGCCGGTGCTGTCCTCGGTGAAGGCGGTCGGGATGCCGCGGGTCGCGGTCGGCTCGAACGGCACCCAGCCGATGCCGGCGAAGTACACCTCCGGCCAGGAGTGCAGCTGGTCCGTGGAGACCTCGTACACGACCTTGCCGTCGTCGGAGCGGCGGTCGGTGGCCGTGCCGGGCAGGTAGCCGACGACGATCCGCGTCGGCATGCCCAGCGAGCGGGCCATGAGCGCGAACGCCCCCGCGAAGTGCACGCAGTACCCCTCGCGCACGGTAAGGAACCTCGCCACCGCGTCGACGTTGGTGCCGTCGAAGCCGTCGTCGACCGGCGTCTGCAGCGAGTAGCGGAATCCGGCGCGGAACCACGTCTGCAGGGCGATCAGCTTGTCGTAGTCGGTGGTGGCGCCGCCGATCACCTCGCGCGCGTTGGCGGCGATGATCGCGGGCATCTTCGCGGGCAGGGCGCGCAGTTCGGCGGGGACCTCGGCCCCGGAGGAGGTGGAGGCGCGGATCTGATCGAGTGTCGGCTGGAGCGCGGAGGTGTCGATCGAGTAGTTCTGGTCGGCGGCGTCTGCGTTCGCCGCGATCACGGTGCGGTTGTCGGCGGCGGCGTTCCAGCTGCCGTTCTCTCCGCGCACGGCCGTGGCCTGATACGGCACGGGCAACCAGGATCCGGAGATCCCGGCGGTGCGGATCGTGGTCTTGGTCTTGTGCACCGCGACGCCCTCCGGAGCGGCGACATCCCCGAACCCCTGCGACAGCGGCACGGTGGTGGGCCGGTCCGGCTGCCAGGTGGATCCGTCGAATCGGGTGAGGGTCGCGATGCGCAGATATGGCGGCGTGCCGTCCTGGGTGATGAGCGTGAGCGCGGTCGCAGGGGCGGGGCGGCGCAGATCCTGGCCCAGGTCGAGGGTCGCGCTCAGGGTGGTGCTGCCGCCGCCGACGTTGAGCCCGGACGCGGAGAGGGGCAGCAGCGGCGACACGATCAGGGCCGCGAGCACGGCGAGGAAGCCCAGCACGACGGCGGGCAGGCGCCGCGTGCGCAGGGGCGTGCCGGGATCTTCACGGCGGGCCGCGCTCGCCTCGTCCCGCGTCGCTGTCGCGGCACGCTCGGCTCCGGGCGGCGCGAACCGGACATGCAGGAAGAACAGGATCGTGAGGGCGAGTCCGATGAACCACACCGGGTTCGCGCCCTGGTGCACGACGATCCCTGGAACGGCGCCGAGCGCGGTGACCAGCACGGCGGCCACGAGCGGCGCGCGCAGCGTCACGAGCACGAGGTCCAGCACGACGGCGATGAGGCCCGCCAGGGTGGCGACGCTCACGGCGATCGCGGGGGACGCCACCAGGGGAGCGACGCCGCCGCGGATCTCACCGAGCGCGGTGGTGAAGAAGGCGTCGATCGCGCGCCACACCTCGGGCGTCGGCAGCAGCCATCCGTGACCCGCCTGCCGCCCGGTGAACATCGTGAGCGCGATCGCGCCCGCTCCGAGCTGCACGACGGGTACGGCGGGGATCGCGAGCCAGACCCGGACACGCCGCGTGAGAAGGCGCACGACGGCGCCCGCGACGACCACCGTCGCCGCGGTCACTGCGGCGCCCTCGCTCCAGGAGCCCGGCTGGACCACGGCGCTGAGCGGCCACACCGCCACGAACAGTCCCAATGCGGTGAGCAGCGCGGCGACCACGGGCCCGCCGTCCGTCCGGCGCTGCGGCAGGGGCCCTCCGTAAGCGCTTACGTCAGCGGACATGCGCCGACTCCTGCGAACCGTGTCCGGCGGGAGCCCCGGCCGCGCCGCCGGGCAGCGGCGAGCGGCGGCGCGCGGAACCGGCGTCCACCGTCGCGGATCCGGGCTCGGCCGCGCCGGTGTCGGCCCAGGCATCGGCCGGATCGTCGCCCAGCGCCGCCGCGCGCCAGCCCTGCGTCTCCGCGGCGGACAGCGCGTCCGACCCGGGGGCGGTGGTGATCAGGATCGGGGTTCCGGCTCCGCCGTGCGGCAGTGTGCCGGCGTCGGCCGCATCGATCGCGCCGGTGATCACGACGAGCGGACCGACCGTATGCCCCTCGCTCGCCGCGGGCAGCCCGTGGTCGCGCTCGCCGGAGCGGGGCGCGGTGCCCGCGAGGGTCACCAGCAGGCCCTCGCGCTCGTCCTCGGCGCCGCGCAGCCGGCCGATCAGCACGCCGGTCGCGTCGACCACGTCGACCGCGAAGCCGTTGTCCACGAGGTGCACGGCGATCGAGGCGCACGCCGTGACAGCACGGTCGAAGCCCTCGAGATCGGTCTCCCCGCCCGCGGCGACCCAGCGCGCACCGGCGCGGTCGAGGACGACCAGGGCGTCCGGGCTCGACTCCTGCTCCTCCTGTCGCACCATCAGGTCGCCGCGGTGGGCGGTCGCGCGCCAGTGGATGCGCCGCATCGAGTCCCCGGGGACGTACCGGCGAGGGGAGAGATTGTCCGCGCCCTGGCCGAGCCGGTGCGACGACGTCTGTGCGGTGCCTCCGGCGCGCCCGGCGCGGTCCGTCAGCCGGGGCAGCGGCACGACCTGCGGCACGATCGTGATCGGGGTCACATCGCCGAGCTCATCGGTGCGCACGAACAACCCGAACGGATCCGCGGTGCTGAGCCGCAGCGGGCCGAGCGAGGCGAGCCCGCGGCGCACCCCCGCGATCGGGTAGGTCATCGTCATGGTCGCCCCGCCGGGGATCCGCTCGGCGTCCTCCGGCGGGAAGGCACCGATCGCGGAGCCCTGCACCGCCGCAGGCAGCCCGTCGTGCCAGCGTCCGAACGGCGGTCGCACGAGCGTGCGGAGATCCACCCGCACCCGCACAGACGTGTCGTCGCCGACCGTGAGCAGGTCGGCGGCGACTGCGCGGCTGATCCGCGCGCGGCGGCGCGGAACGAACACGAACAATGCCGCCAGCACGAGCAGCGCGAACAGCAGCGCGGCCACATACAGCAGCACCGGCACAGCGAGCACGTTCGCGCCGATCACCAGGAGTATCCCGGTCAGGAGCGCGCTCACGCCGCGCCCGGTCATCCTCCGGCCGGGCGGATCCGCTGCGCGGCGTGCGCTCTCCCGCTGATTCACCGCGGAAGGCCCACCGGCACCGGGATCCGCCGGACGATGCCCTCGAGCGCCGCYTCGATCGGGCGCGCTCCGGCGCGGTGCAGCCCGCGGGCGGGGATGAGGCGGTGCGCGAACACGGCAGGGAGCAGCGAGGTGACGTCGTCGGGCACGACGTAGTCGCGCCCGTCCAGCGCGGCCTGCACCTTCGCCGCGCGCACGAGCTGCAGCGTCGCCCTGGGGCTCGCCCCGAGGTGCAGGTTCGGGTCGCTCCGGGTGGCCTGCGACAGAGCCACGGCGTACTCCTCGAGCGCCGGCGCGACGTGCACGGCCCGCGCCCACGTGATCAGCGCGCGCACGTCGCTCGCGGTCAGCACGGGGCGGATGCCGTCGAGAGGGTTGGCCGTGTCCCGCTGGCGCAGCATGAGGGTCTCGGCCTCCGCGTCCGGGTAGCCCATCGAGATCCGCATCATGAACCGGTCGCGCTGCGCCTCCGGCAGGGCGTAGGTGCCCTCCATCTCGAGGGGGTTCTGCGTGGCGACCACGAGGAACGGATCCGGGAGCGGCCGGGAGTTCCCGTCCACCGTGACCTGGTGCTCCTCCATCGCCTCCAGCAGTGCGGACTGGGTCTTGGGGGAGGAGCGGTTGATCTCGTCTGCGATCACGATGTGCGCGAACACGGCGCCGGGCTTGAACTCGAACTCCTGCGCGACCGGGTTGTAGACGCTCACCCCCGTCACGTCGCCTGGCAGCAGATCCGGGGTGAACTGGATGCGCCGCACGGTGGCGTCGATGCTCGCCGCGAGGGCGCGCGCGAGCATGGTCTTCCCGACGCCCGGCACATCCTCCACGAGCAGGTGACCCTCCGCGAGCAGGCAGGTCAGCGCACTGCGGACGGCGTCGTCCTTGCCGTCGATCACCTGGGTGATGGAGGACAGGATCGCGGCGGTCTGCCGGGCGAAGCCGGTCGCGTCGATTCCGGAGGCGTCGCGGGAGGCGGCGTCCAGGGCGGCGCTCGTGGCGACGTCGGCGGTGTTCGTGGCGTGCATGCGTCCCTCTCACCGGGCGCCGCGGTGCGCCCGCGTCTTGATCGTAACCCGGGGTGGGGACGGGATGGTCGGCTGCATCCTGTCGATTCGACGTGGCCCGGTCATCGTCAGGTCAAAGCAGCCATTGGGCCTACTTGGGCTTAAGGATCCATTGGTATCATTGAGACATGTCCGATGTGATGCTGTCCGACGCCAAGCGTCAACTGGGTGCCCTGGTGGAGCGTGCGCACGTGGCCCATGAGCCCGTGTTTCTGTCTCGTCGGGGGCGTCGTGTCGTGGCGATCGTCGACGCAGCCGACTTCGAGCGGATGCGGGAGCTTGCGGAGGACGCGGAGGATGCCGCCGCCGCCATCGCCGCGCGACGCGAGGTGGCGGAGACCGCCGAGTTGCCGGTGCCATGGGATGAGGTCAAGGCCGAGCTCGGGCTGGCATGACCTTCGCGATCGAGTTCGCGCCCGGCGCCTTCCGGCAGTTGAGGAAGCTGGATCCGGTCGCGCGGCGCCGGATCCAGGCGGCGGTGGAGCTGCTGGCGGACGAGCCGCGCCCGCCGGCAGCGAAGCCGCTCGTGAACAGCGACGGAGCCTGGCGCGTGCGCGTCGGCGACTACCGGGTGATCTACGACATCCAGGACGGCCGGCTGATCGTGCTGGTCCTCGCCGTCGGGCACCGCAGGGAGATCTACCGCGAGAAGTGATCGGCGGAGAATCTGGCCGCGGCGGTGCTCGGAACGAGGCAGGGGGACCGCGTTCGGCCCCGCCCGTGACCTCGGGTAGACTTGTCCTCGGCTCTCCGCGTGGCGGCACCCAGGCCAATTCCCCCAGGGCGGAAACGCAGCAAGGGTAACCAGGCTCTGCCGGGTGCGCGGAGGGTCTTTTCTTTTGCCCTGATCCGGTTCCGATGCGCGATCCGGATGAGCGAGGCGGATCGGCCTGCCGACGCGCTAGTGTCCGAACATGGGACACGACGAGCACAGGCCGGCCGTGTACTCCGCGGTGCCGAAGAACCTCACGGCTCCGTACGTGATCCCGCCGCTCGAGCACGACCGGGACGGCCGTCCGCGTCCTGCCGGTGCTCCCGCGCCCGAGCCGCCTCGGCAGCGGCGGTCGTGGACGCCCCTCATCTTCATCTTCATCGGCATCGCGGCGCTCATCCTGATCCCCGCCGCGCTCGGGCTCTTCGCCGGGCTATCGGAGCGGTCCTCTTCCGAGGGCACCACGCCGGACGGGGTCCAGCCGGTCGTCGAGACAGGCTCGCCCGCGTCACCTGCCCCACCCGTCTCGGCCGCCGACCCGGCGTATCCCGCCCTGGATCCTGCGCAGCTGGAGGCCCTGCTCCACGACCCGGCCGGTCACGAGGGGGAGCAGCACACGGCCTACGTCGAGATCCAGGTCGGCACGGAGACCATTCCGCAGAGCATGCGCGACAGCACGGGGCTCATCGGCTTCGTCGGCGCCATGCAGCCGGAGAGCACGCTGCAGGCAGCGGCGAATCCGGTCGCCCTGACGGCGGATCCTGGCGTCCTCGATGCGGCCGTGCGCGGCGACGTGCTCCGGATCGGATTCGTGGTTCCCTCCGCGGCGGGGCGCTCCACGGTGTACAACGGCGCCGGGATCCCCGAGCTGCGGGTCGTGACCGCGGAGAAGATCGCGTCGCTGCCCTGAACATCCGACGTTCGCACGCCTTCCCGCGGCACCCCGTGCGCACTACCCTGGACAGGGTGGCACGCAGACGTGCCGATCCGACAGATCCCGCTCTCAGCCACCCGGAGGCTCCGCCGTGCCCGACACCCCCGCAGCGCTTCCCGATCTGCATCGCTCGGCCGCCGTGCTCTTCGATCTCGACGGCGTGCTGACGCCGACCGCCGAGGTGCACATGCATGCCTGGCAAGCGGTGTTCGACGAGGTGTTCCTGCTCTGGGACATCGCGCCCGCGTACACCGACGAGGACTACTTCGCGTATGTCGACGGCAAGAAGCGCTACGACGGCGTCGCGAGCCTGCTGCGCAGCCGCAACGTCGAGATCGCGTGGGGGTCCGTCGACGACGACCCTGAGGCCGACACCGTCTGCGGGATCGGCAATCGCAAGAACGTGGCCTTCTCGGAGGCGCTGCGCCGTGACGGCATCGCACCGTATCCCGGATCCCTCGCTCTGCTGCAGGAGCTGAGAGCCGCGGAGGTGCCGATGGCGGTCGTATCCAGTTCCAAGAACGCGGAGGAGGTGCTGGCGACGGCCGGCATCCGCGACTTCTTCGCCGTGGTCGTCGACGGCGTCGTCGCCGAGCGCGAGCACCTCGCATCCAAGCCCGCGCCGGACGTGTTCCGCGTCGGCGCCGAGCGCATCGGCGTCGACCCTGCATCCGCGGTCGCCGTCGAGGACGCGACCAGCGGCGTCGCCTCGGCCGCCGCGGCCGGCTACGGCGCTGTCGTCGGCGTGGACCGCGGCGCCGGATCCGATTCCCTCCTCGCCCATGGCGCGACCGTCGTCGTCGATGACCTCGCCCGCTTCCTGTCCTGAACCGATCCCCTCACGGAGAGCACTGCATGATCGATCGCGACCTCTTCCCCGTCGACCCGTGGCGTCTGGTCGAGACGTCCTACCCGCATGTGAACCCTGGCGTCTCGGAGACGCTCCTGGGTCTCGGCAACGGGTACCTCGGCCTGCGCGGCAATCACATCGAGGGCCGCAACGCGCTCGAGCACGGCACCTTCATCAATGGTCTGCATGAGACCTGGAAGATCCGCCATGCCGAGCAGGCCTTCGGGTTCGCCGAGGTCGGCCAGACGATCGTGAACGCCCCGGATGCCAAGGTCATGCGGGTGTACGTCGATGACGAGCCGCTGAGCTTCGACGAGGCGGACGTGCGCGAGTACCGCCGCGAGCTCGACTTCCGCACGGGCGTGCTCAGCCGTGAGGTGCTGTGGGAGACGCCCTCCGGTAAACGGGTGCGCATCCGCGACGAGCGCATCGTGTCCTTCGTCGAGCGCCACCTCGCGGTGCTGCGCCTCGAGGTCACGGTCGAGAACTCCGACGCCCCTGTCACGATCTCGTGCCAGCTGCTGAACCGGCAGGACGGCGAGGACGTGTACGGCGGAGTGCCGTCGATGGCGGCGGGATCCCCTGGCGAGAAGGCCGGCTTCGATCCGCGCAAGGCAGAGCGGATCGGCGATCGCGTGCTGCAGCCCGCCGAGTACTGGCAGGACGGCGGGCGCTCCGCCCTCGCCTACCGCGTCGCGAACTCCGGCATGACCCTCGCCGTGGTCGCCGACCACCTGGTCGAGACCGACAACGAGTACACCGCACGACAGCTCGTGGAGCCCGACATCGCGAAGAACGTGTTCCGGGTGCAGGCGAAGGCCGGCGTCCCCACGCGCGTGACGAAGCTCGTCAGCTACCACACGTCCCGCGGCGTGCCGGCGCGCGAGCTCATCGACCGCTGCCGGCGCACCCTCGACCGTGCCGCGGTGGAGGGCGCGGAGGCGCAGTTCGCCAAGCAGGCCGAGTGGCTGACCGCGTTCTGGGAGCGCAGCGACGTGCGCATCGCCGGACACGACGACCTGCAGCAGGCGACCCGCTGGTGCCTGTTCCAGATCGCGCAGGCCTCCGCGCGCGCCGACGGCGCCGGCGTCTCGGCCAAGGGCGTGAGCGGATCCGGCTACGGCGGGCACTACTTCTGGGACACCGAGGTGTACGTGCTGCCGTTCCTCACTTATACGTCGCCGCAGTTCGCGCGCAACGCGCTGCGCTGCCGCGTGCACATGCTGCCCGCCGCGCGCCGCCGCGCCGGCCAGCTGAACGAGGGCGGAGCGCTGTTCCCCTGGCGCACGATCAACGGCGAGGAGGCCAGCGCCTACTACGCCGCCGGCACCGCGCAGTACCACATCAACGCCGACGTCAGCTATGCGCTCGGGAAGTACGTGCGCGCCACCGGCGACGACGACTTCCTCTATCGCCAGGGCGTGGACATCGCCGTCGAGACGGCGCGGATGTGGGCGACGCTCGGCTTCTGGCGCTCCGCCGCGGGAGTGGACACGTTCCATATCCACGGCGTCACGGGCCCCGACGAATACACCACGGTCGTCAATGACAACCTCTTCACGAACGTCATGGCCCGGTACAACCTGCGCTTCGCGGCGCGCGTGGTGCGGGAGATGGCCGCGGATGCGCCAGAGGCCTACGACGCGGCGGTGGAGAGGCTCGACATCGACCCCGCAGAGGTCGAGCGCTGGGAGCGCGCCGCCGACGCGATGCACATCCCGTTCAGCCCGGCCCTGGGGATCCACCCGCAGGATTCGCTGTTCCTCGAGCGGGAGGTGTGGGACCTCCCGGCCACCCCGGCCGAGCAGCGTCCTCTGCTGCTGCACTTCCACCCGCTGGTGATCTACCGGTTCCAGGTGCTGAAGCAGGCGGATGTGGTGCTGGCGCTGTTCCTGCAGGGCAACCACTTCAGCGAGGCGGAGAAACTCGCCGACTTCGAGTACTACGACCCGCTCACCACGGGCGACTCGACGCTGTCGGCGGTCGTGCAGTCGATCCTTGCCGCGGAGGTCGGATACCAGGACCTCGCGCACGAGTACTTCGAACACGCGATCTACGTCGACCTGGGCGACCTGCACCGCAACGCCTCGGACGGCGTGCACGTGGCATCCGCGGGCGGCGTGTGGACCGCGCTCGTCTGCGGATTCGGCGGGATGCGCGACCACGACGACGAGCTCAGCTTCGATCCCCGCCTGCCGACCGACTGGCCCGAGCTCTCGTATCCGCTGCAGTGGCACGGCTCACAGTTGCAGATCACGTTGACCGCGGATCAGCTGATGGTCGAGGTGCGCGCGGGGGATCCGGTCACGTTCTCGGTGCGCGGGGCCGCGCACACGGCCTCGATCGACGCCCCGGCGGCAGTGCATCTGGCAGACCAGGGTCCGGTTCTCCGCGGGCGCCCGGAATTCGGCTCGCAGGCCCGCCGCGAGGACGGCACGATCCTGTCGCCGACCGTTCCGACGACCTCGGCGATCCCGATCATCGGCTTCGCCGGAGAATCGGGGGAGTAGCCCAGGGCGTGGCGCTGGTCCCCGAGCCTCTCGAGGGACCGGCGCCCGTCGCGGGGTCGGCGCTTCCTCGCTCCGGCCTACTCGCCGTGCCTGATCTCGCAGTCGCTGCCTGGCGCGAGAACCGCCTCGTGTCCGTCGTCGTAGCGCACGACGAGGAGCTCGCCTCGCACCTCGAGGACCACGCCGGATCGCTCCGCGCCGCCCACCACTCGGCCGTGGATGCGGATCCGGTCGCCTGCTGCCACCTGCGTCATCGTCCACACCTCCTTCTTCAGGGTACGTCCGTTCGCGGGGCTGCGGCAGGGTTCTCCTGGCCTTCTCCTGCGCCGTCCGGCGCGGCGTCGGCTCCGACGCCGCGGACGTCCCGGCGCCGATGCCGGATCGCCCGCGCCGATGTCCGACGCACACCGTAGTCTTTACGGGTGAGCACAGCCCTGTACCGCCGTTACCGGCCCGAGAACTTCGGGGAGATGATCGGGCAGTCGCAGGTGACCGATCCGCTCATGACCGCGCTGCGCGGCGACCGGGTGGGCCACGCCTATCTGTTCTCCGGTCCGCGAGGCTGCGGGAAGACCACGTCCGCGCGCATCCTGGCTCGCTGCCTGAACTGCGCCGAGGGCCCCACCGACACCCCGTGCGGCGTGTGCCCGAGCTGTGTCGAGCTGTCGCGCAACGGCAGCGGATCCCTCGATGTCGTCGAGATCGACGCGGCCAGTCACAACGGCGTCGACGATGCCAGAGACCTGCGCGAGCGCGCGACGTTCGCGCCCAGCCGGGACCGGTTCAAGATCTTCATCCTCGACGAGGCGCACATGGTGACGCCGCAGGGGTTCAATGCGCTGCTGAAGCTCGTCGAAGAGCCGCCGCCGCACATCAAGTTCATCTTCGCGACCACCGAGCCCGAGAAGGTGCTCGGCACGATCCGCTCCCGGACGCACCATTACCCGTTCCGGTTGGTGCCGCCGGCAGCGATGCTCGAGTACGTCGAGAAGCTCTGCACCGAGGAAGGCGTGACCGTCGCCCAGGGCGTGCTGCCGCTCGTCGTGCGCGCCGGCGGCGGATCCCCGAGAGACACGCTCTCGCTGCTCGATCAGCTCATCGCGGGCTCGGAGAACGGCGATGTCGGCTACGAGCGCGCGGTCGCGCTGCTCGGCTACACGCATTCCGCTCTGCTCGACGAGATCGTCGACGCGCTCGCCGCGGGCGACGCGGCCGGAGCCTTCCCCGCGATCGACCGGGTGGTGCAGACCGGACAGGATCCGCGCCGCTTCGTCGACGACCTGTTGGAGCGGCTGCGCGACCTCATCGTGATCGCGGCGGTAGGGGATGCGGCCTCCGCGGTGCTGCGCGGGGTCCCGGAGGACGAGCTGACCCGCATGCGCGGTCAGGCCGTGGCGTTCGGCGGTCCGCGCCTGTCGCGCGCGGCGGACCTCGTGAGCTCGGCGCTCGACGACATGTCGGGGGCGACGTCACCACGCCTGCACCTCGAGCTGCTCGTCGCGCGCGTGCTGACCGCGCTCGCCGGAGGCGGGGAGGCCGCGCCCGCGGCGACTCCCGCTGCCGCTCCTGTTGCGACTGCTGCCGCTGCGCCCGCTTCCCCGGTCGCCACGCCGGATGCCACCGCGGCGCCGGCCAGAACCCCCGTTTCGGCGCTCCCGGTCGTTGAGCGAGGACGCGATGCGACCGAGACGAAACGCGGCGATTCCGTTGCCGACGCCGGCGCCCCGGCCGCGTCACCGACTCCGGCGGCTGCGCCCAGCCCGGTCCCTGAGCGAGCGCAGCGAGACGAAGGGCGCCAGCCCGCCGCATCTCCTGTCGGCGAGCCGGATCCCGTCGCCGAACCCGCTGCTTCCGCGCCTGCCGGTCCCGTCGACATCGACCAGGTCCGTGCCGCCTGGACCGCAGTGCTCGGGCGTCTGGAGAAGATCAGCCGCGGATCCTGGCTCGTCGTCACCGCGGTGCAGCCGCTCGCCTACGACGCAGAGACCGAGGTGCTCACGCTCGGGTTCCCCGGACCGAACGACGTCGCCCGGTTCAAGGGAACGAAGCCCGGCGACGGCCCGTCCGATCACCTGCGCGCCGCGATCGAGGGCGAGCTCGCCGTCAAGGTCAAGTATCTGCCGGCTCCGCTTCCCGAGGCGGCTCCCGAGCGGAACTTAGCCGAGAGCGGGAAGGCCCCGCGCCCCTCCGACCAGACCTCATCCGAGCCCGAGGACCGCGGGCCGGACTCGGCGCCGTCCTCGGCGTCGCCGCAGCGCACGGCTCCTGCACCGCAGCGCCCGGCTCCGACGGCTGCCGCCCCCGTCACGGAGTGGGCGGTTGCCGCCATTCCGCAGGGGGAGTCGGAGCCTGCTCCGCCGGCGGATGCGCCCCTTTCCGTGCCCGTGGCTCCCGAGCCCTCGGCGCCTGCAGTCGTGGCGCAGTTCCCGGTCGACGAGGAGCCCGCCGACGTCGAGGCGATGCCGGCGTCCGGCTGGTACGAGCCCGGGCATGACGGCGACGTCCTCGACGACGAACCGCCGTTCCCCGACGACGCCGACGACCCGGGCCCGGACGCCGGTCCTGGTTCATATGGYGGGGCTCACGAGCCCGCGATGGCTCCGGACGGATCGGCCGTGTCCGAGGTCGGCGGAGCGGATCCGGGTCCCGCACCCGCCGCACGACCGGGTCCGGGTCCCGCACTCGCGGCCGCCGTGCGGCCGGATCCTGCGCCGCGTCCCGCACCCACGATCACCGACCGGGCTCCGCGCTCCGGCGCTCCCGGCGTGCAGCGCTACGGCGAGGCGGTGGTGCGCCAGGTGCTCGGCGCGAGGTTCCTCCGCGAGGAGCCGTACGAGCCGCAGACGCGATTCCAGTGACAAGCCGCGACAGCGGCGACCAGCAGCAGTGAACGAGCGATCATGAGGATCACCAGATGTACGACGGCATCGTCCAGGAGCTGATCGACGAGTTCGGCCGCCTGCCGGGCATCGGCCCGAAATCCGCCCAGCGCATCACGTTCCACATCCTGCAGACGCCCTCCTTCGACGTGAAGCGGCTCTCCGAGCTGCTCGTCGAGGTGCGCGAGCGGGTGCGGTTCTGCGAGATCTGCGGCAACGTCGCGGAGCAGGAGCGCTGCGCGATCTGCCGCGACCCGCGCCGCAATGCCGAGATCATCTGCGTGGTCGAGGACGCCAAGGATGTCGCGGCGATCGAGCGCACGCGCGAGTTCCGCGGGCTCTACCAGGTGCTCGGCGGCGCGATCAGCCCGATCGCCGGCGTCGGGCCGGACGACCTCCGCATCGCCCAGCTGATGACCCGGCTCGCCGACGGCACCGTGCAGGAGGTCATCCTCGCCACGAACCCGAACCTCGAGGGCGAGGCGACGGCGAGCTACCTCAGCCGCCTGCTCACCACCATGCAGATCACCGTCTCGCGACTCGCTTCCGGCCTGCCGGTGGGCGGCGACCTGGAGTACGCGGACGAGGTCACGCTCGGACGCGCCTTCGAGGGGCGGCGCGTGCTGTGAGCAGCATCGGCTTCAGCCGACGAGGCTGGCTGCTCTTCGGAGCGATGTGCCTGCTCTGGGGCGTGCCCTACCTGCTCATCAGCGTGGTCGTGGAGTCGTTCTCGCCACCGGCGATGGTGGCGGGGAGGACCCTCATCGCGGCGCTGCTGCTGCTTCCGTTCGCGATCCGCAGCGGTGCGATCAAAGCCGCGTGGAAGCACTGGCCCTGGGTGCTCGCGTTCGGTCTCGTCGAGATGGCGGGTCCGTTCTTCCTCCTCGGCCATGCCGAGCAATCCCTGCCGTCGGGGCTGACGGGCCTGCTCGTCGCCACGGTTCCCCTGTTCGCGGCGATCATCGCGCTCGGCGGGGGAGACCGGGGCGTGCTGAGCCCTGCGCGACTGATCGGGTTGCTCATCGGGTTCGTCGGCGTCGGCGTCGTGGTCGCGGGACCAGGGCTCACCGGCGGCAAGGTCGACTTCCTCGCGGCGGGGGAGGTGCTGCTCGTGGCGGTGCTCTATGCGACGGCCCCGTTCATCGTCGCCCGCAAGCTCGGTCATGTGCCGTCGATCGGCACGATCACGCTCGCGCTGCTTTTCATCGGGATCCTCTACCTGCCGCTCGCGCTGCTCACTCAGCACACCGTGCCGACCCTGCCGTCGATCGCCGCCCTGATCGCCCTGGGCGTGATCTGCACCGCGATCGCGTTCCTCGCCTTCTTCGCCCTCATCAAAGAGGTCGGCCCCGTCCGCGCACCGCTCTTCACCTACGTCAATCCGGTGATCGCGATCATCCTGGGCGCAATCGTCCTCGCCGAACCGCTCACCCCGGGGCTCATCATCGGATTCCCGCTGGTGATCATCGGGTGCTGGTTCGCGGGAACCGGCGGTCGGCTGCGGCCCAGGGCCACGGTCGACGAGACCGCGGTGGAGCTGACGGCCGAGCCGGTGCCGCCGGCCCCGCGCGACCCTGCCGTCCCGTCGCAGGTCAGAACGACCGACGGATCCCCTTCCACAGAGTGATCAGCAGCAGCACGAAGGCCGCCCCGATCAGGATGTGACCGGCTCCGGCGATCCCCGAGATCGCCTTGGACGCGTCGATCTTCAGCACGTCGAGGATCCCGTGCCAGGCCATCATCGCCCCCGTCACCAGCACGCCGGCGTTGTAGATCCAGAAGAACCAGCGGAACAGACGGCTCGCGGACAGCGTGAACGTCTTCTCGAGGGCGAGCACGATGAGCGTGACGAGCGCGCCGAGCGCGAGCAGGTGCGTGTGCACCAGCGCGAGCTGGCCGCTCACGCCATTCGGGAATCCCTGCGCCTTCGTGAACTCCCGGTAGAACAGGCCCGCCACGAGCCCCAGTGCGATCCAGACGACGGCGGCGACGAACAGCTGGGTGAGAGCGCGTCGCTGTGCGGGCGCGGAGGAAGAGGGGGCGGTGAGGTCGACAGAAGCGGTCATGATCCCAGCATCCGCGTGTCCGCCTCGTTGCGCATCCATCGAACGAACGAGGCCCGACGCTGGGCAGATGCCCCGTCCGCACGGGAGAATCGGAGCATGAGCAGCGCATCCGCATCCGCCCGGTGGCGGATGCTGCGCGGCGCGCGGTTCGCGCTTCACCTCATCACGGTGGTGCTGGTCGTCGTCACCACGGCGCGCGCGGGGATCGAAGGGGCGCTGCTGCCCGTTCTGCTCGCCGCCGCCGTGTATCTCGCCTGGTACGGAGCCGGCGCGGGGTTCGCGCACAAACGCGCCGCGGTCTGGTGGATGCTGGGGCTGCTCGCGATCTGGGCCGGGATGCTCGCGCTGTCCGCGGAGTTCGTCTGGCTCGCGTTCCCGCTGCTGCTGCTCGCCGGGCACGTGCTGCGGCTGCCATGGTCCTTCGCGTTCATGGTCGTGGTGCTCGCCGCCTCGATCGTCGCTCCGATGCTGCATCCGGGCGGGGTGCCCTCGGGGACGCTGCTCGCGCACCTGATCGGACCCCTCGTCGGCGGTGGCTTCGCCTTCGCGGTGTCGCTGGGATATGACGCGATGCTGCGCGATGCGGCCGAGCGGGAGCGCCTCATCGACTCGATGCTGCGTGCCCAGCACGAAGCCGAGCGGCTGCACGACGAGCTCGCCGCGAGCCAGCGCGAAGCCGGTGCCACGCGCGAGCGCACCCGACTCGCCCGCGATCTGCACGACACCATCGCGCAGGAGCTCAGCACGATCGTCATGCTGGCGCGCCTGGATCCGGCGGACTCTGCCTCCGAGGCGCGACCGGATCGCACCGCGCAGATCGAGCAGCTCGCCCAACACTCCCTCACCGAGCTGCGCCGCATCGTCGCGGCGCTCGCGCCCGCGGATCTCGACGAGTCCGCCCTCGCGGCCGCGCTCGCCCGCATGCTCGACGCCCTGCGCGACGAGACCGGCATCACCGGCACGCTGCAGGTGGATCCGGAACTCCCCGCCCTGTCGACGCCGGTCGAGGTCGCCCTGCTGCGGGTCGCCCAGTCGGCGCTCGCCAATGTGCGCCAGCACGCGCAGGCGCAGACGGTCCAGGTCGCGCTGACGTGCGGCGGCGGATCCGTGCGTCTGCGACTCGAGGACGACGGGGTCGGGTTCGATCAGGCGGTGCGCCCCTCCGACGCGTCCTATGGCCTCGCCGCGATGCGTTCGCGGATGCGGGAGGGCGGCGGAGAGTTCACGATCCGATCCGGGCCCGGCTCCGGCACCACGATCGAGGCGACGTTGCCGCTCGGCGCAGGTGCGGGCGTCGGTGACGGCGCGGGTGCGGGTGACGGCACAGGCTCTGGCACAGACCTTGGCGCTGGCCCGGGCACCGACGTGAACGGGGGAGCGGAATGAGCGTCCGGCTGATCATCGTCGACGACCACCCGATCGTGCGCGCAGGGATCCGCGCGGTCGTCGAGGCGCGTGGCTTCGACGTGCTCGCCGAGGTCGGCACGGGAGAAGAGGCGGTCGAGGCCGCCCGTGCGCTGCACCCCGACGTGGTGCTGTGCGATCTGCGTCTCGGCGAGGGCATGGACGGCGTCGCCACGACCGCGGCGCTGCGGGCGCTCCCGGTGCCGCCCGCGGTGCTGATCCTCACCACCTTCGACCACGACGCCCAGATCGTCCGTGCGGTGGAGGCGGGCGCTGCCGGCTACCTGCTCAAGGAGGTCGGCGTCGAAGTCATCTCCCGGGCGATCGTGGACGCGGCAGCCGGATCGACCGTTCCCACCCCGGGCGGGGACGAACGTCTCGTGGCCGCCCTGCGTGCACCGCGCGTCGACCTCACCGCTCGCGAGCAGGAGGTGCTGGCGCTCGTAGCGGAGGGGCTCAGCAACCGCGAGATCGCGGTGCGCCTGTTCGTCACGGAGGCCACCGTCAAGACGCACATCGTGCACCTGCTCGACAAGCTCGGGGCCGAGAGCCGCACGGGCGCCGTCTCCGAGGCCCGCCGCCGCGGCCTGCTCTGACCGCCGAGCCGGCCTTCCCCTCCCACACCTCCCACCCCTCCTATCCCTCCCATCCCTCCCATCCCGGCATCCACTCACGTTTTGGGGCGCACCGTACCGTTTTGGGGCGCGCTATCCCCAGCGAACGCGTCGTCGGGCGCCCCAAACGGCAGGACTGCGCCCCAAACCGCGCCTGAACCTCTGCAGCGTGGATCCGGCCCCTCCGAATAGGATCCGACACCCCGCACCGGATCCGACGCCCCACACCGGATCCGACCTCCGCTGTGGGGGGGCCTGCCCCGCTCGACTCCCGGTTTGGGGCGTGCTGCGACGGTTCGGGGCGCACCGCGCCTGGTCGAGGTGTCGTGGCGCGCCCCAAAACGCCGAGACGCGCCCCAAAAGGGCCGGGTCGTGCCCATACCCGGTGATCACTGCGAACGGCGTCAGCACCCTGCCACCGCCGTCACATACCGGATCCGGCATGGAGTGCGCTCGTAGAATGTGCGGTGGTGCGCCGCCTCCGGCGCCCGGCATCCCCCAGGAGTGATCCGTGGCCCTCATCGTGCAGAAGTACGGCGGCTCGTCCGTCGCGAACGCAGAGAGCATCAAGCGCGTCGCGAAGCGTATCGTCGACACGCGTCGCGCCGGGCACGACGTCGTCGTGGCCGTGAGTGCCATGGGCGACACCACGGACGAACTGCTCGACCTTGCGGCCCAGGTCGCGCCGATCCCCGCACCGCGCGAACTCGACATGCTGCTGTCGAGCGGAGAGCGCATCTCGATGGCACTCCTCGCGATGGCGATCCACTCCATGGGCTTCGACGCGCGCTCCTTCACCGGCCCGCAGGCCGGGATGCGCACCGACAGCCGGCACGGATCCGCACGCATCGTCGAGGTCACCCCGACGCGCCTGCGCGAGGCGCTCGACGAGGGCGCGATCGTCATCGTCGCCGGCTTCCAGGGCATCAACGACGACACGCAGGACATCACGACCCTCGGTCGCGGCGGATCCGACACCACCGCGGTGGCGCTCGCCGCAGCCCTCGACGCCGACGTCTGCGAGATCTACAGTGACGTCGACGGCATCTACACGGCGGATCCGCGCGTGGTCCCGCTCGCGCACAAGCTCTCGCACGTATCCAGCGAGGAGATGCTCGAGCTCGCCGCGAACGGCGCCAAGGTGCTTTACATCCGCGCCGTCGAGTACGCGCGCCGGCACGGCGTCCTGATCCACGCCCGCTCGACCTTCACGTCGAACGAGGGCACATACGTTCTGGGCGAGGGCATGAAGAACCCCCGCGAATCCGAGGGAGAAGCCATGGAAGAGCCGATCGTCGCCGGTGTCGCCACCGACCTCAGCCAGGCCAAGGTCACCGTCGCCGGCGTGCCCGACGTGCCGGGGAAGGCCGCGGAGATCTTCAAGATCGTCGCCAAGTCCGGCGCGAACGTCGACATGATCGTGCAGAACGTCTCGGCCGCGTCCACAGGACGCACCGACATCTCCTTCACGCTGCCGAAGTCCGACGCGTCCGCCGCGCTCAAGGCGCTCGCTGCCGAGCAGGCCGATGTGGGCTTCGAGGGACTCGTGCATGACGACCAGATCGGCAAGCTCTCGGTCGTGGGCGCCGGTATGCGCACGCACTCGGGCGTTTCCGCGATTCTCTTCGAGGCGCTGTCGACCGCGGGCGTGAACCTGGAGATGATCTCGACCTCCGAGATCCGGATCTCCGTCGTCGTCCGCGGCGACGAGCTCGCCGAAGCCGCCCGCGTCGTGCATGCGGCGTACGGCCTGGACGGCGAGGTCGAAGCCGTCGTCGCCGCCGGCACCGGCCGCTGATCCGCCTGCTCCGTTCGGAACGCCCGGCGCCGTTGAGGTCGCACTGTCGCCGTTCGGGTCGCATTATCGGTTCCACCCGTCTCCAGGAAGAGCAGATATTGCGACCTGCAGGCGAGGGGGCCCGTCACTGCGGCGCCCCGGGGTCAGTGAACCCGGTAGAATCGCCCAAACCCTGACATCGGCGCCAGGCGCGGACTGATCCGCCACACCCGGCGACCGCGCCTCCGCCTCGTCCGCCGTCCGGCACCCGCCACGGCACGAAGCCAAGGAAGCATCCCCATGACCCGCATCTCCGACTCAGGAATCTCCGTCGCGATCGTCGGCGCCACCGGCCAGGTCGGCACCGTCATGCGCGACATCCTCGCGGAGCGCTCCTTCCCGATCCGCGAGCTGCGCCTGTTCGCCTCCGCACGCTCGGCCGGCACGGCGATCGACTTCGGCGGCACGCCGGTGATCGTGGAGGACGTGGAGACTGCGGATCCCGCCGGTGTCGAGATCGCGCTGTTCTCCGCGGGCGCCACCGCGAGCCGCGCCTACGCCCCCCGCTTCGCCGCGGCCGGCGCGGTCGTGGTCGACAACTCGAGCGCCTGGCGGATGGACCCCGAGGTGCCCCTCGTGGTGAGCGAGGTCAACCCCGAGGCGATCGCGGACGCCCCCAAGGGCATCATCGCGAACCCCAACTGCACCACGATGGCCGCGATGCCCGTGCTCAAGGCGCTGCACGCCGAAGCCGGCCTCGAGCGCCTGATCGTGAGCACTTACCAGGCCGTGAGCGGATCCGGTCTCGCGGGCGCGCAAGAGCTGCTCGGCCAGGTCGAGGGTGTGCTCGCCCAGGGCGACACCCTGCAGCTCGTGCACGACGGATCAGCGCTCGACTTCCCGCAGCCGGAGAAGTACGTCGCCCCGATCGCCTTCGACGTCATCCCGTTCGCCGGATCCCTGGTCGACGACGGCCTCAACGAGACCGACGAGGAGAAGAAGCTCCGCAACGAGAGCCGCAAGATCCTCGGGCTGCCGGACCTCCGCGTCGCGGGAACCTGCGTGCGCGTGCCGGTCTTCACCGGGCACTCGCTGTCGATCAACGTCGAGTTCGCGAACGACATCAGCCCCGCACGCGCGTACGACGTGCTTGCCGCGGCACCGGGCGTCGTGGTCGAGGAGGTGCCGACGCCGCTGTACGCCGCCGGCAAGGACCCGAGCTACGTCGGGCGGATCCGTGCCGACCAGTCCGCGCCGGAGGGCAAAGGCCTCGTGCTGTTCATCAGCAACGACAACCTGCGCAAGGGCGCCGCGCTGAACGCGGTCCAGGTCGCGGAGCTCGTGGCCGCTCGTCTCGGTGACTGACCTCCGTCACGGCGAATTCCGGTCGCCGGATGGCCGCCACGGCGAATATCGGCGGCCTCGAGGCGAACTAGACTGACCGGGTGACTGAATCCGTCGACGTCGTCCTCATCGGCGGTGGCATCATGAGCGCCACCCTCGGAACCCTGCTCCGCGAACTCCAGCCCGACTGGAACGTCGTCGCCTTCGAGCGACTCGGCGACGTCGCTGAGGAGAGCTCGAACGCGTGGAACAACGCAGGCACGGGCCACGCCGCCCTGTGCGAGCTGAACTACATGCCCGAGGGCAAGGACGGCGCGCTCGATCCGGGGAAGGCGATCGGCATCAACGAGCAGTTCCAGCTCAGCCGTCAGCTGTGGTCGACGCTCGTCGACCGCGGCGTGCTCGACGCCCCCACGACGTTCATCAACTCCACCCCGCACATGACGTTCGTGCGCGGGCAGAAGGACGTGGACTACCTGCGCCATCGCTACGAGGTGCTCAAGAAGCAGCCGCTGTTCGCGGGGATCGAGTTCAGCGAGGACTCCCGCGTCATCAACACCTGGGCCCCGCTGCTCATGGAGCAGCGCCGCAAGGGCGAGCCGTTCGCCGCGACCCGGGTGCCGAGCGGCACGGACGTGGACTTCGGATCCCTCACCCGTCAGCTGTTCGACCACCTCACCGAGGACGACCGCTTCACCCTGCGGCGCAATCACGAGGTCCGCAAGCTCTCGCAGCGCAAGGACGGCACCTGGGACGTCCGGTACCGCAACGTGATCGGGCGCACGCCCGGCACGATCAACGCGCGCTTCGTGTTCGTCGGCGCGGGCGGCTGGGCGCTCAAGCTGCTGCAGGGTTCCGGCATCTCCGAGATCAAGGGCTACGGCTGCTTCCCGATCGGCGGGCAGTGGCTAAAGACATCGAACCCGGCGATCGTCGCCAAGCACCAGGCCAAGGTCTACTCGCAGGCCCCTGTCGGTGCCCCGCCGATGTCGGTTCCGCACCTGGACACCCGTGTCGTGGACGGCGAGACCAGCCTGCTGTTCGGCCCCTTCGCCACCTTCAGTCCGAAGTTCCTCAAGCAGGGCGGGATGCTCGACATCGTGAGCCAGGTGCGCCCGCACAACCTGGGCAGCATGCTCAAGGTCGCGTTCACGAACTTCGACCTGATCAAGTACCTGGTCAGCGAGCTGCTGAAGACGCATCACAAGAAGGTCTCGACGCTGCGCGAGTTCATGCCCACCGCCGCGGACGACGACTGGGAGCTGCTGCAGGCCGGTCAGCGCGCGCAGGTCATGAAGGGCGGCAAGCTGCAGTTCGGCACCGAGGTGGTCGCGGCCGCGGACGGCACGATCGCGGGCCTGCTGGGTGCCTCTCCCKGCGCGTCCACGGCGGTTCCGGTGATGCTCGACGTGCTGCAGCGCTGCTTCCCCGAGCAGTACGGGGAGTGGGAGCCGAAGCTGCAGAAGCTCATCCCGACGCTCGGCGAGAAGCTCAACGACTCCGCCGCCGATGCGCGCGCGTCGATGGGCGCCACGGCGAAGACACTCGATCTGACGGCCTGATCCCGCGCCGTGGCCAAGCTGTACTTCCGCTACGGAGCGATGAACTCGGGCAAGTCCACCGCGCTGCTGCAGGCCGCCTACAACTACGAGGAGCGCGGCCAGCAGGTGCTGCTCGCGAAGCCCGCGATCGACACCAAGGGCGCCACGCAGATCGAGAGCCGCCTCGGCATGACCCGCGAGGTCGACTTCCTCATCGGTGCGGGGGAGGGCGCGAGGGCGTTGTTCCATCTCGATCGCGACCGCGTCCGGCGTGGCGGATCCGACGTCGCCTGCCTCCTCGTGGACGAGGCGCAGTTCCTGGAGCCGGACCAGGTCGACGACCTGTTCCGGGTCGCGGTGGAGGACGACATCCCGGTGCTGGCATACGGGATCCGCAACGACTTCCTCACGCACGCTTTCCCGGGATCCGGCCGGCTGCTCGCGATCGCGCACACGCTCGAGGAGCTCAAGACGATCTGCCGCTGCGGGCGCAAGGCGGTCTTCAACGGCCGGCGGATCGGCGACCGCTTCGTTTTCGACGGCGACCAGGTCGCGATCGACGGCGCCTCGGTCGCCTACGAGTCCCTCTGCGGACACTGCTACCTCGAGGAGTCCGGCGGCCGCCTGGGCTGACCCCCATCTTCCGAGTCGTCCCCATCAGCGCGCCCCAWAGCGTGCGCTGATGGGGACGACTCGGTTGTGGGGAGCTCGTTGCGTGGTCTGACCACAGAGGGTATCGTGTGGTCAGACCACAGGAGGAGCGATGAGCGAACGCAGTGAGGCGACCGCACGCGGGGAGGCGCCCGCACGCGGGGAGGCGCCCGCACGCGGGGAGGCGCCCGCACGCACCTGGCGCACGGTGCTGCAGCACGTCGAACAGCGCCTGCTCGACGGTGAGCTCGGCCCGGGGGACCGGTTGCCGAGCGAGCGCGATCTCGCGGCAGAGCTGGGCGTGGGGCGCTCCAGCGTGCGCGAGGCGATCCGCGTGCTCGAGGTGATGGGGCTCATCCGCACCTCGACCGGATCCGGCCCGCAGGCGGGCGCGATCGTCATCGCCGCGCCCGGAGGCGGCCTGTCCGCACTCCTGCGGCTCCAGGTCGCCGCGCAGGGCTTCCCGATCGCCGATGTCGTGGGCACCCGCCTCATCCTGGAGCAGGCCGTCGTCGCGGCTCTCGCCGGGGGAGCGGGCGACACTGCCGAGGTCCGCCGCCTGCTCGACGCGATGGACGCCGAGCTCGACGCCGCCGACTTCCTCGCGCTCGACGCGCAGCTGCACCTGGCGCTGGCCGAGGCCAGCGGCAACGCGGTCGTCGCCGCGATGATGACGGGGCTGCGCGACAGCATCGAATCGTATGTGCGGACCGGATCCGCGGGGATCGAGGACTGGGCGGGCATGGCGGCGCGGCTCCGCGCCGAGCACCGCGACATCGTCCGCGCGATCGACGAGGGTCGTGCCGACGCAGCGGCTGCGCTCGTCCACGACCACATCACCGGCTACTACGCCGCGACCGGCCTGGCTGGCGCGGGCGACACGACTGTCTGATCGGAAGGACCCACCCATGGTGCAGCGACAGCTTCCCAACCCCGCCGAGATCTTCGATCTGATGAAGTTCAAGGCCCCAGAGCTGGACGGCACGAAGCGCCGCCTCGAGGGCGCCCTGACGATCTCGGACCTGCGCACGATCGCGAAGCGACGCACGCCCAAGGCGGCCTTCGACTACACGGACGGCGCTGCCGAAGGCGAGCTGTCGCTGGCGCGTGCCCGCCAGGCGTTCGAGGACGTCGAGTTCCACCCGGCGATCCTCGCCCCGGCTCCCGAGCTCGACACCTCCACCACGATCCTGGGCGGCCGGAGCGCGCTGCCGTTCGGGATCGCGCCGACGGGATTCACGCGTCTCATGCAGACCGAGGGCGAGTTCGCCGGCGCCGGCGCCGCCGCGGCAGCCGGGATCCCGTTCACGCTGTCCACGCTCGGCACGACCTCGATCGAGGACGTGAAGAAGACCAACCCCGCCGGACGGAACTGGTTCCAGCTGTATGTCATGCGCGACCGGGAGATCTCCTACGGCCTCACCCGCCGCGCCGCCGAGGCCGGCTTCGACACGCTCATGTTCACGGTCGACACCCCGGTCGCCGGCGCCCGCCTGCGCGACAAGCGCAACGGCTTCTCGATCCCGCCGCAGCTCACTCTCGGCACGATCATCAACGCGATCCCGCGGCCGTGGTGGTGGATCGACTTCCTGACCACCCCGAAGCTCGAGTTCGCGTCTCTGTCGACCACCGGCGGTACGGTCGGGGAGCTCCTGGATGCGGCGATGGATCCCACCATCAGCTACGACGACCTCGAGGTGATCCGGGGCATCTGGCCGGGCAAGCTCCTCGTCAAGGGCGTGCAGACCGTCGAGGACGCGCTGCGGCTGAAGGACACGCACGGCGTGGACGGCGTGGTGCTCTCCAACCACGGCGGCCGCCAGCTCGACCGCGCGCCGATCCCGTTCCACCTGCTGCCGCAGGTGCGCAAGGCCGTGGGTGACGACTTCACCGTCATGGTCGACACCGGCATCATGAACGGCGCCGACATCGTCGCCGCCGTCGCGCTGGGCGCTGACTTCACGCTCATCGGCCGCGCCTACCTCTACGGCCTCATGGCGGGTGGGCGCCGCGGCGTCGACCGTACGATCGCGATCCTGCGCAGCGAGATCGAGCGCACCATGCGTCTGCTCGGCGTCTCGTCGCTCGCAGAGCTGGAGCCCCGCCACGTCACCCAGCTCACCCGCATGGTGCCCGTAGCGCCCGCGGCTGCGGCGGTCACGGCGCGCTGACCTCGGGAGCCCCGGAACCCGATCCTGTCGCCGTCCTGGGGCGTCAGGGGACGTCCGGGGCGGCGATGCGCCGTGGGGGTCCCGCTGCCCGGTAGAGCGGGGGCGTCAGAGCGCCTGGGGGGTCGCGGGAGCGGTCCCCAGCCCGGGCAGCAGGGCGTCCAGATGGTCCGCCGTGTCCTCCCAGCCCTCCACGGCGACGCAGGGCACGCCGAGAGCCTTCACGGGGTAGTCGTTGCCGCCCTCGTCGAGGCGGTCGCCGTAGAAGAGCATCTCCGCGAAGGGGATGCCCGTGCGCTCGGCGAGCTCGGTCATGCCGTAGGCCTTGTCGATTCCGGCGCGCGTGATGTCGATCGAGGTGGATCCACCGGAGCGGACTTCGAGATCGGGCACGCGGGGCGCCACGGCATCCCGCAGGGCGGCGCGGCGGGATCCGTCGGGGTCCCAGGCCTTCTTCGCGTCGTGGGGCGCCTTCTGGCCGAGGGCGGAGAAGGTGATCTGCGAGCCGCGGTCCTCGAGGATCGGCCCCCAGGTCTCGCTCTCCCAGAGGCCGAGGCGGCGCGCCTCCTCTTCGAGGGCGCCGAGGGCTGCGGCCTTCTGCTGATCGCTGAGGTCGCGGGCGTAGACGAGAGAGAAGCCGGATCCGTCGTGGCGGAGGTAGCGTGTGCCGCAGGTGGGCAGCAGGTGGATGCGCTGCAGGAGCTCCGTGTCGGCGTCGCCGAGTCGGGCGATGACCTGGGTGCGGAACTGCTCCTCGTTGCCGCCGGAGATGATCGCGACCTCGACGCGRCTCGCGAGAGCGAGGAGGAGATCGGCGATGCGGGCATCGATCGCGGCCTTGGAGGGGGCGAGGGTGTCGTCGAGGTCGAAGGCGACCAGGCGGGGCGTCGTCATAGCGATTCCAGCGTAGAGGATTGGGCTGAGAGCATCGCGGGGGCCGCGGCCGGGGAAGAGGAGAGGGACCGATCCTCTGGATCGGTCCCTCTGTGCTGTCGGGGTGACAGGATTTGAACCTGCGGCCTCTTCGTCCCGAACGAAGCGCGCTACCAAGCTGCGCCACACCCCGCGACAACCGTTCAAGTCTATACGGTGGCGGCCCGAGGGTCGAATCGAGGGGGAACCCGCGCGTGGCGCCGAGGGGCCGAGTCCGTCACGACCGCGGCAGCAGCGTCAGCAGGGTCGCCTCGGGGCGGCACGCGAAGCGGACAGGCGCGTAGATCGAGTGGCCGCAGCCGGCGCTCACATTGAGGGCGACCGTGCGGCCGGCGTGGGACCAGGTGCTGAGGCCCTTCGCCTGCTTCAGGGGGATGTCGCAGTTCGCGACGATCGCGCCGAAGCCCGGGATGCACACCTGGCCGCCGTGCGTGTGGCCGCCCAGGATCGCGTCCGCGCCCAGATCGGTGAACGAGTTCAGTACGCGCTGGTACGGGGCGTGCGTGACGCCCAGCATGGGCACGTCGGCGGGGCGGGGGCCTAGCGCATCGATCGCGGCGGGCAGGGTATTGAGGTCGTCCCAGGCGCGGTGCGCATCATCCACTCCGAACAGGTCGATGCGCTCCCCCGCGACAGTCAGCGAGGCCGCGGTGTTGTCCAGATCCGTCCAGCCCAGGTCGTCCGTGAAGAACGCGTCCATCGCCGCGGTGTCGAGTTTCGGCGTCGTCGCGATACGCGCGGACGGGCCCATGAAGTAGCGGAACGGGTTGCGCGGCGACGGCGCGTACACATCATTCGACCCGTGCACGAAGACTCCCGGCGTTCCCGCGAACGGGGCGAATGCCGCACGGATGCCTTCGAGGCCGCGCTCATGGCCCAGGTTGTCTCCGGTGTTTACGACGAGATCGGGGCGCAGCTCCGCCAGGGAGGCGAGCCAGCGCTGCTTGCGGTGCTGCCAGGGCGCCATGTGCGCGTCGGAGACGTGCAGGATGCGCAGGGGACGGGATCCTGCGGGCAGTGACCGCGCCGTGGCGTGCCGCAGTGTGAAGAGGTAGCGCTCGATGCCGATGCCCCAGGTGGCGGCTGCGACACCGGCGGCCCCCACCGCACCGAGTGCGATGAGGGCCGAACGGTTGGTGCGAGAGGACGTCATCCCTGGCAGTTCTTCTTCACGTAGTTGAGCGTGACGGAGGAGCCCTTAGCGGCGGCCGTTCCTGCCGCCGGAGACGTCGCGGACACGGTGCCGGAGTCGTCGCCATTGCCGGGGGTGCAGGTGCCCTTGGCCGAGTGGAAGCCCGCCGCCTTGAGCGCATTCGCGGCGTCGCCCATGGTCATCCCGACCACGTTCGGCACCGAGGCCCCCTGCCCATTGCTCGGCGAGATCGTGATCGTGCTGCCGGTGACGGCCTGACCGGGACCCGGATCCTGCTGCGCGACCTGGTCAGTCGGCAGATTGCTCTGCACGGCGGCGCCGACCTGCACGGCGAACCCGGCGTTGTCGAGGGTCTGCTTCGCCTGGTCGACGGTCATGCCGACCACGCTGGGCAGGTTCGTGTAGGACTGCTTGAGCAGGCTCTGCACGGGGTCCGGGAAATCCCCGCCCGGGAACAGGCTGTCGGCTGCACCCAAGATGTCGCTACCGAGGTAGTACCGGATGCTCGGCACGTCGATGCCCTGCGTCTCGAAATTGGAGATGTCGACGTCGCCGCTCGCCTGGCCCACCCAGATACCCGTGGTGGACGCGGTGGACGAGGCCATCAGCATGGTCTGCGAGTTGTTGTGCGAACCCGTCTTGCCGATCAGCGCCGTGCCGTCACCGGGGTTCGCCCGGGCGCCGGTGCCGCCATCCATTACGCCCCGCAGCGCATAGGCCGCTGTCGCTGCGATGTCGGGTTCGAGGACCTGGGTGCACTTGGCGGCGGGCAGTGGGAGCGGCACCCCGTCGGGCCCCGTGATCTTGTCGATCGCGTGCGGCTCGCAGCGTGTGCCGTTGTTGGCGATCGTGGCGTAGACCGACGCCATGTCCAGCGGGGCGATGTTCTTGGAGCCGAGCACGTCGAACGGCGCCGGTGCGGAGGCCAGGATGTCGCCCTTGTCGTTGACGATGTTGGCCTTGTTGTTCACGGGGAGCATCTGCCCCTTGTACTCCGTACCCAGGTGGAGCCCCATCCGCGCGGCGACATCATTGATCTCGCAGAGATCGAGTTTCGCCGCCATCGCCAGGAATCCACTGTTCAGAGACTGAGCGGTGAACCGTAGCGGCGTGCCGACGTAGCCACCTGCATTCTGGAAGTTGCCGATCTCGCCGCTGTCGGCGGTCATCGTGTCGTCGCCGCACTTGAACGTCAGCCGCTGGAGGTTGCCGTTCACGGATTCGCGGAGCGAATGCCCCTTCTCCAGCCAGTCGATGAGCGTGAAGACCTTGTACGTCGATCCGACCGAGAACCCGATGCCGCCGCCATGCGCCTGATCCGCGGCGTAGACGATGCCTGTCTGGCCGGTGGTGCCGGTGTCCGTCGTCTCCTCGGTGTACGTGGTGTTCTGCGCGAGGGCCAGGATCCTGCCCGTCTTGGGGTCGACATTGACGGCAGCGGCACCGAAGTCCATGCCGGGGATGGTCGGCGTGGTGCGATCTGCCATGGCGCGCAGCGCGGCGTCCTGCATCGGATAGGAGAGCGTCGTGTAGACGTTCAGCCCGCCGCGCAGCAGCTTGTCGGCGCGATCCTTCGAGGGGCCGAGCACGGGGTCGAGCGAAGAGTCGTTCTGCAGCGTCGAGTACACGTACTTGCAGAAGTAGGCGTTGCCAGCGGCGTCACCGCAGCCTGAGGAGGGGGTCTTGATCGCAGGGGTGATCGGCTGCGCCTTGTCTGCGTCGAACTGCTCCTTGGTGATCTTGCCGAGAGTCTCCATGCGGCTGAGCACGTAATTGCGACGTACCAGGGTGTCGTGGTAGCCGTCGGCCTGCGAGTTCTTGCAGTTCTTGCCGTCCTTGTCGCAGTCGTACGTGCCGCCGGGCAGGTCGATGCGGAAGGCGTTCGGGTTCTGCACCATGCCGACCAGGGTCGCTGCCTGTACGGCATTGAGCTGCGAGGCGGACACGCTGAAGTAGCGCTGTGCCGCCGCCTCGATGCCGTAGGTGGTGCCGCCGAAGTTCACCAGGTTCAGGTACCCGATGAGGATGTCGTTCTTCGAGTACTGCTTCTCGATCGCCGTGGCGTAGCGGATTTCCTGCAGCTTGCGCGCGATGCCCGCGGAGCCGACGGCGGACGCGGCATCCAACCAGCACTGGTTCAGCTTGTCGTCGCGCTTGTCGTCGCTGAGGGGGACACCCTTCTCGCACTCCTGTAGCAGCACGTTCTTGACGTACTGCTGGCTGATCGACGATCCGCCATTCGTCGCGGATCCGCTCACGTTGCCGATGACGGCCTTCAGGGTCCCGGTGATGTCGATGCCGCCGTGCGAATAGAAGTTCTTGTCCTCGCTCGCCAGTAGGGCGTCGTACAGCACGGGGGCCACCTGGTTGTATGTCACCGGGACGCGGTTCTGATCGTAGAAGCGCGCGATCTGCTGCGGCTTGCCGTTCGTATCGATGCCGTAGATCGTGGTCGGCTGCATCGGGCGGTCGACCTTCAGGTTGGAGGGCAGACCCTCGAACAGGTCGATCGACTGTGCGGCGGCAGCACCGGTGACGGCGAACACCGGAGTGACAGTGGCCGTGACGAGCACACCGGCGACGACGCTGAGACCGACAAGGCCGGCCAGGCCGCTGAGCACACCGGTGAGCGTGCGTTTGGTCTGAGGCATACGCTTGATCGTAGGGGAGTTCCCTGAACGCAAACTTTGACGCGCCCGAGCGTGTCCGTCCCTCCGGGAGAGCCATGACCACGTGGGAATACCTCACCACACCGCTGCTGATCCACAACACCGCCGCCATCCTGAACAACTGGGGCAAGCAGGGCTGGGAGCTCGTGCAGGTCGTGACAGGGCCCGAGGGCGGGCTCGTCGCGTACCTCAAGCGTCCGGTCGGCGGCGACGCGGCCGCCAACACCGGTCTTTCCGCGGCGGCAGACGCCGCGCGTCAGTTCGAAGGAGAATCCGCATGACCATCAGCGCCCGTCTCGCCGAGCTCGGCATCGAGCTCCCGTCCGTCGCCGCTCCGGTGGCCGCCTACGTGCCCGCCCGTGTGCATGCGGGTCTCGTCTACACCTCCGGTCAGCTGCCGTTCGTGGCCGGATCCCTGCCGGCGACCGGCAAGGTCGGCGCAGAGGTTCCGGCTGAGGACGCCAAGGGGCTCGCCCGCCTGTGCGCGCTCAACGCGATCGCCGCGGCGGCCGACGCTGCCGGCGGCGTGGACCGGCTCGGCGGAGTGCTCCGGGTTGCCGGCTTCGTCGCCTCCGACCCGTCGTTCTCCGGCCAGCCCGGCGTGATCAACGGGGCGAGCGAGGTGCTCGGGGAGATCTTCGCCGAGGCCGGCAAGCACGTCCGCGCCGCGGTCGGCGTGTCCGTGCTGCCGCTGGACAGCCCGGTCGAGGTCGAGGTCGTCTTCACCCTCGCCTGAGTCGTTCAGGAGCGTCCTTCGTCTCGCTTCACGGTTCCTGAGCGAGGTTCGTCTCGCTTCACGGTTCCTGAGCGAGGAGCGCAGCGACGAGACGAAGGACGCTCAGGAACCGCGTAGGGATCCGGATCCCTACTTCACCTGCGCCGAGATGGTCGACATCACCATCGTGTCCGCGAGCGTCGTGGTGTCGCCGACCTCACGGCCCTCGGCGACATCGCGCAGCAGGCGGCGCATGATCTTGCCGGAGCGGGTCTTGGGCAGCTCGCCGACGATGTAGACGTCGCGCGGGCGGGCGATCGGGCCGATCTGCTCGCCGACCCAGCCGCGCAGCAGCTGCGCGAGGCCCTCGGGGGCGTGCGCCTTGAGGTAGCTCTCCTTGATGATCACGAAGGCGACGACGGCCTGACCGGTGGTCTCGTCGGAGGCGCCGACCACGGCGGCCTCGGCGGTGGCCTCGTGAGCGACGAGCGCCGACTCGATCTCGGCGGTGGAGAGGCGGTGGCCGGAGACGTTCATCACGTCGTCGACGCGGCCGAGCAGCCACAGGTCGCCGTCCTCGTCGAAGCGCGCGCCGTCGCCGGCGAAGTAGTAGCCCTGCTTCTCGAACTTCTCCCAGTAGGTCTCCTTGAAGCGCTCAGGGTCGCCCCAGATGCCGCGGAGCATGCTCGGCCACGGCTCGGTGATCGCCAGGAGGCCGCCGCCGCCCGCGCCCACGGGCTGCCCGTCGTCATCGACCACGTCGATCGACACGCCCGGCAGTGCCACCTGCGCCGAGCCCGGCTTGGTCGCGGTGATGCCGGGGAGCGGAGAGACCATGATCGCCCCGGTCTCGGTCTGCCACCAGGTGTCCACGATCGGCGCGCGACTGCCGCCGATGACGTCGCGGTACCAGATCCACGCCTCGGGGTTGATCGGCTCGCCGACCGAGCCGAGCAGACGCAGGGAGCTCAGGTCGTACCGGTTCGGGATCTCGCGGCCGAGCTTCATGAAGGAGCGGATCGCGGTGGGCGCGGTGTAGAGGGTGGTGACGCCGTACTTCTGGATGATGTCCCACCAGCGTCCCTGCTGCGGGGTCTCCGGCGTGCCCTCGTACATCACCTGGGTCGCGCCGTTCGCGAGCGGTCCGTACGTCACGTACGAGTGCCCCGTGACCCAGCCGATGTCGGCGGTGCACCAATAGACATCCGTCTCCGGCTTCAGGTCGAAGACGACGCGGTGCGTGTACGACGCCTGGGTGAGGTAGCCGCCGGACGTGTGCAGGATGCCCTTGGGCTTTCCGGTGGTGCCCGAGGTGTAGAGGATGAACAGCGGGTTCTCGGCGGGGAACGCCCGCGCCTCGTGCGCGTTCGAGGCCGCGCCCACGGCGTCGTGGTACCAGAGGTCGCGCTCGTCGACCCAGTCGATCTCGTTCTCGCAGCGCTTGACCACGATCACGTGCTCGACCGTGTTCTGCTCGCCCTCGCCGCGATCGGTGAGCGCCTGGTCGACCGTGGGCTTCAGCGCGGACGCCTTGCCCTTGCGGTAGCCGCCGTCGGCGGTGATGACGACCTTCGCGCCGGCGTCGTCGATCCTCGAGCGCAGGCTGTCGGCGCTGAATCCGCCGAACACGACGGAGTGGATCGCTCCGACGCGGGCGACCGCGAGCATGGAGGCCACCGCTTCGGGAATCATCGGCAGGTAGATGGCGACGCGGTCGCCGTGTCCGACGCCGAGGCCGTCGAGCACGTTCGCGAGGCGCTTGACCTCGTCGGTGAGCTCGGCGTACGTGATGCGCCGTTCGTCGCCGGGCTCGCCCTCCCAGAGCAGGGCGACGCGGTCGCCGTTGCCGGCCTCCACGTGGCGGTCGAGGCAGTTGTAGGCGACATTGAGCTCGCCGTCGGCGAACCACTTCGCGAACGGCGGTGTCGACCAGTCCAGCACCTCGGTGAACGGCTTGTGCCAGTGCAGCTCGCGCGCCTGCTTCGCCCAGAACGCGTTGCGATCGGTGGCTGCCTCGGTGTAGATCTCCGGCTGGGCGACGGCCGCCGCGGCGAATTCGGGGGAGGGCGGGAACACCCGGGTCTCGTCGAAGACGTGATCGATCTGGCTGCTCATGGTGAGAGGGCGCTCCTTTGCGGCGGGGGGATCGCGGCGTGAGCCGTGACATCGGCGAATCTAGCCGTGCCCATCGTCTCTCACTACCGACGGAAGTCGGTAGTGGGATCCGTTTTGTACGGTGCCTTTTCGGACGTACACTGTCCGACGGCCGATCAATCGAATCCGGCTTTTCCTGCGGCTCCGACGGTCCCCCTCCGTCGGCCGCAGACGGGCGGCATCCCATTCCCCCCGTGGGATGCCGCCCACTCCTCTTCCTTGCCCCTCGCGTGCCGTCCGCACTTTCGCAGGACGTTCGCATGTCTGCAGGAGGATCCGGCCGGATCCGTCCTTCGGAATGGCAGTCTTCCTTCGGAGTTGTGGCCGGTCGTCGCCGCCCTCCGCACACGCTGGTTCATTCCGCACAGGCCGCTCGAGCAGCGGGTTGTGCACGGATTGCGCGGATCCCGTCCCGAGCCGGAACGCGGGTGCCTAGCGTCGGGACATGGCCTCGCCCTTCGTGATCGTCCCGCGTGGATCCACAGCCGCCGCAGAGCGGCTTGATCTGGATCCGGCATTCGGCGAGCTTGCTGTGCATGCCTCCGATCCGCAGGTCACCGATCTGTTCCTGAACGGCGCCGCCGGGCTCTTCGTCGATCGCGGTGCCGGCGCCGAGGCGGTTCCCGGATGGACGGCTTCCGAGCGCGAAGTGCGGGAGCTCGCCGTGCGTCTGGTCGCCCTCGGGGGCAGGYATCTCGACGACCAGGCTCCCTGCGTGGACGTGCGGCTCGCGTCCGGAGTGCGTGTGCATGCGGTGCTCGCCCCGGTCTCGACGGGTGGCACCGCCGTCTCGGTGCGGATCCCGCGGGTGCACGCGGCGGATCTGGATGACCTCGGTCGGCTCGGGGCCATCGACCGGGCGCAGCGGGCGTGGCTCGAACAGACGGTGCGAGACAGGAAGAATCTTCTGATCACGGGCGGCACGGGCACGGGCAAGACCACGATGCTGGCAGCCCTGCTCGCCCACGTCCCGCCGCACGAGCGGATCGTCACCATCGAGGACGTCGCCGAACTGCGGCCCCGACATCCGCACCACGTCTCGCTCGAGGCGCGGCAGCCGAACCTGGAAGGCGTCGGTGCGATCAGCGTGGCGCGGCTCGTGCGCGAGTCTCTGCGGATGCGGCCCGACCGGCTGATCGTGGGGGAGTGCCGCGGCGAGGAGATCCGCGATCTGCTGACCGCGCTGAACACGGGCCATGACGGCGGCGCGGGCACCCTGCACGCGAGCGGGCTCGCCGACGTGCCGGCGCGGCTGGAGGCACTCGGCGCCTTGGCGGGGATGGATCCGCCGGCGCTCGCGCGTCAGGCAGTGAGTGCCTTCGCGTACGTGCTTCAGCTCGTCCGCGAAGGCGGCGGCGTGCGCCGGCTCACGCAGGTGGGCGCGCTGCGGCTGGACGGCGAACATCTCGGCATCGAGGAGGTCCGGCCTTGGTGAAGGAAAGGCATGGGGATCCCGACCGCCGAAGCCGTCGCCGTGTGCAGCATGCGGGTCGGCGCGGCGGTGCAGAGCCCTCCGAGACCGAGATCGCGGAGGTCGTGCGGACGCTGGCCGTTCTCCTGCAGGCGGGAGCCGCCCCGCTGACGGCTTGGCGACACCTCGCGGAGAGCGGTTCGACCGAAGCCGTCGAGGTGCTCGCCGATGTGGAGCAGGGGCGTGCTCTGGTCGACGCGATCCGCACCAGAGGCGGGACGTGGCGGATGGTCGGCGCGGCGTGGGGGATCGCCGCGACCGTGGGAGCGCCCCTGGGCGAGGTGCTGCGAGCGATCGCGGCGGCGCTCGAGCAGGCCGGTGAGATCAGAGCCGAGATCTCGATCGCGCTCGCCGAACCCGCGGGTACCGCGCGTCTCATGCTGTGGCTGCCGCTCGTGGGCCTGCTGCTCGGAACGGCGCTCGGCTTCGACACCCCGGCGATGCTGCTCACGCAGCCCGCGGGGTGGATCTGCCTGGCCATGGGGCTCGGGCTGCTGCTGATCGCGCGGGCGTGGACGACGTCGCTGGTGCGCCGCGCCGCGCCGGCCGCGGGCATTCCGGGGATCCGCGCGGAGCTGCTCGTCGTCGCGCTCACCGGCGGGACGGCGATTCCGCGCGCCCGCACCCTCGTCGACCAGGAGACGGTGGCCGACGACGGTCCTGCGACCGCGGAGGAGGCGATCGAGCGCGTGCTGCGCCTCTCCGCCGCCGCCGGAGTGCCGGCCGGGGAGCTCCTTCGGGCCGAGGCCGATCGCGCGCGACGCGATGCACGCACGGCAGGCCGCACCAGGGCCGCGCGGCTGAGCTCGCGTCTGCTGCTCCCGCTCGGGGCGTGCACCCTGCCGGCCTTCATGCTGCTCGGCGTCGCCCCCTTGATCCTCAGCGTGCTGTCCACCACCCGGTTGCCGTTCGCCTGAGTCCGATGGTGCCCGATCGGGCGCTGTCATCCCGGAAGAGAAGAAAGAAGGAACACCATGAATCAGATCCCTCCCGCCGCGACCCCGGCACGGTCGTCGACGCCGCAGAGGGCCGCTGCCCTGTCGGCGCCGGTCGCGCGAGCACTGCCGCCGCTCACGCGAGGGCGCGCAGCACAGCTGTTCGGAGACGACACCGGCGCCGCCACGGCGGAGTACGCCATCGCGACGATGGCGGCGGTCGCCTTCGCGGGCCTGCTCGTCGTCATCATGCGCTCGGACGAGGTGCGCGGGATCCTGACGGACCTCGTGCGCCGGGCGCTGACGGTGGCATGACGTGTCCGACGCATCCGACGGTGCGGATCCGCGCCGGTCGGGATCGGGCGGTCCAGGAACGCGCCGGCCGAGATCTGGCGCCCTCCGAGAGCGCCCTCCGCGACCGGGTGTCCCGGAGGGCGCTCGCCACGGCCGGGAGCGCGGCTCCGCCACGGCGGAGCTCGCCATGGCGCTCCCGGTCGTCGTGCTGACGCTGCTCCTCGGCGTCGGCGCGCTCGGCGCGGGCATGCGCATGGTGGCTCTGCAGGACGCCGTGGCCGATGCGTCGCGCATCCTCGGGCGCGGCGACGACGCGGGAGGTGCAGGGGCCGCGGTGGCGCGCGCGGATCCTGCCGCGGGGATCGCGGTGAGCAGGTCCGACGCGCTCGTGTGCGTGACCGCCTCGACCGAGACCCGCATCCTCGGCGGCATCGTCGTGCCGATCCGGGCGACCGGCTGCGCGCTGGATGGAGGCCGGTGATGGCGGGCTCCGTACTCGCGCTCGGCGGGATCGCCATGGTCGCGGTGCTCGGCCTCGGCGCGGCCATGGTCGGCGGAGCCGGAGCGACATCGCAGCGGTTGGCGGCCGCGGCCGACGCCGCCGCGCTTGCGGGCGCCGATGCGCTCTCGGGCGCGATCCCTGTGCGGGAGGAGCCGTGCGCCCTCGCCGCCCGCGTCGCCCTGGCGCATGCCGTGGACCTGCAGGACTGCCGCATCGACGGCGCCGTGGTCATCGTGCACGTCTCGGCGGCGTACGCTGGATTCCCGGCCGTCGCCGGATCCCGTGCAGGACCACCCGAACTTCCTGGCGGCGACGGATGACCGCGCTGAGTCCCCGACTCCGGTGTGGTGTGTATGGTGTGCTTCGACGAAAGGACGCACCCGTGGCGCAAGGCAAGAAGCTTGTCATCGTCGAGTCTCCGACCAAGATGAGGTCCATTCAGGGCTATCTCGGCGACGGCTTCGAGGTGCTCAGCTCGGTGGGGCACATCCGTGACCTCGCTGACAAGAAGGACATCCCCGCCGCTGACAAGCAGGCGTACGGCAAGTACTCGATCGACGTCGAAAACGACTTCGATCCCTACTACGTCGTCTCGGATCGCAAGACCAAGACCGTCGCAGAGCTCAAGCGCGCCCTCAAGACGGCCGACGAACTCCTGCTCGCCACCGATGAGGACCGTGAGGGCGAGGCCATCGCGTGGCACCTGCTGGAGACGCTGAAGCCGAAGGTCCCGGTCAAGCGGATGGTGTTCCACGAGATCACCAAGGACGCGATCCAGGCCGCGGTCGGCAACACCCGCGAGCTCGACCTCGCGCTCGTCGACGCGCAGGAGACCAGGCGGATCCTGGACCGGCTGTACGGCTGGGACGTCTCGCCGGTGCTCTGGTACAAGGTGAAGTCCGGGCTTTCCGCCGGAAGGGTGCAGTCCGCCGCGACTCGCATGATCGTGGACCGGGAGCGCGAGCGCATGGCGTTCGTGTCGGCCGAGTACTGGGACGTGGACGCGACGGCTGCGGCGAACGGATCCGGTTTCAAGGTCCGCCTCGTCCGCTTGGACGGCGGGGCGATCGCCCGAGGCACCGACTTCGACGACAACGGTGCGCTGAAGAAGGCCGTCGTCATCCTCGATGAGAAGGCCGCGGCGTCGCTCGCCGCCGCCGTGGACGCGGTCGGATCCGGCGCGGTCACGAAGGTCGAGGCCAAGCCCGGCACCCGGAGCCCGTACGCCCCGTTCACCACCTCCACACTGCAGCAGGAGGCGGGACGCAAGCTCTCGATGAGCGCGAAGCAGGCGATGAGCGTCGCCCAGCGCCTCTACGAGAAGGGGTTCATCACTTATATGCGCACCGACTCGACCGCGCTCAGCACCCAGGCGGTGCAGGCAGCCCGGTCTCAGGCGGTCTCTCTCTACGGCGACGCGGCCGTGCCGCTCAAGCCGCGCGTGTACAAGAGCAAGAGCAAGAACGCGCAGGAGGCGCACGAGGCCATCAGGCCGTCGGGCGAGCAGTTCCGGACGCCTGCCTCGGTGTCCTCGCAGCTGGATCGCGAGGAGGCGCGTCTCTACGACCTGATCTGGAAGCGCACGGTCGCCAGCCAGATGTCCGACGCGAAGTACGAGACCACCACGGTCACCCTCGCGGTCGACGCGGATGGGCGCAACGCCGAGTTCACCGCCTCCGGCACCGTCTACACCTTCAAAGGCTTCCTCGAGGCCTACGAGGAGGGACGCGACGAGAAGCGCAACGACGCCGACGCCGCGGAGAACCAGTCGTTGCCGGCGGTCGCCGTGGGCGACGTGCTCGGCGTCTCGGACGCCGACGCGAAGCCGCACCGCACCACTCCGAAGCCGCGCTACACCGAGGCTTCCCTGGTCAAGGCGCTGGAAGAGCACGGGATCGGGCGCCCGTCCACGTTCGCGAGCATCATCGGCACCGTGATCGACCGCGGCTACGCGACCAAGCGCGGCCAGGCGCTCGTGCCCACCTGGATGGCGTTCAGCGTCGTCCGGCTGCTCGAGCAGCACTTCGCCGACCTCATCGACTACGACTTCACGGCGGCGCTCGAGGACGACCTCGACGCGATCGCCCGTGGCGAGCAGAAGCGGATCGAGTGGCTGCACTCCTTCTACTACGGCTCCGACACCCGGGCGGGCCTCCGCCAGGTCGTCGACAACCTCGGGGAGATCGACGCCCGCGCCCTGAACGCGACGAGGATCACAGACACGGCCACGCTTCGGTTCGGCAAGTACGGTCCCTACCTCGAGGTCGCGGACCCCGCGAACCCCGAGGCGAAGCCGCGCATCGTGAACGTCCCTGAGGAGCTCGCGCCCGACGAGCTCACCGCCGCCAAGGCGCAGGAACTCATCGACGCCCCCGTCGCCGGTGACCGCGTGCTCGGCGAGAACCCCGACAACGGCAAGGTCATCGTCGTCAAGGACGGCCGCTTCGGTCCGTACATCCAGGAGAACGATCCGGTCTCCGACGACGACCAGGTCGATGAGACCACCGGTGAGGTCGTGGAGACCCCCAAGCCGAAGCGAGGCGCCAAGAAGGAGACGGCGCCCAAGCCGCGGACTGCGTCGCTGTTCCGCTCGATGTCGGTCGACACGATCGACCTCGACACGGCGCTCAAGCTCCTCGAACTCCCGCGTGTCGTGGGCGTCGACCCGGCGACCGACGAGGAGATCACCGCGCAGAACGGCCGCTTCGGGCCCTACCTGAAGAAGGGTGCGGACTCGCGCTCGCTCGAGAGCGAGCAGCAGATCTTCGACATCGACCTCGCGCAGGCGCTGGCGGTCTACGCCGAGCCCAAGTACGGCGCGCGGCGTGCCTCCAGTGCGCTCGCCGAATTCGAGGCGGATCCGGTGAGCGGCAAGCCGATCCGGATCCGCGACGGCCGGTTCGGTGCGTACGTCACCGACGGGGTGACCAACGTGACGATTCCGCGCGGCCAGCAGGTGCAGGACATCACGTTCGAGATCGCCGTGCAGATGCTCGCGGACAAGCGCGCGAAGGGGCCGGCGCCCAAGGGCGGATCCCGCACCGCGAAGAAGGCCCCCGCCAAGACGGCCGCGAAGAAGGCCCCCGCCAAGACCGCGGCGAAGAAGACGCCGGCCAAGAAGGCTGCGGCGACGACCGATGCCGAGAAGGCCGCCGCCCGCTCCGCCGCGGCGAAGAAGGCCGCAGCCACGAGGGCCGCCAACGCGGCGAAGAAGCAGGCCGGCGCGTGAGCGAGGGCCGCGGCCTCTGGATCACGCTCGAGGGCGGCGACGGTACGGGCAAGACCACTCAGGCCGCGCTGCTCGAGGAGTGGCTGCGCGGCCAGGGGTGGAAGACCCTGCGCACGCGCGAGCCCGGCGGATCCGAGGTCGGCGTGCTCATCCGCGACATCGTGCTGCATCACCGCGGCGACATCGCCCCCCGAGCCGAGGCGCTGCTGTACGCCGCCGACCGCGCGCACCACGTCGCGACGGTCGTGCGTCCCGCCCTGGATCGCGACGAGGTCGTGATCCAGGACCGCTACCTCGACTCGTCGGTCGCCTACCAGGGCGCGGGCCGGGTGCTGGATGCGGACGAGGTACGCGGGTTGTCGCTGTGGGGCGCCGAAGGCGCGCTTCCCGACCTCACCGTGCTGCTCGACCTGGATCCCGTCATCGCCCGCCGCCGCCTGGATTCGGCGGAGAAGCCGTTCGACCGGTTGGAGGCCGAACGCGAGGAGTTCCACCAGCGCGTGCGCGAGTCCTTCCTCGCGCTGGCGGCGGCCGAGCCGGAGCGCTTCCTGGTCGTCGACGCCGCGCAGGATCCGGACGACATCGCGAGTGCGGTGCGTGCCCGGGTGGCGGCGCTCCTGGCCTAAGCCCCGGCTCTGGCCGTTCGCCCGAGGACAGAGCGTGCGATGTCGCTCTCCCCGGTTAGGCTTGACCGCATGTCGGCCACCGTTCTCGCTCCCTTTCCGTGGACGGACGTGTGGGGGCAGGACGCGGCCGTCGAGACGCTGCGCACCGCCGTAGCCGATCCTGCCGCGATGTCGCACGCGTGGCTCATCACCGGCCCGCCCGGATCCGGCCGGTCGACGCTCGCCACGGCGTTCGCGGCGTCGCTGATCGCCGAGCGCCCGGATGACGAGCAGACCATGCACCAGGTGCTCGCCGGCACCCACCCCGACGTCACGGTGCTGCGCACGGAGAAGGTCATCATCTCGATCGCCGAGGCGCGTGCACTCGTCGAGCGGTCGTACTTCGGCCCGTCCAGCGGGCGGTACCGCGTCATCGTCGTCGAGGACGCGGATCGCATGACCGAGCGCACCTCGAACGTCCTGCTGAAGGCGCTCGAGGAGYCGCCGGAGCAGACGGTCTGGATCCTGTGCGCACCGAGCGAGGCGGATCTTCTGCCCACGATCCGGTCCCGCGTGCGATCGCTGCGGCTGCGCGAGCCCGACGTGTCCGCGGTCGCCGAGCTCATCGTGCGCCGGACCGGCGCCGATCCCGTCGTCGCCGAGCAGGCCGCGCGGCATGCGCAGCGGCACATCGGCATGGCGCAGCGGCTCGCGACCGACCCCGCCGCCCGCGCTCGCCGCGAGCAGACGTTGCGCGCCGTGCTGGGTGCGCGAGGAGTCAACGACGCCGTCGAGGTCGCCGGACAGATCGTGCAGGCGGCGACGGACGACGCGAAGGCGCTCACCACTGAGCGGGACGAGGCCGAGCGGCGCGCCCTGCTGCACACGGTGGGGATCGCCGAAGGGCAGGCGGTTCCGCCTGCGGTGCGCTCGCAGGTCAAAGCGCTCGAGGACGAGCAGAATCAGCGCGCCAAGCGCAGCGTGCGCGACGGTCTCGACCGTGTGCTCACCGATCTGCAGTCGCTGTTCCGGGATGTCGTGATGCTGCAGTTCGGCCGCGACGACGTGCTGATCAACGCCGAGCTCGCGCCGGAACTCGGCGCCGTCGCGGCAGCCTGGCCGCCCGAGCGCACGCTCGTCGTGCTCGACCATCTCGCCGAGACCAGGGAATCGCTGGAGCGCAACGTCGCCCCCGCGCTCGCCCTCGAGAGCTTGCTCGTGACCGTCACGAGTGGGAGGAGACCATGAACACGCGTTCCCCCTCGCGCCTGCGCCGCACCTCGGTGGTGGTGGCGGGTCTCGTCGTCGCCGCGATCGCGCTGTCGGGCTGCCTGTATTCGATGATCCCTGCGCAGTCCACGTCGGCCGGGCCGGCAGCGAGCCCTGACACGTCGGGCATCGCCGAAGACCTCAAGCCCTTCTACGGGCAGAAGCTCAGCTGGTCGGCGTGCGGCAGCGGCATGGACTGCACCACCGTGAAGACGCCGCTGGACTGGGAGGACCCCGGGAAGGGATCCCTCGACCTCGCCGTCGTGCGCCACCGCGCCACCGGAACCTCCAAGGGTTCGCTCCTGACGAATCCGGGCGGTCCCGGCGCGAGCGGCCTCGACCTGATCAAGTCGAGCCTCGACTACGCAGTCAGCCCCACGCTGGTCAAGAACTACGACGTGATCGGCTTCGACCCGCGCGGCGTCGGATCCTCCACCGCCGTGAAATGTCTCGACGCGTCGCAGATGGACGACTACCTGTACGGGATCCGGCCCGGCGCCCGCGGAGGCGACGAGTGGACGGCGGCGCAGAAGACCGCCAACAAGGACTTCGCCGATGCCTGCGAGCAGAACAGCAAGGGGATCCTGCCGTACATCACGACGGTGAACTCCGCTCGCGACATGGACCTGCTGCGCGGCGTCCTCGGCGACAAGAAGCTGAACTACCTCGGCTACTCCTACGGCACCTTCCTCGGCGCGACCTACGCCGAGCTGTACCCGGAGCGGGTCGGGCACCTGGTGCTCGACGGCGCTCTGGACCCGGCGGTCTCCAACCTCGACGTCAGCACGACCCAGGCGATCGGATTCGAGTCGGCACTGCGCGCATACATGGCTGCGTGTCTGAAAGACAAGAAGTGCCCGTTCCAGGGCACGGTCGACGACGCGATGAAAGACCTCGGCGCGCTCCTGGCGAGCGTCGACCGCTCGCCGCAGAAGAACACGGACGGCCGCATGCTGGGCGCGGACAATCTGATGACGTCGATCGTCGCGGCGCTGTACTCGCAGGACAGCTGGTCGTACCTCACCCAGTCGCTCACCGCGGTGCTGAAGGGCGATCCCTCCGTGGCCTTCCAGCTCGCCGATTTCTACAACAACCGCGAGAACGGGAAATACACCGACAACTCGACCGAGGCATTCCGGGCATACAACTGCATGGACTACCCGCTGGAGGACGACGCGGCGGCCAAGGCGGCCTCGGACGCCAAGATCAAGGCCGATGCACCGACCATCGCCCCGTACTGGGACGGTCCCGATCCCTGTGAGCAGTGGCCGTACCCGCCCACGGGTAAGCGCGGCGAGATCACCGCGGCGGGATCCGGTCCGATCCTCGTCGTCGGCACGACCAACGACCCCGCGACCCCGTACACCTGGGCCGAGTCGCTCGCGAAGCAGCTCGAGGGCGGGGTCCTCATCACCCGCGTGGGTGAGGGGCACACCGGCTACAACAAGGGCAACGCGTGCGTGGATGATGCCGTTGACGCCTACTTCGTGAACGGCACCGTGCCGGATAAGGCAGGGATCCGCTGCGAGTAGTCCGCCCTTGCGGCCCGGTGGCGGTGTTCGCCGTGACCGGGCCGCGCCCGGGCTGCGCGTGGTTCGCAGCACGCCCGCGGACAGGGTAAGATCGTTGATCGTGCGGTTCGCCCGCATGCGCACCTCTCGAGGTGTGCGCCGCCCTAGCTCAGTCGGCAGAGCATTTCACTCGTAATGAAAAGGTCAAGGGTTCGATTCCCTTGGGCGGCTCCACCGGAAACCCCCTCCTCGGAGGGGGTTTCGTCGTTCCGGCGTACGCTCGGAGCATGTCCCGTGCGCTGCTGATCGTCGACGTCCAGAACGACTTCACCGAGGGAGGCGCCCTCGCCGTGACAGGCGGCGACGACGTCGCCCGCGGCATCACCGCGCTGCTGCGCGATCACGCGGCCGACTACGACGTCATCGTGGCCTCGCGGGACTGGCACGACGCGACGGGGGACAACGGCGGGCACTTCTCCGGTGCCCCGGACTACGTCGACAGCTGGCCCGCGCACTGCGTCGCCGGCACGCCGGGCGCCGACTACGACCCGCTGCTGGACACGGCCGCCGTCACGCATCACGTGCGCAAGGGGCAGGGGCGCCCTGCCTACTCGATGTTCGAGGGCGTGACGGAAGACGGCGAGACGGTCGCCGGGATCCTGTCCGCACACAGCGTGTTGACCGCCGACGTCGTCGGCATCGCGACCGATCACTGCGTGCGCGCCTCGGCGTCAGACGCGATCGCGCATGGCCTGCACGTGCGGATCCTGACGGACCTCGTCGCCGGGGTCGGCGCCGAATCGAGCGCAGCGGCGCTGGCCGAACTTGCGCACGCCGGCGCCGAGCTCGTGCCGAGCGGTTCGGCCGACGTCGCGGCACCCGCCGAGTCCAACAACGGCCCCGCCGGGCAGACCGACGGCGCAGCCGAATGACCGTCGAACGCTGCGCCCTGCTCCTCCGCGCCGTGAACGTTAGCGGCGCGAACAGAGTGCCGATGGCCGAGCTGCGCGCACTCATGAATGAGCGAGGGGGCTTCGGCACCGTGACGACCTACATCGCGAGCGGCAACGTCATCTGCGATGCACCCGCGGATCCCGCCGCGGTCTGCGCGGAGGTACGGACGCTGATCCACGACGCATTCGGTGTGAACACGCCGGTGATCCTGCGCACGCATGACGATCTGCTCCGTGCCATCGAGGAGAACCCCTTCCCCGACGCGGCTGCCGACAAGATGCTGCACGCGATGTTCCTGGAGGGGGAGCCGCGAGCCGATGCTGTCGAGACGTTGACGGCACGATTGCAGCCCGGCGAGCGGATCGCCCTGCGCGGAAGCGATCTGTGGATCGATTTCGGCGCCGGGGGAGTGCACTCCAGCAAGCTCACACGCCCCGTTCTGGATCGCGCGCTCGGCGTCGCGGGCACGGCCCGCAACCTGCGCACAGTGCGCAAGCTCGCCGAACTCACGGCCGGCTGAAGGCCTCGGACGACCCGGCAGGCTCGCCGGCGCCGAACGCGCTGCTGAGAGCGGTCGGTGCTGCGGCGCCCGCAGCATGCAGATCCACGCGTTGTGCCCCGCAGGTCACGCAGCGCACATACAGCAGGATGCCGTCGGAGGTTCTGTGCCGGGAGCGCGTCGTCCAGGCGTGCTCATGCGCCGGGATCGGACCGAACGGATCCCGGGGTGGGAGAGGGATGGACGCGGTGTCGGCAGAGGATGCGGCGTTCATGCCTCCACGATGATGTAATGCTCTTATGCATCTCAACCCTTACGGAGAGTATGCGGTGTTGATGGCGGCATCGCTCGCCGACGACTGGCCGTCCGATCGCGCCGGCATCGAGCAGCGCACTCGAGACTTCGGGATGACGATGGTGTTCCCGGAGAATCCCGAGGATCACGCCGACACTCGCCGCGTGATCGATGACTGGCTGCGCGTCGTCGATGCGGCGACGCCGGAAGAGCGTGCGTCGTTGCTGAACGCGCAGATGGCGACCGCGGCGGCGTATCCGCGGCTCACGGACCACGACGGCGAAGGCTGGCACCTGCACTACCGGGACGAGGAGGATTCGCTGCCTCACGTGCTGCGCGCCGTGATCGCGGTCGGCACGTCGTTGCACCTGGTCACGCGGGGAATGGGACGCCTGGGGCGCTGCGCGGCGGCGCCGTGCACGAACGTCGTGGTCGACGTGACCCGCAACGGGCGGCAGCGCTACTGCTCGGTGCGCTGCGCCAACCGCGACGCCGTGCGCCGGCACCGCGCCCGACGCGGATAGCGCTCCCCGGCTTGCGCGGGGCCGATCGTCAGTCGTACATGCCGACGTTGATCGGGCCCGTCAGGTCGGGCGGAGCGGCCCTGAACCCGCGTGTCTTGATCAGCAGGTAGACCACGCCGATCGCGGTCCAGGCGCCGCCGATGATCATCGAGATCCCGTCGAGGCTGAGCCACAGCGCCACGTTGATCACGATGCCGATCGCGGGGATGACGACGAAGCCGATCCAGGATCCGACCGTGCGTTTCGTGATGAACCGGAAGAACACGAAGATCACCGAGAGGTTCACGAAGGTGAAGGCGATGAACGCGCCGAAGTTGATCATCGACGACGCCTGCTCGAGGTTCACGAACAGCGCGGTGAGGGCGATCGCGGCGACGATGAGGACGTTCGCGACCGGGACGCCGGTGCGTGGGTTCACTCGGCCGAACAGGCGCTTCGGCAGGGCGCCGTCGCGGCCCATCGCGTACAGCAGGCGGGCCGCACTCATCTGCTGCGTGATGCCGCAGCCCAGCACCGCCATCATGTACCCGCCTACGAAGATCGCCTGGAACGCGGCACCCCCGATGTACTTCGCGATCTCGGGCGAGGCGCCGACGATGTTCTCCAGCTTCGTGACGTCGGGGAACAGCGTCTGCATCACGTAGGTCACGGTGAGGAAGAACGCTCCGGCCGCCGCGACGATGATGAAGATCGCGCGGGGGATGTCGCGAGTGGGACGCTTCGCCTCCTCCGCGAGCGTGGAGACGGCGTCGAAGCCGAGGAACGACAGCGCGAGGATGGCGGCGCCACCGGCGAGGGCCGCGGCCTGGACGTCGTCGGAGAAGAACGGCCGCACGGTGAAGGCAGCGCCGTTGGCGCCGTTCGAGATGTTCACGACCGCGAGAACGACGAAGAGCACGGCGACGACGAGCTGGATCCCGACCAGGATCACGTTCATGCTCGCCGCGAGACGCACGCCGACGAGATTGAGCGCCGTGCAGATGACGACGGTGAGCAGCACCCACACCCAGAACGGCACCCCCGGGTAGATCGCGCCCATGTAGATCCCGGAGAGGATCGCATTGATCATGGGCAGCAGCAGGTAGTCGAGGGTCGCCGCCCAGCCCACGAGGAAGCCGACGGACGGGTGGATGCTCTCCTTCGCGTAGGTGTACGCGGATCCGGCGATCGGGAAGAAGCGCACCATGCGCGAGTAGCTGAATGCCGTGAAGAGCACCGCGACCAGCACCACGAGGTAGGCGAGCGGCACATGGCCGCTGGTCTGGTCGGCCACGATGCCGAACATGTCGAACACCGCGAGCGGTGCCATGTAGGCGAGGCCGATGAAGACGAGGTGGCGCAGCTTCAGGGTGCGCTTGAGCGCTCCCGGTTCGTGCGTGACGGCATGGGCGAGCTGATCGTCGCCGGCGGCGACGGCGGAGTGGGATGGCAGCGTTGACATCGTGGGGATCGTCCTCAGTGGGTGTGCGAGTGGCAGTGGTGGTCGGCGGAGGGCTCGCTGCAGCTCTGCCCGGCTCCGCCAGGGTCCTGGATGGGAGCGGCGGTCTCGGCCGTGCCGAGCTCACCGCGCGCGTCGTGCACCGCCGTGCCGCCGACGACGGTGAGGTCGGCGCACTGTGCGAGGATCTCCGCCGGCTCCATGGCGTAGAGATCGCCCGACCATACGACGAGGTCGGCGAGGTATCCGGTGCGGAGCATCCCGAGCGACTTCTCGTGATGGAACGCCCCCGCGCCGCCCTTCGTGTAGGCCTCGAGCGTGCGATCGAGATCGAGGCGCTCGCCGGTCGTCCAGGCGTCGCCGCCGTCGAGACGGGCGCGGGTCATCGCGCTGTAGACGCCGACGAGCGGATCCATCTCGCCCACCTGCCAGTCGCTCGAGAACGTGACGCGCGCGCCGGAATCGATCATGGAGCGGAACCGCCAGGCGCGATCCCAGCGCGCTTCTCCGACGTTGTCCATCCAGGTGCCGGCGACGAGGTCGGGGGAGGCGTGGCGGGGCTGCATGGCCGCGACGACGCCCAGGTCGCGGAAGCGCGGGAGGTCCTCCGGGGCGAGGCACTCCACGTGCACGATGCCGTGCCGGGCGTCCCGCGTGCCGTTCGCGCGCTGGGCGGCCTCGATCGCGTCCAGGGTGAGTCTGATCCCCCAGTCGCCGGTCGCGTGCGTGTGCACCTGGTAGCCCAGGCGGTCGAGCTCGACGAAGAGCCGGGTGAACTCGAGTGGCTCGAGGCTCGTGTGCCCGCGATGGCCCGGGCGGTTCGCGTAGTCCTCGAGCATCGCCGCCGTGTGCGGCTCGATCACATCGTCCGCGTACAGCTTGACCATGCCCAGACGGAAGCGGTCGTGCTGCGGGGTCTCTCGGATCGCCTCGGTGATCCGAGAGCGGAAATCGCCGTCGGAGCCGACCGGATGATAGATCGCTGCGATCGTCCGCGAGGTGAGCTTGCCCTCGCGCTCCGCCCGGTCGAACAGTGGCAGCTCGGCGAGCGGAACCTGCGGTTCGACGACCGTCGTGATGCCGAAGCGGCGGGCCATGTCGAGGCTGTTCACGATCTTGCGGTAGCGCCGGTCGGGGGAGTACATCGGGATGTCGCGCTGCAGCTCGGCGAGACCATCGGTCGTCATGGCGCTCGTGTAGAAGTCGGTGACCCAGCCCGTCGGCTCGCCCGTGCGGTGGTCGATCTCGGGGTTGCCCCAGGCGATGTCGCCGCCGCCCAGGATCCCGAGCTTCGCGAGCGCCGGCCGGTTCAGCCACACCGAGTGCTGGTCGTAAGTGGTGATGAAGACGGGCCGGTCGGTGACGCCGGCGAGGTCGTCGGCGCGCGGGCGGCGCCCTTCGACGACCGAGTAGAGGGCGTTCTCCGCGCAGATCCACTCCAGGGCGGGGTGCGCCTCGGCGAACGCCGCGATGCGCGAGCGCACGACATCGAGGCTCTGCACCTGGTCGAGGCTCACGGCGAGGTCGTCATAKCCGAGCAGCAGGTGGTTGTGGGTGTCGGCGACGCCGGGGGTGACCAGACGGCCCTCCAGGGCCACCGTGCGGCGGCTCGCCGGTGCGTCGGCGGCGGACCCTACGTAGGTGATCCGGTCGCCGGTGATGCCGACGGCCTCGGCCCAGGGCTGTTCGGGATCGAAGGTGCGGACGCGTCCGCCGGTGTAGAGGGTGTCGACCGCCATGTCGGTGCTCCAACGTCTCGGGGCGGCGCTGCTCGGGGGAGTCGCCGCAGTTCTTTGACTCAAGAGTAAATTAATTAACTCAGATGTCAAGAAACTCTTCCGATCGGATCCGGATCCCTTCTCGGGACTGCGATACTTGCTTCATGGCACGCCCGAGCACCCAGGAGCAGCGTCGCCGCGAGGTGATCGACGCGGCGCTCGACGCCGCCGCCGAGCATGGGCTGCGCAACCTCTCGCTGACGGATGTCGCGAATCAGGCCGGGGTCACCCGGGGCGCGTTGCTGTACTACTACGAGGACCTCGATGCGATCCTGGTCGAGGCCCACGCCGCAGGCATGCGCCGGGTCGGCGAGGAGCGCGAGGCGCTCGTGGCCCAGTCGGAACACCCGGCGGAGCAGCTCGCGGTCGCCATCCGCGCCGGTCTGCCGAGTGGCCCGGATGACGCGCTGATGCGGCTGCTCTACGAGTTCGACGTGCTCGCGGGCAAGTCGCCGCTGCACGACGAGCTCGTGCAGCGCCTCTACGGCGAGCAGCTTGGGCTGTACCGGCGGATCCTGCAGGCCGGCGCGGACAGCGGAGACTTCACGCTGACCGGTCCGATCGACGACATCGCGATGAACTTCGTCGCCCTGGAGGACGCCTACGGCCTGCACATCGTGGCCGGCGGCAGCATCTCCGTCGCCGACGCGGAGCGGGCCATCGCGCTGTTCGCCCGCCAGGCGGGGGCGCCACTGCCCTGAGACGCGGCCGGAGAGTCAACTGGTACCGAAACCTCAACCGCGCCTGGCATCAGCTCGCCGAAGCTGACCCGATCATCCGTCAGCCTGCGCTCATGATCTACGGCGAACGCGACGCCGTCGCCCCGGCCGAGCATCTCGCGACGTTCGTGCCCAATTTTGAGGAAACCAGCCTCGACAGCGGGCACTGGATTCACCAGGAGCGGTCCGAGGAGACGAACCGTTTGATCCTGAAGTGGCTGGTGGCGCAGGAGGCCAGCAAGAGCTGAATTCCCGCGATGACAAGAGCAAGAGGGGGCCCGGTCATTGCTGACCGGGCCCCCTCTTCACGGTGGGCCCCGTGGGGCTCGAACCCACGACCCGCGGATTAACCTGCCACTTCGGCTTTCGCCGCCGCCCGGTGGGCGTTCGTGGTCTGGACTGTCCCTTCACCCTGGCTTTCGCTGTAGGTGCCACCCGTCCAGTCTCTACACCTTCCGGACTCGCGTCCGGCTTGGCTCGGGATTGCCAACTGGTCTCCCAGGAAGGGTTCCCCGACTTTGAGTGGTGTCATCCCCGGGGTTTCCCCCGAGGCGCTCCTATTGTGTTGAAGTCCGATGCTCTGCCAACTGAGCTAGAGGCCCGTACTCCCGAGTCTATCGGTCGCGACTGGGTGCCCTGCGTCGGACAGCGCGCGTAGCCTGGGTCGGTGCCCGCACCCTTCCACCGCCCCGTCCGTCTCTCGCCGGAGACGTTCGACTACCTGCTCGGTTCCCACGATCCCGCGGAGCAGACGCGCATGGCGCACGCCACGGCGTCGGCGCTGCTGGCGCGGGTGCGGGCTGATGACAGCGGAGTGAGCGCGGAACGGCTGGTCGCGTACGCGACCGAGCACGGCATCGACGAGGTCGCCGAGCTCTGGGCGAAGAGCCCCGCGGTCTCCTTGCCCGGCGCCCTCTGGCGCCTGTACCTGCTGCAGGCGTCGATCCACGCGGATCCGTCCCTCGCCGCGCTCCTGCACGAGCGCGGGCGCATCGAGCTGCCGTCGGTCGACGCGCTGGTCGCCGGCGCGCCGGTGCCGGCTGGCCCCGAGGAGCTCGTCGGGCTGATCGACACGATCCTGCACGGCGCGTTCTCCGGCGACTTCGCGATCGCGCTCGAGCGGGCCGCGGCGTTCTGCCGCGTGCAGGCCTCGGGAGCCACGCATGTCGCCGACGACTACGAGCACACGGAACCGGAGCGTGCGAGCGAGCTGACCACTCGCGCATCGCGCCTCAGCGCCTACGCGCAGGACCTCACCGCCTCGGCCGGTGCCTGGCGCGACGGGTCGCTGAACTGAGCGGATCCGGTCCTGCCTCCCGCGCTAGGCTGGAACCGATGATGACCAGTCAGGCCCGCGCGGGCCGTTCCCGGATCGGCGATCTGGTCGCCGACTGAGCCGCGCCCCTCCTCGTCTCTGCCCGTCCCGACAGCGCAGAACAGACACAGAGGAGAGACATGACAGCGCATTTCAACCACACGATCATCGCGTCCACCGACACCGCCGAGATGGCGGACTTCTACCGCGATCTGCTCGAAGCCGACGACGCCCCGTCCTGGGGCCCGTTCACGAACGTGCAGATCGGAGGCGGGATCCTGCTTCAGTTCGCGGCACCGCCGATCGAGTTCCCGCCGCAGCACTACGCCTATCTCGTCGACGACGAGCACTTCGATCGCGCCTACGCGACGATCACCGAGCGGGGGATCACGCACTGGGCGGATCCGCAGCGCGCCAAACCGGGCGAGATCAATCACGAGCACGACGGTCGAGGGGTGTACCTGCTGGATCCGTCCGGGCATTATCTCGAGCTGCTCACGCGCCCGTACCTGTGAGATCCAGGGCCGCAGCGGCCCGGGCAGGAAGAAGCCGGGCCGCAAGAACGCCTCTCGGCGGAAGGCCGCTCGCAGCGGCAAAAAATGGAGCCCGGGGTTATGCGGCCCGGCCGATCAAGTGTAACGCTTCGGGGGCGGCGGTATTCCCGTCGTCCCCGACGCCGGGCGCGTCGTCCACGCCCTAGGCTCGGAGCATGGCCGCAGCCCGATTCGCCCTGCTGATCACCCCCGCCGAGTCCACGGACGAGGAGCGGGCCGATTTCAGCGACAGCTTCCGCCGGATCGATCCGGGTGCTCCGGCGCTCAGCGTGGGCGAGCTGAGCACGCAGCGCGGCGATGGCATCTTCGAGTCGATCGGCGTCGTCGACGGCCACGCCCAGGAGGTCGAGCCGCACGTGCAGCGCCTGGCTCATTCGGCCGCTCTCTGCGACCTTCCTGAACCGCACCGCGAGCAATGGCGTCAGGCGATCGCGCTCGGGGCGGCGGAGTGCGGCCCCGGCGAATGGGTGATCAAGCTCATCCTGAGCCGCGGCGTCGATCACGGACCGGCGCCGACCGCCTGGGTCACCGCCGCACCCGCAGGGGACTTCACCGCCGCCCGCACGGAGGGCATCCGCGTCGTCACGCTCGACCGCGGCTACGACAGCGGCGCCGCAGAGCGCTCGCCCTGGCTGCTGCTGGGGGCGAAGACGCTCTCGTACGCGGTGAACATGGCGGCGCTCCGCGAGGCGCACCTCCGCGGCGCCGATGACGCGATCTTCGTCACCACCGATGGCGTGGTGCTGGAGGCGCCCACGGCATCGCTCATCCTGCGCTTCGGCGACCGCTTCGTCACCCCCGCTCCGCACGGCGGGATCCTGCAGGGCACCACCCAGATCAGCCTCTTCGCGCACCTGCAGTCGCAGGGGCACGTTACGGAGTACGCCACGGTGCCGACCGACGAGCTCGCGACCGCCGATCAAGCCTGGCTCCTGTCCAGTGTGCGGCTGGCCGCGCCGATCACGGCGATCGACGATGCTGCGCTCGCGGTCGACCACGCGTTCACGGACGGCCTGAACCGCTACCTGCTCTCGCCGCGCGACTGAGCGTCGCGAGGGGACTGGTACGCCGTGGGGGATGGTCGTAGTCTGCCCCCATGACAGAGCAACCGGCCGCACCTGCGGCCTACGACGACCTCCGCGCGGTGTTCGTCAACTGCACCCTGAAGCGCAGCCCCGATCTCAGCCACACGCAGGGCCTGATGGATCGCAGCATCGCGCTGATGCGTTCTCAGGGGGTCACCGTCGAGAACATCCGCTTCATCGATCATGACGTCGCGACCGGCGTCTATCCCGACATGCGCGAGCACGGCTGGGCCGACGACGCCTGGCCGGACGAGATCTGGCCGCTCATCGACGCCGCGGACATCCTCGTGGTGGGCGGTCCGCTGTGGCTCGGTGACAACGCCTCGATCACCCGCAAACTCATCGAGCGGCTCTACGCGATGAGCGGCCTGTTCAACGACAAGGGCCAGTACGTCTACTACGGCAAGACCGGCGGCGCGCTCATCACCGGCAACGAGGACGGCGTCAAACACGCCGCGATGTCGATCCTGTACAGCCTGCAGCACATCGGCTTCACGATCCCGCCCGCGGCGGACGCGGGCTGGATCGGCGCCATCGGCCCCGGCCCGAGCTATCTGGATCCCGGTTCGGGCGGCCCGGAGAACGATTTCACAAACCGCAACACCACCTTCATGACCTGGAACCTGCTGCACACCGCGCGCCGGCTCAAGGACGCCGGTGGCATCCCCGCCTACGGGAACCTCCGCGAGGCCTGGAACGACGGCGAACGCTGGGGCTACGAGGCCAATCCCGAGTACCGCTGATCGCGTCCTCCCGCGCGACGCAGGAGGGGCCCGGGCGCCGCAGCGCCGAGCCCCTCATGACGGATCAGATCGGATCATCCGAAGCGGCCAGAGACGTAGTCCTCGGTGGCCTGCTCCTTCGGCGACGTGAAGATCGTCGCGGTGTCGGCGTACTCGATGAGCTTGCCGGGCTTGCCCGTGCCCGCGATGTTGAAGAAGGCCGTCTTGTCGCTCACGCGCGAGGCCTGCTGCATGTTGTGGGTCACGATCACGATCGTGAACTCGTTCTTGAGCTCCGTGATCAGCTCCTCGATCGCGAAGGTCGAGATCGGGTCGAGGGCCGAGCACGGCTCGTCCATCAGGACGACCTGCGGGGAGACGGCGATGGTGCGGGCGATGCACAGGCGCTGCTGCTGACCGCCGGAGAGGCCGGCCCCAGGCTTGTCGAGACGGTCCTTCACCTCGTTCCACAGGTTGGCGCCGCGCAACGACTTCTCCACGAGGTCGTTCGCGTCGGAGGCGGAGATCCGCTTGTTGTTGAGGCGGACGCCCGCGAGGACGTTCTCCTTGATCGACATCGTCGGGAACGGGTTCGGCCGCTGGAACACCATGCCGACCTGGCGGCGCACGAGCACCGGATCCACGCCCGGCGCGTACAGGTCCTCACCGTCGATGTAGACGTTGCCCTTGACGGTCGCGCCGGGGATGACCTCGTGCATCCGGTTGAGCGTGCGCAGGRACGTCGACTTCCCGCAGCCCGACGGACCGATGAAGGCGGTCACCGTGCGGGGCTCGATGTTCATGGACACACCCTCGACGGCGAGGAAGTCGCTGTAGAAGACGTTCAGATCGTTGACTTCGATGCTCTTGGACACGCTGCGTGCCTTCCTGAGTTAGCGGCTCTTCGGCGCGAATGCCTTCGCGACGATCCGAGCGATGAGGTTGAAGATGACGACGACGATGACCAGCAGCAGGGCAGCGCCCCAGGCCTGCGCCTGCGACGCCGGGATGTCCTTGCCCGGGAAGCTGTAGGCCGTGTAGGCCATCACCGGCAGGGTCTGCATGGGCCCGCTGAAGGGATTCGCGTTGAAGTTGTCGGTGAAGCTCGCAGCGATGAAGATCGGGGCGGTCTCGCCGATGACACGGGCCACGGCGAGGACGACCCCCGTCACGATACCGCTCGCCGCTGTACGGAGCACCACCTTGATGATGGTCGTCGCACGCGGCACGCCGAGGGCGAGCGAGGCCTCCCGCAGCTCGTTCGGCACCAGCCGGATCATCTCCTCGGTGGAGCGGATCACGATCGGGATCATCAGCACGCAGAGGGCGATCGAGGCGGAGAAGCCGCTGAACGCCTTCGGGCCGACGATGAGTGCGAACAGCGAGAACGCGAACAGACCAGCGACGATCGAGGGGATGCCCGTCATGACGTCCACGAGGAACGTGATCGTCCGGCGCAGCGGGTTGCTCGGCTGCGCGTATTCCGTCAGGTACACGGCGGCGAGGATGCCGATCGGCACCGAGATCAGCGCGGCAATGCCGGTGATGATCAGCGTTCCGACCACCGCCTGCAGCGCTCCGGGGGTGTTCGTCACGGCCAGCGTGTTCGGGTCGAACACGCTTCCGCCGACCTTGGTCACGAAGTCCCAGGTCAGCACCTTGATGCCCTGGGACACCACGGTCCAGAGCGTCGAGATCAGCGGTGCCACGGCCAGGACGAAGGCGCACACCACGAGGCCGCGCACGACGCGGTCGACGGACTTGCGGCGACCCTCTACGATGCCGGATCCGATGCTGATCGCGATGAGGTAGATCACGGCGGTGAGCACGAGCCACACCGCCGGGTTGAACAACTGGATCACCAGGAGCACGGCCGCCACGACCACGGCGGTGCCGACGGCGAGCACCGGTTCGATCCAGCGGGGCAGCTGCCCGCTGGTCAGGCTCATCGGCTGTGCCGTCGCCGGAGCAGAACTGACCGCGGTCATACGCGCTTTCCAATCTTCGGCGAGGTGCGAGCCTTGCGGTCGGAACGGCCGAGGATACCGCGAGCGATCATGTTGACCGCGAGCGACACCACGAACAGCATGAGGCCGGTGCCGATCAGTGCGGAGCGCTGCAGGTCGGTGGCGATCGGGAAGTTGTTCGCGATGTTCGCGGCGATCGTCTGCGAGTTGTATCCGTCGGTGAGCAGCGCGACCGAGAACAGCAGCGAGGGCGAGATGATCAGCGCGATCGCCATCGTCTCGCCGAGCGCCCTGCCGAGGCCGAGCAGGATGGCGGAGACCATGCCGCTGCGCGCGTAGGGGAAGACGGCGAGCCGGATCATCTCCCAGCGCGTCGCGCCGAGGGCGAGGGCGGCCTCCTCGTTCAACCGCGGCGTCTGCAGGAAGATCTCGCGGGTCAGCGCCGTGACGATCGGCAGGATCATGACGGCGAGGACGACGCCTCCGGCGAGCGTGGTCGAGCCCGTGCTCGAGACCGGCCCCTGGAAGAGCGGGATCCAGCCGAAGTACTGGTTGAGGAAGTCGGCGAGCGGCAGCAGGAACGGGCGGATCACGATGACGCCCCACAGGCCGAACACGATCGACGGCACCGCGGCGAGCAGGTCGACGACGTATGCGAGCGCGCTGGCGAGTCGGCGGGGAGCGTAGTGCGAGATGAACAGCGCGATGCCGATCGCGACGGGGGCACCGAGGACGAGCGCGATCAGCGCCGACCAGATGCTGCCCCAGAGGAGCGGCGCGACGTAGTTCCAGAAGCTGCCCCAGTGCTTGTTCTGGTACCCGGCGAGGTCGCCGTTGGTCTCCCAGTTCGCCGTGATGGCGGGCAGTCCCTTGAGGATCAGGAAGATCGCGACACCGGCGAGGATCACCATGATGGACGCGGCGGCCGTCGTCGACAGACCGAGGAAGAACCTATCGCCTGCGCGACGCTTTCCGATGAGGTTCTCAGAGGCGACCGTTGTCGTCTCTTCACGCTGCGCGACGTCAGTCACGGTGCCACTCTTGATCTCGCATGTGTGTGCACGTCTTTCTTTGTGCTCCGGCCAGTGGCAGGAGAGGGATCGGGCCAGCACGAAAAACTCGGCAGGGCCTCCGATCGGGTCGGCTGCCCTGCCCAGCCCGGGTCGGCTCCGAAGAGCCGACCCGGGCCGGCCTGATGCTTACTTGATGGTCGCGAGCGACTCCTGAGCCGCCTTCAGAACGGAGTCGGGCAGCGGCGCCGCACCGGCGTTCTTGACGGCGACCTGCTGGCCGATCGTGCTGTCGATGAAGCCGATGTAGCTCTTCACGAGCGCGGCCTGCGCCGGGGTCTTGAAGGTCGTGCACGCGATCGCGTAGGAGACCAGCGGGATCGGGTAGGTCTCAGCGGTCAGCTTCGAGTAGTCGAACTTCTTCGACAGGTCGCCCTTGACGCCGTTGGAGGCGTCCACCGCGGCGACGTCGAACGTCTTCGAAACGGCCTCGGCGCTGAACGGGACCGCCTTGCCGTCCTGCAGGATCGACGCGCTGGCGAGCTTGCCGATCGCGGAGTGGTCGGCGTAGCCGATGGTGCCCGTGCCGGCCTCGACGGCCTGGACGACGCCCGAGCCGCCCTTCTGCTTGGAGACGTCGCCCTCGACCGGCCAGTCCTTGCCTGCGGGGTAGGTCCAGACGGAGGACTGCGTGCCGGCGAGGTAGTTGGTGAAGTTCGCCGTGGTGCCAGAGCCGTCCGAGCGCGCCACCGTGGTGATCTTGCCGGCGGGGAGCGCCTTGCCGTTGTCCTTGGTGATCGCCGCGTCGGACCAGTCGGTGATCTTCAGGGAGAAGATCTTGGCGATGGTCTCGCCGCTGAGCGTGAGGTCCGTCACGCCAGGAACGTTGAAGACGATGGCGACGCCATCGAGGTAGACGGGGATGTTGATGCCGCCCTCGGTGCACAGGGCCTTCGACGAGGTGGTCTGGTCCGCGTTCAGCGGGGAGTCGGATCCGGCGAAGTCGTACGCGCCGCTGAGGAAGTTGGTGACGCCGCCGCCAGAGCCCTGGGACTTGTCGTAGTTGATGGTGACGCCCTTGACCTGGGCGTTGTACGCAGCGGTCCACGCCGCCTGCGCGTTCGCCTGAGCGCTCGAGCCACCGGAGGTGATCGTGCCGGTCAGCGATGCGTCCACCTTCGAGGTGATCGCGCTCGAGGACGGCGCCGCAGAGGGGGAGTCGGTGCTCGTGCTGCTGGGCGTCGCCGAGCAACCCGCCAGCGCGATCGCGGCGAGCACGCCGGCAGCGCCGAGGGTGGTGATGCGGTTGAGCTTCACTATGTAAGTCCTTCGCTGTGTCGAGTGTGCCCTGGTGCAGGGCCACGCCAGACGATATGCGTCGTCTGTTACGCGATCAAAGATCGAAGGTAAACGGGGGGTGAACGACGATCTGCGCCCGTTCAGATCTTCGGCAGGTGCGTCTCGATCGAGATGATGCCGGATCCGGGGTTCGTCGCGCTGAGATGCACGACGCTGAACGCCCCGACCTCGAGCGCGGAGGCGCTGCCGAGGTAGGAGCCGGGCAGCGTGCCGGTGGCCAGTGCGATCTCGCGCATGATGTCGGGGAGCACCGGTCCGTGGCTGCACAGCAGGGCGGGCTTGCCGGAGCGCACGCGCTTGCCGATGACGGCCCGGGGGTCCGCCAGGCCCTCCTCCCAGGCGTCCTGGCTGAGCAGGTCGGTCTTGCGGACCTTGTGCCCGATGGCCTTGGACAGGGGCAGCACGGTCTCCACGCAGCGGCGGGCATCGCTGGTCACGATCCGCTCCACGCCGAATGCCCGCAGCGGTCCCACGATCGCGTTCGCCTGGGCGTGGCCGCGCGGGGTCAGCGGACGCGACGCGTCGGATCCGAGCCACACGCCGCGGTTGGCGGCCTTCGCGTGCCGCAGCACGACGAGCGGGAAGGTGCGCAGGGCGCCGTCGTCGACGAGCTTGGCGAACGCGTCCAGGATCTCGACGTCGACCGGGTAGCTGAGCCGCGCGCGCGCCTTCTTCAGGCTCACCCATTCGAGGGCGGCGATCTCGCGATTGGGCACGAACGCGGACACCCGCACGGCCTCGTCCGTGGCCTCCGCTGCCCAGTAGTGCACGACCTTCTGCTTGCGGTTGGCCATCGTGTAGCGGGAGACGCCCACCGGAGCGCCGAGCGAGACGCGGATCCCGGTCTCCTCGAAGATCTCCCGTACCGCGGTCTCCGCGAGCATCTCGCCCGGATCGACCTTGCCCTTGGGGAGGGTCACGTCCCGGTACTTCGTGCGATGGATCAGCAGGATCCGCAGCTTGTCCTCGACGACGCGCCACACCAGGCCGCCGGCCGCGTACACGGCGCGGTCCGGGCGGTCCGCCACGACGGTGACACCCGTGGTGTCCGCGGTGGCGCCGGAGGGTCCGAGGGGGCTGGGGGTCATCGCACCGCCCTGGCCCTGCGGCGCTGCTGGATCTGCGACATGGTCCTATCCTGCAGGTCGATGAGCGGAGCGCCAACCTCGGAGAACGCGCGGCGGGTCCATTCCCCGTTCGCTCCCAGGTGCCAGGACGACGTCTCGGGGGAGAGGGCGACGTCGAAGAACCCGAGCAGCTCGTCGATGTGGGCGGGTTCGGTCACCCGTACCAGCGCCTCCACCCGACGGTCGAGGTTGCGGTGCATCATGTCGGCACTGCCGATGAAGACCTGCGGATCTCCATCGTTGTGGAACGCGAAGATGCGCGAGTGCTCGAGGTAGCGCCCGAGGATCGAGCGCACCGTGATGTTGTCGGTGATGCCGGGAAGATCCGTCCGCAGGCTGCAGATCCCGCGCACCCACACATCCACGGGCACACCGTCTGCGCTCGCCCGGTACAGGGCATCGATGATCTGCTCGTCCACCATCGAGTTCACCTTGATCCGGATGTGCGCCGGCTTGCCGTCGAGGGCGTTCTGGCGCTCCTTCTCGATGTGCCGGAGCAGGCCCTTGCGCAGGTGCAGGGGGGCGACCAGGAGGCGCTTGAACTTCTTCTCGATGGCATACCCGCTGAGCTCGTTGAAGAGGCGGGTGAGATCCTTGCCGACCTGCGGGTCGGCGGTGAACAGGCCGAAGTCCTCGTAGATGCGGCTGGTCTTCGGGTTGTAGTTGCCCGTGCCGATGTGGCTGTAGTTGCGCAGCACGCCGTCCTCCTCGCGGATGACGTTGACGAGCTTGCAATGGGTCTTCAGCCCGACGAGGCCGTAGACGACGTGCACCCCGGCCTTCTCGAGCTTGCGCGCCCAGACGATGTTGTTCGCCTCGTCGAAGCGGGCCTTCACCTCGACGAGCGCGAGCACCTGCTTGCCGGACTCGGCGGCGTCGATGAGGGCCTGCACGATCGGGCTGTCACCCGAGGTGCGGTACAGCGTCTGCTTGATGGCGAGCACGTGCGGGTCCCGCGCAGCCTGCTCCAGGAACGCCACGACGCTCGTCGTGAACGACTCGTAGGGGTGGTGCACGAGCACGTCCGCCTTGCGGATCGCCTTGAAGATGTCGATGCGCTCGTTCGCTCCGGGCTTGAACGCCAGCGCGGTCGTGGGCACGTGCGGGGTGTACCGCAGGTCGGGGCGGTCGATCCGGCCCAGCCCGAACAGGCCGCGCAGATCGAGGGGGCCGGGGAGGCGATAGACCTCCTGGTCGGTGATGTCGAGCTCGCTGATCAGCAGATCGAGCGTCRCGTCGTCCATGTCGTCGGTGATCTCGAGGCGGATCGGCGGGCCGAAGCGGCGGCGCAGCAGCTCGGCCTCGAGCGCCTGGATGAGGTTCTCCGACTCGTCCTCCTCGATCTCCACGTCTTCGTTGCGGGTGAGCCGGAACGCGTGGTGATCGAGCACCTCCATCCCGGGGAAGAGGTCGTCGAGGTGGTTGGCGATGAGCTCCTCGAGGCGGATGAAGCGCAGCGCGCCATCCACCGAGGGCACCTCGACGAAACGCGGCAGCATCGGCGGCACCTTGAGGCGCGCGAACTCCTGGCGGCCGGTGCGGGCGTTGCGGATCCGGATCGCGAGGTTGAGCGACAGTCCGGAGATGTACGGGAACGGGTGTGCCGGGTCGACCGCGAGCGGCATCAGCACCGGGAAGACGTTGGCCTGGAAGTAGTCGGTCAGCTCGGCCTTGGCCTCGCCGTCCAGATCGTTCCAGTCCACGATCGTGATGCCCTCGGCCGCCAGCGCGGGCCGGATCAGCTCGGTCCAGGCGGAGGCATGGCGTCGCTGCAGCGTGTGCGCGTCCGCGGAGATGTCGGCCAGCACGTCGGCCGGGGCGCGCCCGACGTTGGTGGGCACGGCGAGGCCCGTGACGATGCGGCGCTTGAGGCCGGCGACGCGCACCATGAAGAACTCGTCCAGATTGCTGGCGAAGATCGCGAGGAAGTTCGCCCGCTCCAGCAGGGGCACCGTCTCGTCCTCGGCGAGCTCGAGCACCCGCTGGTTGAAGGCCAGCCAGCTCAGCTCGCGGTCGAGATACCGGCTCTCAGGGAGGAGTGAGTCGTCCGGCGCGATGAGCTCGTCGAAGTCGTCGTCCTCGGCGTCGCCGAGTCCGGAGTCTGCCAGTGCGGGATCGATCATGCGCCCCATCATTGCAGGATGACGTGACCTAGAGGTGAACGCGTCGCGATCCGGATCCGCGGTTCGCTCCCGGAGCCGGATCTCGCCGTCGCGGGGCCCGGTCAGCGAGCGCCGGGGGCGACCGGACGCGCTTCGTCCTCGTCGACGTTGAAGCGGTAGCCGACGTTGCGCACGGTGCCGATGATGTGCTCCTGGTCGCCGAGCTTGGCCCGCAGCCGCCGCACGTGCACGTCGACCGTGCGGGTGCCGCCGAAGTAGTCGTAGCCCCAGACCTCACTCAGCAGCTGCTCGCGAGTGAACACGCGGGAGGGGTGCGTGGCGAGGAAGTGCAGCAGCTGGAACTCCTTGTACGTGAGATCCAGCGGGGTGCCGCGCAGCTTGGCGGAGTAGGACTGCTCGTCGATCGTCAGCCCGGAGGTCTGCACCTTGACGGGCTCGGCGGACGACGCCTCACGGGACAGGGCGAGCCGGATGCGGGCGTCGATCTCGGCGGGGCCCGCCCCGGTGAGCAGCACGTCATCGATGCGCCACTCGCCGTTCACCGCGGTCATCCCGCCCTCGGTGACGACCAGCAGCAGCGGCCCGCGCAGTCCGGTGGCGCGGATCAGGGTGCACAGCGACTTGGCCGCCACGAGGTCGGTGCGCGCATCCACGATCACGGCATCCGCGTCGGGCGCTGTCACGAGTTCCGCGGGCTGCGCGGGAATCGTGCGGACGCGGTGGCCCAGCAGCTCCAGGGCGGGCAGAACGGGCGTCTCGGAGGGGGACGACGTCAGAACCAGCAGTTGCGCCACGCAGATCCTTTCCTGCTGACACCTTACTCAGGACCGCGCGCACAGCGCGTATGGGTGACAATGGGCGCATGGCCGATCCCGTCCTCGCTCCGCGCAGTCCCTTCGTCGGACTCGTCGTCACCTGGGCCGTCGCCGCGGTGGGGGCGATCCTCATCGGGGTCGTCGCGCCCGACGATCTGCTCATGACCTGGTACGCGATCGGGTTCGGGATCTGCGTGCTGCTGTCCTTCGCCGTGCAGCTCTTCCGCGGGGAGACCCGCGGGTTCATCCTTCGCGTCTCGGCAGGGAGCCTCGGCGCGCTGCTGGTGATGGGGATCGTCTCCGCGGGCTTCGGCGTCGCGGCGCTGTTCGGCGCCTGAGCCCGCATCCGTCACACGGGTCCCGCCCGACGCAGCAGGGGCTCGGGACGGCATAGAGTAGTCGCATGGACATCGTCGCGCTCGAACTCTTCTTCGTCGGCCTGCTGGTCCTCGCGGGGCTCGCGATCACCTTCTGCGCAGGGGCCGTTCTCGTCAACCTGTTCCGCGGCCAGCGCTGATCAGCGACCGCTTCGCGACAACTGCTGAGAGAAGGCTCCCCGTGCTCGATCTCCCCTCCGATCTGCCCGCCGACATCGTGCCGCTGTCCTGGCTGCTCGGCGTCTGGGAGGGCTCCGGCGTCATCGACTACGAGGTCCCTGGCCCCGATGGGGATGATGACGCGCACCGCTATCAGGGCGAGTTCGCGCACCGCGTGAGCTTCAGCCACGACGGCGGGCCGTTCCTGAACTACGCGGCGACCGCGACCTTCACCCCCGAGGACGGCGAGCCGCTGGCGCTCGTGGCCGAGTCGGGATTCTGGCGCCTGACGCGCCCCGCCGACGCGCAGGATGCGGGGCCGGGACTGCTCCCGCCGCGCGAGGCCCGCACCGCACCGCGCACCGTGGATGACGTCGAAGCGCTGCGGCGGCCCGAGGGCGGGTTCGCGATCGAGGTGTCGATCGCGCACGCGGACGGCATGCTCGAGCTCTATCTCGGCCGCATCGACGGGCCGCGCATCGACATCGCGACCGACGCCGTGGTGCGTGCAGAGGGCGCCAAGGAGTACGGCGCCGCCACCCGGATGTACGGTCTGGTCGACGGCCACCTGCTCTGGGCCTGGGACATCGCCGCGCTCGGCGCGGGGTTGCGCTCGCACGCGTCGGCGCGGTTGGCGAAGGTCTGATCATGGCCGGTTTCCCGTCCCTGATCGGGGTGATCGCGGAGGGCGACGTCACTCTGCACTTCGGGGATCCCGTCCGGGAACAGCGTGCGCTGGAGCGCGGTGAGGCGCTGGCGCCTCTCGGCGACCGCACCGTGATCGAGCTGACCGGATCCGAACGGCTCACCTGGCTCGACTCGATCACCACGCAGTCCGTCGCCCGCCTGCACGCCGGGCAGAGCACCGAGCTGCTCGTGCTGGATCCGCAGGGGCGGGTCGAGCACGTCGCCGCGGTCTTCGACGACGGCTCCTCGACCTGGCTCATCGCCGACACCGCAGACGCGGAGCCGCTGGCGACCTGGCTGCAGCGCATGGTGTTCCGCGCCGATGTGAAGGTCGCGGTGCGACCGGAACTGCTCGTCGTCGGCTTCTTCGCCGGCTCGGGCGCAGAACAGCGCGCGGAGCGGGCCGCGCTCGCCCCGCACGGTCAGGCCGTCGTCTGGACGGATCCGTGGCCGACCGTGCAGCCCGGCGGGCATCAGTACCACGTCGGCGAGCATCCCGGCTCCGACTACCACTGGCGCACCGCCGTGCTCGACGAGCCAGCGGCCGCGGCGCTCGCCGCGGACTCCGAGACGATCTGGGCCGGCGCGCTCGCCGCGGAGGCCCTGCGGATCGCGGCCTGGCGCCCCCGCTGGGCCGCCGAGGTGGACGAGCGCTCGCTGCCGCACGAGACCGACTGGATCCGCAGCGCCGTGCACCTGAACAAGGGCTGCTACCGGGGCCAGGAGACCGTGGCGAAGGTGCACAACCTGGGTCACCCTCCCCGTCGGATCGCGGCGCTGCACCTGGACGGCAGCGAGAGCCTGCTGCCCGACGCCGGCGCTCCGGTGCTGGTCGTCGGAGCGGACGGCACGGAGGACGAGGTCGGGCACATCACCTCGGCAGCCCGGCACCACGAGCTCGGGCCGATCGCGCTGGCGATCCTGTCCCGGCGTGCGCCGGTCGGCGACCTCGTGGTGCGCACGCCAGATGGCGACATCGCGGCCGCGCAGGAGGTCATCGTCCCCGGCGACGCCGGAGCGACGGCCGAGGTGCCGCGGCTGACGCGGCTTTCGCGTCGTCCTTCCGCGCCGGATCCGCGCGACGCGCACTGACGCGGTGCGACCGGTGGGCTCGGAGATCGAGAGCGCGGGGACCGACGGCGCTGCGGGCGCGGAGCACGGGGAGCCCCGACCGCTGCGCATCCTGCTGATCGACAACTACGACTCGTTCACCTACAACCTCGTTCACCAGATCGCGGCGACCGCGGGCCGAGCCCCGGATGTCGTGCACAACGACTGGGCGGGGTGGGATCCGTCCGTCCTGGACCGGTACGACGCGGTCGTGCTCTCGCCGGGACCGGGGGATCCCCGGGTGGCGGAGGACTTCGGGATCTGCGCCGACGCGATCCGGATCGCGGCCGAGCGGCGCATCCCGCTGTTCGGGGTGTGCCTCGGGCTGCAGGGGATCGGACACGCGTTCGGCGCCACGGTGCGGCGCGCTCCCGAACCGCGGCACGGCAGACCCTCCCCGGTCACGCACGACGGCACCGGCGCCTTCGCGGGCCTGCCGTCACCCGTCGAGGCGGTGCGCTATCACTCGCTCATGATCGACGACGTTCCGGACGAGCTGGTCGTCACCGCGCGTGCGGACGACGGCGTGATCATGGGGATCCGGCACCGCGAGCTGCCGCTGTGGGGAGTGCAGTTCCACCCCGAGTCGATCGGCACCCTCGACGGAACGCACATGATGGCGAACTTCGTCGCGTTCGCGTTCGCGCGCGCGATGCCGGTTCGGCGACGGCGATCCGCTCCCGAGAACGTCCGTTCGGAGCCCGTTTCGCACGTGCCGATCGCGCCGCGCGCCGTGCAGCGGCGCACGATGCCCCTGCGTGTCACGACCGAGGCGCTTTTCACCGCTCTGTTCGGCACGGCGATGCAGGCCGTGTGGCTGGACGGCAACCGTCCAGGGGATCCCCGCGCCCGCTACTCGATCCTCGGCGGCGGGGACGACCTGCCGACCGCGATCGCGGACGTGCAGGCGGGCACGGTGACGGTGCGAGGCGGCGCGCGGGAACGCGAGCTTCGGACGGGCCTCTTCGACTGGCTCGACGCGGAGCTGGCAGCCACCGCGACCGAGGCGGGCGAGCTCCCGTTCGCCCTGGGCTGGGTCGGAGCACTCGGCTACGAGCTGCGCGCGGAGTGCGGATCCCCGCACCAGCGTCGCGCCGCCACGCCCGACGCGGCGCTGGTCCGCCTCGACCGCGCCGTCGTCGTCGACCACGAGGAGGAGCGGATCCATCTGCTCGCCCTCGATGACGAAACCTGGCTCGCCCGGACGGCGGCCGCGATCGCGGCGCTCGAGACGGCGTCCTCCGGCGTGACAGGACCGGACCCGGATCCCTTCGCCGCGCCGCCGCTCGCGCTCACCGCCCGGCACACCCGCGCCGAGTATCTGCGGCTCATCGCCGAGGCGCAGGAGGAGATCGCGGCGGGCGAGACCTACGAGGCCTGCCTGACCAACATGCTGCACGCCGCGGCGCCCGGCGCGGGTGATCCGCTCGCCGCCTACCTCGCGCTGCGTGTCCAGAACCCGGCCCCGTTCGGCGCGTTCCTGCGCATCGACGGGGTGAGCGTGCTGAGCACCTCGCCCGAGCGGTTCCTGCGGATCACGGCGGACGGCGCGGTCGAGTCCCGTCCGATCAAGGGCACCCGCCCGCGCGGCGGGACCCCGGAGGAGGACGAGCGGATCAGGGCGGAGCTCGCGGCATCGGAGAAGGACCGTGCGGAGAACCTCATGATCGTGGACCTCGTCCGCCATGACCTCGGGCGCACGGCGGAGCTCGGGTCCGTGCGCGTGGACGGGCTGTTCCGCGTGGAGAGCTACGCCACGGTGCATCAGCTGGTCAGCACCGTGCGCTCCCGGCTCGTCGACAGCCCCGTGGCGTGCGTGCGCGCGGCTTTCCCTCCCGGTTCCATGACCGGCGCGCCGAAGCTGCGCACGATGGCGATCCTGGACCGGCTCGAGGACGCGCCGCGCGGACTGTACAGCGGCGCGCTGGGCTACTTCTCGTTCGACGGCTCGGTGGACCTCAGCGTCGTGATCCGCACCCTGGTCGCGCACGACGGCGGCTTCGACTACGGCGTCGGCGGGGCCATCGTCTCGCTCTCGGACCCCGATGAGGAGTACGCGGAGACGGTGGTCAAGGCCCGTCCGCTGCTGCAGCTGACCGGCGCGGCGTTCCCCGAGGCCTGAGGCCCGGCTCAGGGAGAGGCACACCGGCTGCCGTGCCGCAACCCTCTGTCTCCACCGGATCGGGCCGTCTACTCTGCCGAGATGGATACCGGCGAGGATGCGTCCGCCCGGGCGAAGGAGGCCGCGCGCTCCACCCAGCGCTCGCCGGCGCTCCGGCGCGCGGCCCGCATCGGTTTCGTCGTGCTCGGTGTCCTGCACATCCTCATCGGGGCGATCGCCGTCTCCGTCGCGATCGGTGGCGACGCGCGCACGGCCGACCAGGGCGGCGCGATGGAGCAGCTCCGGCAGAACGCGATCGGCGGGCTCCTGCTGCTGGTGGTCGCCACGGCCCTCGCCGCGCTCGCCGTCTGGCGGATCGCGGACGCCTTCCTCTCGAGCGGCGCCGAGAACCCGAGGCGATGGGTCCTCCGCGGCAAGAATCTGGGCGTCGCCGCGATCTACCTCATCCTCGCCGGGACGGCGGTCGTGTATGCGATCGGCGGGCGCACGGATTCATCGCGGAGCTCCCAGACGCTGAGCAGCCGGATCCTCTCGGCCCCGGGAGGAGGGATCCTGCTCACCGTGATCGGCCTCGCCGTGGTTGCCATCGGCGGAGGCTTCATCGTCAGTGCGCTCACGCGCTCCTTCACGAAGGAGCTCCGCGTGCCGCGCGGAACACGGAAGGCGGGCATCGAGGTGTTCGGCGTGATCGGCTATCTCGGGAAGGGCGTCGCCGTGGTGGCGACAGGCGCGCTGTTCGTGATCGCCTCGGTCACGAAGGACCCGCACAAGGCGGCCGGACTCGATGCCGCACTGCGCGACATCGCGGCTCTGCCGTTCGGCCAGGCCATGCTCTCCGCGGTGGCAGCGGGGCTCGTCGCGTACGGGGTGTTCTGCATCGCCCGCGCCCGGTACGAGCGGATGTGAGGTCGCTGCTGCGGCTGACGGACGCGCCGTTCCCCGAGGCCTGAGGCCCCGCGCTATCGCTCGACGATGAGGCGGGGGCGCGGGCCTTCGATGCGCGCGATCGCGATCCTGACCTCGGCGAATTCGTGCTCGACCGTGGTGCGGAACTCGACCAGGTTCCGATCGACGGCCTCGATCTTCTGCTCGAGCTTCTGCTCGACCGCGTCGATCCTCTTGTCGAGCTTCTGCCCGACCGCGTCGATCTTCTTGTCGAGCTTCTGGTCGACCGCGTCGATCTTCGTATCGAGCTTTTGCTCGACGGTCTCGATCTTCGTCACGAATCTCTGCTCCAGGCTGTCCATCCGGCGGATCACCCAGGCGAAGCCGGCGAACATCGCGACGCCGAGCGTCAGCAGGCCGCCGAGGCCGCTGCCGATCAGCGCGAGAGTGTCCGTGGACATGTACATGCCTCCATTCTGCGCATCCGTCCTGGTGAAGGCCAGCATAGACAGGCACTTGTACCCTGGGGTGCGTCGTGCGAGATCCGTGCAGATACTGCTCGTCCGCCTGGCTGTGCGGATCGTTCAGCCTGGCGCGACCGCGGCCCACGGCACGGTCAGTTCGCCGAGGCGCCAGCGGGCGCGTGTGCCGAGCACGGGGTGGCCGGCGTCGCGGAGTGCGGTGACCGCGGCGAGGAAGCGCTGGGTGGCCCCGAACGTGGACAGGGGAGCAGCCCGCTCCCACTCCCGGTCCAGATCCGCGAGCAGGGTGTGGATCCGCTCGCCGGGCACGTTGTGGTGGATGAGTGCCTTCGGCAGGCGCTCGGCGACGATCGACGGCCGCTCCAGATCCGCGAGGCGGAGCGACAGCGTGAAGCGCTGCGCGACGCCCTCGGGATCCACGTCGATGAAGCTCGCGATGCGGCCGATCTCGTCGCAGGTGCCCTCCACGAGCAGCCCGCCCGGTGCGAGGCGCGACGCCATCCGCGCCCACGCGTCCGGCACGTCGGCTTCGTCGTACTGCCGCAGCACGTTCATGGCGCGGATCACGGCCGGGCGCCGTCCGTGTGGCAGCGGCACCTCGAAGCCGCCGCGCGCGAAGGACACCGGCAGGTCGGCGGCGAAATGTCCGTCTCCGCCGCGGAGCTCGGCGAGCTGTGCGCGCGCCGTGGCGACGCGGGCCGGATCCAGCTCGAGCCCGAGCACCTCGGCGTCTGCGCGCACCCGGACGAGCCGCGTGGCGAGCTCGAACGCGGTCACCCCGCTCGCGCCGAAGCCGAGGTCGATCACGAGCGGATCCGCCGCACGGCGGAAGGCGGGCGACGCGGCGATCCAGCGGTCGTTGCGCCGCAGCCGGTTGGTGCCGGTCGTGCCGCGGGTGGGCCGGCCGAGCGGAGAGGACGCCATGGATCCATCCTGCCCGGTTCCGGTTCCGGCTTCGGAGGCGGTCCCGGCGGTTGCCGGTCTCCGCCGCATCACGAGAGATCGGCCGGGTCCCCGAGCACGGTGCGTGTCCCGGCCCCGGTGGGAGCGATCGCGAGGGTGATGAGGCGTTTGGTCGCTCGCGTCTGCGCGACGTAGAGGTCGCGCAGACCGGCCTCGCTCGCGTGCTGGATCTCGTCTGGATCGATGATGATCACGGTGTCGAACTCCAGGCCCCGCGCATCGGGCGCTGCGACGATCGTGGCTGCGGTACCGTCCGTCTTCGTGTCCAACCAGGCCGATCGTCGCGTGGTGGCGATGATCCCGATGAGGTCTTCGAGATGGGCGTGCCGGGTGTCCGCGATCAACTCGTCGAGCCGGGAAACGAGATCCTCCTCGGTGACGGCGATGAGCGCAGGCGGCTGGCCGTGGCGGATGGAGCGGGAGAGGCGCTGCTCGGGAGCGATCCGGGCGAGCAGAGACTCCGTCGCCCGCAGGATCTCCTCGGTGGTGCGGTAGTTGACCGTGAGGGTGTGGTGGGCGAACGTCTCGCTGACGAACGGTGCCAGCGCGTCGCCCCAGGTGCGGATGGTCGTGGTGGGACCTGCTTGCGCGAGGTCGCCCACGATGGTCATGGAGCGCCCGGGGCATCGGCGCATCAACGCCCGCCATTGCATCTCGGAGAGCTGCTGGGCTTCGTCGACGACCACATGCCCGTAGACCGTTTCGGGAGGGCCGTCGATGAGCGCACGGGCCTCATCCAGCAGTGCGAGGTCGGCGCTGCTCCAGCCGCTTCCCCGGTGGTCCGTGCCGAGGCTCCGGACCGCGTCCTCAGCACGGAGCCGGGGCCAGACTCGGTCGATGATCCGATCGATGCCTGGATCATCGAGAAGGTCTTCACGGATTCGATCCCAGTCGATCTCCAGACCATCCGCAGACCGGTCGGCATCCGCGGAACCGGCATCGTCCGAGCCTTCCGCGAACATGCGGTGGAGGTCGATGCCCTGCACCTCTTTGAGATCGGCTTCGAAGTCGGAGAGCTCGTGCGCGGTCTGCTGCTCCAGCTCGGTCACCAGCTCGTCGACGACATGTTCGGCGAACAGCTCCCGGGCGGGATTGTGCCCGATGCCGCCCTGCAAGGCGCCCTGCCGCGCCGCGTCGATCACGCGGGAATCGAGGATGACGGTTCCGTGGGCGGTGCGCATCTCGAGGGGCACTCCGCGAGGCTCACGGGCGTGCACCCAGCGTGCGAGCGCGTCGGCAAGACCGGCACGGCCCTTGAGCCGTGCGAGTTCGTCCGGCTCGGTCTTCGTCGGCTCCACGCCGATCATGTCGGGGAGCGTCGCCAGCCGCACGTCGTTCTCCCCGAGYGAGGGCAGCACGTCGGAGATGTAGGTGAGGAACCGGCTGTCCGGTCCGAACACGAGGATCCCGCGCTCGGTGATCGAGGGGAAGGCGTAGAGGACGTAAGCCGCCCGGTGGAGAGCGACGATCGTCTTGCCCGTTCCCGGGCCGCCATCGACCACCATGATTCCGCGATGCGGGGATCTGACGATCTCGTCCTGCTCCGTCTGCAAAGTCGCGGCAGCCTCTCGCATCCGTCCCGACCGCGCACCCGTCAGTGCAGCGACGAGAGGGCCATCGCCGACGACGTCCTCGCCCGTCGGTGCGGTTCCGTCAAGGATCTCGTCACTGACGTCGAGGACCTTCCGGCCGTCCAGGCGCAGGTGCCGCCGCCGGCGCAGACCCATCGGCGAGATCATTGTGGCCGAGTAGAACGGGCGCGCTGCGTCGGCTCGCCAGTCCATCAACAGCACGTCTCCCGAGGCCGCCCGCAGGCCGATTCGGCCGATATGCACCGACGTTCCCCGTTCGGCATCATCGATGCGTCCGAAGCACAACGACTGCTCTGCCGACCGAAGCTGGCGAATCCGGTCCGTCAATCGCGAGACCTCGTGATCCCGTGCCGAGAGATCCTCCGGTCCTTCGACCTGCCTGCTCATCGCTCGGTCTCGCGCCGAGAGACTGCCGGTCAGCTCCGCGTCGAGACGCGAATACATCGCGTCGATCAACCGCTGTTCCGCGCCGACCTGCTCCGCCTTGACCGCGCCCGCAACCGAATCCATCCGCATCGTCCTCCCCCTCGTCGGGCGTCCACTCTGCGGCTCACATCCGGTAAAGGCAACTTTGACATTCCCGCCGAAGTTTGGCCTTCCGACAACGCCTAGGCTTTTGCATGTGCAGACGATCGAGGTCGGGATCCCGGGAACGGCGGACGCGGACGAGATCGTGCGCACTTACCTGACCGAGGTGGTCTCGCGGTACCACGGCCGGCCCGCCACGGACGGCGAGCGCGACAAGGCGCTCGCGGACGAGCCGTACGACGACCTCGAGGGCGACACCGGGGTCCTGCTCCTGGCGCGGGAGGACGGCACCGTGGTCGCGTGCGCAGGGGCGCGCTACGTGGAGGACGACGCCGAGCTCACCAAGGTCTTCACCCTGCCGTCGGCGCGGGGGCGGGGGATCGCGCGGCAGCTGATCCTGGCGCTCGAGGAGGTCGCACGCGGACGCGGCGCCCGTGCGATCCGGCTGAACACCCGCTCCGACCTCGTGGAGGCGTGCGCGATGTACGAGGGTCTCGGCTTCCGCTCGGTCGAGGCGTTCAACGCAGAGCCCTACGCCGACCGCTGGTATCGGAAAGACCTGAGCCCGGCGACGGAGCAACCGCCGGCGGCGCCGTAGCCGTCGCGCCGGTCAGCGCGGGCCGCCGCTCATCGATCCGCCGGTCGGGGCGGTCCGAGTGTCCACGCGCACCGTGAGCGTCGCCGTGTAGCCGCTCGTGGCGTCGCCGGTCATCGCGGCGATCTGCAGCGCCCCGCCATCGTCGCCGAACACGCCGTCGGAGGAGAGCGAGGTCTGCGCGAGATTCCGCGCCGAGCCGTCGTAGCCCCCGGTCGCGTACACCGCCTCGCACGCGGACTGCGGCAGGGCGATCTGCGAGGTGGCGATCGCGTTCGCGGAGTCCGTGACGGCGGCAGCGCTCGGATACACCTCGAAGTGGATGTGCGGCCACCGACCCGGGTAGCACCCCGGGAAGATCGACGTGAACGACACCCGCCCGTCCGCGTCAGCGACCTGCGCCCCGCGCAGGTAGGTCTCGTCCTCGATGCCCGACGAGTACATCGAGTATCCGCCGGTGGCGTTGCAGTGCCAGGCGTAGACGGCCACGCCCGCGAACGGCGCATCCCCGTTCGCCGTATCGAGGATGTTCAGGGAGAACGTCAGCGGCACACCCGCCGCCGTGGTGCCCCCGCCGAGCGACGAGCGGATGTCCTGCCGCACGATGCCGGAGTCGGTCAGCGCATCCGGACCGTTCGATCCGTCGCCGGGGTAGGGGCCTGCCGTCTCGTCGGGGATCTCCGCCGCCGGCACCGCCGTGGTCGCGGTCGACGTCGCGGAGGGGACGGGCGTGCTGGTGACCGTGGGGACAGTGGTAGAGGACGACGCCGGCGCGGCGCTCGATGCGATCGGCGCGCACGCCGCGAGCACGGCACCGCCCGCGCCGAGCCCGACGAGGCTCAGCACCATGCGCCGTGACATCAGGGTGCGGATGTCGAACGGCGCGCCCTGATCCACGACCTCCTCCTCCGGGCGGTCGAGCAGGCGACCCTCGTACGCGGGGCCGTCCGGGGTGCGGGTCGGGTCGGGGAAGGTGCTCATGTCCGGATCCTCTCGTGGCTGATAGAAGTATCCTCTCGGGCCGACCGGATCCTGGCCTGTGCGCTTGCTATGCATTGCATAAGCGATCTCCGTCATGCGAAGACCCCGGCTTCGGAGCGGCACGGTGCACGCCGTAGGCTGGAAGCATGACGCGCACCCTCATCCTGCTCCGTCATGGGCAGAGCGAATGGAACGAACTGAACCTGTTCACCGGTTGGGTGGACGTCCGCCTGACCGAGCAGGGCAAGAACGAGGCCCGCCGCGGCGGAGAGCTGCTGGCGCAGTCGGGGATCCTGCCCGACGTGCTGCACACCTCGCTGCTCAGCCGCGCGATCCAGACCGCGAACATCGCGCTCGACGCCGCCGACCGGCTGTGGATCCCGGTGACCCGCTCGTGGCGGCTCAACGAGCGCCACTACGGCGCTCTGCAGGGCAAGGACAAGGCGCAGACGCTCGAGGAGTTCGGTCCCGAGCAGTTCCAGCTGTGGCGCCGCTCCTTCGATGTGCCGCCGCCCCCGCTCGACGACGCGAGCGAGTACAGCCAGGTGAACGACCCTCGTTACGCGGGCATCGACGCCGAGGTTCCCCGCACAGAGTCCCTCAAGCTCGTCATCGACCGGCTGCTGCCGTACTGGTCCTCGGCGATCGTGCCCGATCTCGAGGCCGGCAAGACCGTGCTCGTGACCGCGCACGGCAACTCGCTGCGCGGACTCGTGAAGCACCTCGAGGGCATCAGCGACGACGACATCGCCGAGCTGAACATTCCCACCGGGATCCCGCTGGTCTACGAGCTCGACGAGAACAACGTGCCCACGGGGTCCGGCCGCTACCTCGACCCGGAGGCCGCCGCCGCGGGCGCCGCCGCCGTGGCGAACCAGGGCAAGAAGTAGCCTCGCAGACGTCGATCCCGTCCCGACCGGTTCTCTGAGCCGGTTTCGGGGCGGGATCCGTCGTTTCGGGGCGCGTTCTCTCGGATCTCCCGGTCGTGGCGCGCCCCGAAACGAGAAGATCCGCCCCGAACCGGATGGCGGGGCGGATCCTCGAAGCTCGGAGTCAGGCGTGGCCGGATGCGGACTCCGCCTCGTGCTGCGCCTCGACGGCGAGGGCGATGTCCTCCTCGTCGATGGCCCAGTCGCCGGTGGCCAGGTAGACGACCTTCTTCGCGACGGCGACCGCGTGGTCGGCGAAGCGCTCGTGGTAACGGCTGGCGAGGGTGGCGTCGACCGTCGCACCCGCCTCACCCTTCCAGTTGTCGCTCAGCACCTTCTCGAAGACGTTGGCGTGCAGCTCATCTACGTCGTCGTCGGCGTTGCGGATGGTGTCCGCGAAGCGCAGGTCCTGTGTGCGGAGCAGCTCCGAGAGCGTGCGCGCGATCTCCACGTCCAGCTCGCCCATGCGGGTGAAGGTGCCCTTGAGGCCCTTCGGGATGGCGCGCTCGGGGAAGCGCAGCCGCGCGAGCTGGGCGATGTGCTCCGACATGTCGCCCATGCGCTCGAGCGACGCGCTCACGCGCAGCGCGGTGACGACGATGCGCAAGTCGCGGGCGACCGGCTGCTGGCGGGCGAGGATCTCGATGGCCTGCTCGTCCAGCGCGACCGCGAGCCCGTCGATGCGGGCGTCGTCGGCGATGACCTCTTCGGCCAGGGCGACATCGCTGGTCGCGAACGAGCGGGTGGCCTTCTCGATCGACACGGCCACGAGGTCGGCGATCTCGACGAGCTGCGACTGCAGATCCTCGAGGGACTGGTGGAAGACTTCGCGCATGGCTGCGCACCTTTCGTTCTGTGACCCTGGCACCGGATGGTCTGAGTCGCACGGCGGCCCGCAGAGCGGGCACGGGACGATGCTCGTCACGGGTCGTGACACGCACGTGGCGATTCTCTTCGGAGAAGGTTAACGATTGGTGCCGTCCTCGTGAACACTAGCGCGCCAGGGGGTGCGAGAGGCGGGAAACCGCGGATCCGGAGGGTGAACGACCTCTACGCTGGACCCATGGACAGCACTCTGCTCGCCCTCCTCGCCCTCGGGCTGGGAGTCGCGATCGGCGCAGGCATCGCCGCGATGATCGTGGCCGCGATGCGGGCGCGGACCGCCGCAGAGCAGCAGGCGTCCAGCGAGCTTCCGGACGGCCTCACCGACGTGCTGGCAGCCATGGACGACGCCGCCTGCGCGGTCGATCCCTCGGGGCTCGTCACGGCCGCGAGCACGGCTGCCGCACGTTTCGGCATCCGGGTCGGCGCCACTCTGTACAACCCTGAGCTGAGCCAGCTCGTGCGCTCCGTACGCGAGGGGGGATCCCAGGCGAGCACGCTGCGCCTGACGCGCGGTGGCCGCAACCTCGATCCGCGCCTCGTCGCCGCGCGGGCGAGCCGCATCGGACCCCGATTGAGCCTGCTCATCATCCGCGACGTCACGGAGCAGGAGCGCCTCGAGCAGATGCGCACCGACTTCGTCGCCAACACCAGCCATGAGCTGAAGACCCCGGTCGGAGCGGTGAGCCTGTTGGCCGAGGCGATCGAGTCGGCGGCGGAGGATCCCGCCCAGGTGCGCGCGTTCGCCACCAGGATCCAGGCGGAGGCGGGACGACTCGGCCAGCTCACCGGGCGCATCATGAGCCTCTCCCGCCTGCAGTCCTCCGACGGTCTCGGCACGTTCGGCCCCGTCGCGATCGACGAGGTGATCACGACGAGCGTCGAAGGCCACGCGGTGCAGGCGGCCTCCGCGGGCGTCGACCTCACCCGCGGCGGTGACCGCGGCGCGTGGGTGCAGGGCGACGCGCAGATCCTGATCGAGGCCGTCGGCAACCTGATCGCCAACGCGATCGTCTACTCGCCGCGCGGATCCCGGGTGGGCGTCGGCGTGCGAGTCGACGACGGCGTGGTCGAGATCTCGGTCTCGGATCAGGGGATCGGCATCGATGAGGCCGACCGCGACCGCATCTTCGAGCGCTTCTACCGCGCGGATGAGGCCCGTTCTCGGCGCACCGGCGGCACGGGGCTCGGGCTGTCGATCGTGAAGCACGCCACGCAGCGCCACGGCGGCGAGGTGCGGCTGTGGTCGCGCCCTGGCCGCGGATCCACGTTCACCATGCGCCTGCCCCAGATCGCAGCGCCCGACGTCGAGGACGACGAGGGCAAGCGCAAGAAGCCGAAGAAGGACAAGAAGAAGCGCCAGGCGCGCAAGGCCGCGCGCCTCGCCGCGTCGCCCGCGCCGACCACGGACCCGATCCGCACCGATACCGGAGAACTCGTATGACCCGCATCCTCCTCGTCGAAGACGAACCTGATCTCGCCGACCCGCTCGCGTACCTGCTGCGCCGCGAGGGCTACGAGGTCGAGATCGCCGAAGACGGTCCGACCGCGCTCGCACTGTTCCGCGAGAGCGGGGCCGACATCGTCCTGCTCGATCTGATGCTGCCGGGGATGCCGGGCACCGAGGTGTGCCGGCAGATCCGTACCGGCTCGGCCGTGCCGATCATCATGCTCACCGCCAAGGACTCCGAGGTGGACATCGTCGTGGGTCTCGAGCTCGGCGCCGACGACTACATCACAAAGCCGTACTCGTCGCGCGAGCTGCTCGCCCGCATGCGCGCGGTGCTGCGAAGGGTCGTGCAGGCCGAGGAAGACGTCGACGAGCGGATCCTCGAGGGCGGTCGTGTCACGGTCGACCTCGATCGGCACACGGTCGCCGTCGACGGCGATGTGATCAACATGCCCCTCAAGGAATTCGAGCTGCTCGAGGTGCTCATGCGCAACTCCGGCCGGGTGCTCACCCGAGGCCAGCTGATCGACCGCGTCTGGGGAAGCGACTACTTCGGCGACACGAAGACCCTCGACGTGCATATCAAGCGGATCCGCTCGCGCATCGAGCAGAACCCGTCCGAGCCGGTGATGCTCGTCACCGTGCGCGGACTCGGCTACCGCTTCGAGGGCTGAGCCCGCCGCGCGGCGCCCCCCGCGCACGCGAGAGAGCCCCCGGATCCTGACGGATGCCGGGGGCTCTCTCGCAGATCGAAGGACTCAGCCGACAGGGGTCTCGCTGGGCGTCGGGGTCACCTCGACGGCCGGCGCGACCGGCTTCGTGGTCGGGCTCGGCTGCGGGGTCGGGACCAGCTGCGAGTAGTAGGGGAGCGTGCCGTCGAGCACGGGGATCGCGTACTTGATGCCCTCGGCGTCGCCCGACTGGAAGTAGACGTCGATGGTCTCTCCGGCCTTGGTGTCGAGGCCCTCGAAGGTCATCGGCTTCGCGTCGTCGCCGCCGAGGCTGACCGACTTCTGGCCCGCGATGCGCACGCTCTGGCTCGGGCCGTCCCCGATCGAGATGTGGATCGTCTGGGCGTCGGAGGTGGTGTTCACCAGGCCGGCGACGAGGTTGCCGAGCGTGCCGGCCTCATCCACGACGACGAAGGCGTTGCGGACCTCGATCGGGCCGCTCTTCGGCACGTTCGCGCCGTCGGAGGCCGAGTACTCGATGGTGGTCGCCTGCGGAGTGATCCCGGCGCACCCGGTGGCGCCGACGATGACGACGGCGCTGAGGGCGATGGACGCAGCAAGGCGCGATTTCACGGGTCCTCCAGAAAATTCACGTGATGATCCAGCACCATTCTAGGGGCACGCGCCCGCGCTGCTCGGCTCGCCCCGCTCGCATGCGGGACGGTCGGCCGGTGCGGGGGGCGCGAACCTTAGCGCATTCCCGCTGTGGTATCCTGGAGGTTGCCGAAAGGACACGACTTTATGCTTTTTGAGGTTGGTGAGACCGTGGTCTATCCGCACCACGGCGCCGCGACGATCATCGAGGTCAAGGACCGTGTGATCAAGGGGGAGACCAAGAAGTACCTGAAGCTGAACGTCACGCAGGGAGACCTCATCATCGAGGTGCCTGCGGAGAACGTCGACCTGGTCGGCGTTCGCGATGTGATCGGCCAAGAGGGGCTGGATCGGGTGTTCGAGGTGCTGCGCGCCCCGTTCACCGAAGAGCCGACCAACTGGTCGCGCCGCTACAAGGCGAACCTTGAGAAACTCGCCTCAGGCGATGTGATCAAGGTCAGCGAGGTCGTCCGCGACCTGTGGCGCCGCGATCAGGACCGCGGGCTGTCCGCGGGCGAGAAGCGCATGCTGGCCAAGGCCCGTCAGATCCTCACCTCCGAGCTCGCGCTCGCGGAGAAGACCGACGAGGAGAAGGCCGGGGCGCTGCTCGACGAGGTCCTCGCCTCCTGAATTCTGCGTGAGAAGGGGTGGATGCGATGGCATCCACCCCTTCCTCGCGTCCGCGGCCAGGCCGACGGGTGTCAGATCGAACGCTGGTAGCTGCGGATCGCGCTCAGCGCCCAGGCGAACGCGAGCACGGCCAGCAGGACGAGACCCCCGGCCTGCCACCAGCCCTCCGCCGGGTACGAGCCGGTGAGACCGCCGCGACCGAGCTCGACCGCCCAGGTCATCGGATTCCACCGGGAGACGTTCTGCACCCATTCCGGCATGGCCGTCGCGGGCATCATGGTCGTCGACAGGAACGTCGCCGGCAGCACGATCAGCTGCGACAGGCTGATGAGTGCGATCTGACTGCGTGAGATGAGCGCGACCGCCGTGGAGGCGCAGCAGAAGATCGTCGCGAGCAGCGTCGCGACGCCCAGCGCGACGAGCATGCCGCCGATGCCGCCGGGGTAGCGGGCGCCGCCGAGCCAGCCGATGCCGAGGACCACGAGCGACTGCAGGACGTTGATCGCGAGCTGCTGCAGGAGCTGTCCCGCGATGATCGACGAGCGCCGCAGGGGAGACGTGAGGTACTGGTCCATGACTCCGGAGTCGATGTCGTCGATGTAGCCGGTGCCGGCCCAGGCTCCCGAATACAGCACCGTCATCATCAGGATCCCCGGGACCAGATAGTCGATGTAGCCGTGCCCGCCGAACTGCGGCAGGGTGCCCAGCGTGCGGAACACCTGCCCGAACAGCAGGATCCAGATCACCGGCTGGATGAGGCTCATGACGGGGCCCCAGGCCTGCCGGATCGAGACGATCGACCAGCGCCGCAGCACCTGTCCTGTCTGCGTGAACCAGGTGGGACGTGCGGGGCCGCCGACGATGGCGGGGGAGAGGGTGATCGCGCTCATGCGGCGACTTCTTCCGTGCGGGCGGACGCGGGGGCGTCGCCGAAGGTGTGGCCGACGAAGTGCAGGTACACGTCGTCGAGGGTGGGGTGGGATGCCGCGACCTGGCCGTAGCGGACCCCGGCGCCGTCGAGCGCCGCGATGACCGCGCCGACCGCGGAGCCGGCGTCGTCCGTGCGGGCGACGAGCAGGCCGTCGACGCCGGCCGCTTCGACGAGCACGTCGCGCAGGCCGGGAACGGGGGAGACCGCGGCACGGACGGCGACCGGATCCGGTTCGATGAGCGTCACGCGGACCGCGTCTCCGTGCAGCGCCGCCTTGAGCTCTGCGGGCGTGCCCTGGGCGACGGCGCGCCCGCGGTTCACCAGCAGCAGCTCGTCGGCGAGCCGGTCCGCCTCTTCCATGTAGTGCGTGGTGAGCACGACGGTGAGGGCCTCTTCGCCGGACAGGCGCCGGATCTCGGCCCACATGGCCGCGCGTGCTTCGGGGTCGAGGCCCGTGGTGGGCTCGTCGAGGAAGAGCACCTGCGGGCGGTGCACGAGGGCCGCCGCGACGTCGAGGCGGCGCCGCATCCCGCCCGAGAACGTGCGGACCGGACGGCGGGTGGCGTCGTCGAGCCCGAACTCGGTCAGGAGCCGCGCGGCGCGTGCTCTGGCGTCGGAGCCGCTCAGGCCGCGCATGCGCCCGGCGATCTCCAGATTCTCCGTCGCGGTGAGGTTCGGATCCGTTCCGGTGCCCTGCGAGACGTAGCCGATCGATGCGCGCACGTCGCCGGGGGCGTCGGTCACGTCGTGCCCGGCCACCGTGGCGCGGCCGGCGGTCGCCCGGGAGAGGGTGGTCAGGATCTTGGTGGTGGTGGACTTGCCGGCGCCGTTCGGGCCGAGCAGCCCGAAGACGCGTCCGACCGGGACGGCGAAGCTCAGGCCGTCCAGGGCGCGGACGGCCGGGCGGCGGCCGCGGCCGCGGTACTCCTTGACGAGGTCTTCGGCGACGATGGCGTCGCCGTCGATGCGCTGGTGTGCGGGCATGACGAACATCCCTTCCGTTCTGAGGGTTCTCTGCGTTGTGGGGAGGGCGGATCCGGTCTCGCCGGAGCGAGAGGTGGGATCCGCCGGATCGGTCAGCGGCGGTCGCCGCTGCGCGGTGCGAAGAGCATGCGTGCCAGAAGCAGCATCATGGCGGCGAGGCCGCCGACGAACGCCACGGGCGCCCACCACCAGCCGACCGTGAAGACGAGCGCGATGATCACCGCGAGGGTGAGGAACCAGATCACCGCCGTATAGATGCCGAAGCGCGCGGCGGATTCCGGGTCGGTCTCGAACCGGTTCGGCGGCATCTGCATCACGGCGCCCCGTGTCCAGGCCTTGTGCCGGTTGGTCTGCGTCGCCCCGAGGTAGGAGAACAGGGCGAGGGAGCCGACCAGGAGCACGGCGGCGAGGATCACGAGCCAGAGCTGATCGAGGGCGAGTGCGAAGCTGCCGCCGAGGCCCAGCGCGAGCAGGGTTCCGCCAGTGGCGAGGCCGAACCCGACCGCACGGGAGGCGGGCAGCGGGTGGTTCGTCGTGGTCTCCTGCAGCAGCGCGTCCGCCGTGACGATGCCGAGCGCGAGTGTGACGACGGCGCCGAGTCCGGCGACCGCGAGCGGCGCGGACGGCTGCACGAGCAGCGCCACGAGGAGGATTCCGACGAGGGCGGCCGCCGCGATGAGGCTCAGCAGCACCGTGCGCACCACGAATCCAGGCTTCGGCCGCACGCGGTTCCGGGCGGTGAGCGCCTCCCAGCCGGGGGCGTGCGGGGCGCCGGCGGCGGGGGCGTCGTCCTCGAGCAGCGCGCGCACGTCGCCGAGTTCGGCGATCGCGTTCTGCGCGGCCTCCGCGGGCGAGGCGCCCGCGGCGACCCGCTCGGCGACCTGTGCGGAGAGGTTCGCGCGGATCTCCTCCTTCAGGTCCTGCGCGGCCGGAGTCATCTCGATCCCGGCGAAGGCCTCGTCCAGGAGACGGTGGATGTCGGTGTTCATGTGCTCAGTCCTTCGCGTCCAGAAGCGTGTCGATCACGCGGCGGGTGGCGACCCAGGCCGCGACGTTGCGCCGGTACACCGCGCGGCCCGCGTCGGTGATCCGGTAGTACTTGCGGCGGCCGCCCTGCGTCTCGTCGCCCCAGTAAGACTCGACCAGTCCGTCCTTCTCCAAACGGCGGTAGGTCGCGTAGAGGGTGGCCTCCTTGATCTCGTGATCCCCTCCGGTGGCGTCCCGGATGGTCTTGTAGATCTCGAAGCCGTAGCGGTCGCCGCCGCGGAGCATGCCGAGCACGATCGTGTCGGTGTGCCCGCGCAGGAGGTCCGCGGAGAAGGCGTCATCGTTCATGTCAAGTACTGTATCAGATCAAGTACTCGTTCACGCAAGGCTTTTTGTCGGGGGATCCGGACGCGTGCAGGATCCGGCGCTAACGTGAGAGCGTGAACGACCTTCCTTCGCCGCTCGCGCGCACCGCCGTGATCATCGTGGCCGCCGGCTCCGGCACCCGGCTCGCGGCAGGGGCGCCCAAGGCGTTCGTGCCGCTCGGCGCGCGCACGATCCTGGAGCACGCGCTCGACGGCGTGTACGCGGCAGGCCCTGCTCAGGTGGTGGTCGTGGTCCCCGAGGGGCTCGCCGACGAGGCGGTGCGGATGGTCGCCGGCCGCGCCGCCCGCGTCGTGCACGGCGGCGATTCCCGCCAGCGCTCGGTGGCCGCGGGACTGGCGGTGATCGGGGAAGACGTCGACACCGTGCTCGTGCACGACGCGGCCAGGGCGCTCGCGCCCGCCGACCAGTTCCTCGCCGTCGCGGCCGAGGTCGCACCCGGCGTCGGAGTGATCCCCGCGCTGCCCGTCGTCGACACCCTCAAGCGCGTCCAGGGCGACGAGGTGCTGGCGCCGGTGGACCGCTCAGAGCTCGCCGCCGCGCAGACGCCTCAGGGATTCCCTCGGGCGGAACTCGTGGCCGCGTACGCGCAGGCCGGGACCCGTGGTGTCGAGTACACCGACGATGCGGCGCTCTTCGCGGACGCCGGGGGAGCGGTGCGTCACGTCCTCGGATCCGAGGAGGCCTTCAAGATCACCACCCCGCACGACCTGGAGCGCGCCCGCATGATCCTCTCGTCCTCGGAGCCAGAGCTTCGACAGGTGCAGCGATCGGTCGAGGGGCCCGTGGTCCCTCGGATCGGCATCGGCACCGACGTGCACGCCTTCGCAGCGAGCGGCACCCTGCGCCTCGCGGGCCTGGACTGGCCGGGCGAGCCTGCGCTCGAAGGGCACTCGGACGGGGACGCCGTCGCGCACGCGATCGTGGATGCGCTGCTGGGTGCGGCGGGACTCGGCGACATCGGCCAGCACTTCGGTACCGCGCACCCCGAGTACGCGGGCGCGCACGGCGATGTGTTCCTCGCCCGCACCGTCGAGATCCTCGCCGAGGCAGGGTTCGTGATCGGCAATGTCTCCGTGCAGTTCCAGGGCAACCGCCCGCGGTTCAGCGCGCGCCGCGCCGAGGCGGAGCAGACCCTGTCCGCGGCGCTCGGCGGCGCCCCCGTCGCGGTCTCCGCCACCACGACGGACGGGCTCGGATTCCCCGGGCGCGGTGAGGGCATCGCCGTCACGGCTGTCGCTCTCGTTCATCGGATCGCCCAGAGCTGAATCCATAACCGTAGGGATCCTCCGGATTCGGATCCGCTCCCGTGCGCACCTGCTTACGCTGGATGGTGCGGCCACCCGCCGCAACATCCAGCTGATGTCGTAGAGAGGCCATCGCCATGCGTGCACTCGTCCACTCCTCCTTCGGGGATCCCGCCGAAGTCCTGTCGGTGCAGGACGTGCCGTCGCCCGAGCCAGGACCGGGACAGGTGCGGCTGCGGGTGCTGCTGGCCACCGTGCACAACCACGACCTGCTGACCGTGCGCGGCCTCTACGGCTACAAGCCCGAGCTGCCGGCCCGCTCCGGCACCGAGGCGGTCGGGGTCGTCGACGCGGTCGGCGAAGGCGTCGACTCCGCGCTGCTCGGGCGACGCGTCACCGCCGGCGGCGCGTTCGGAGCGTGGGCGGAGTACGTGCTGGCCTCGGCCGCAGGGCTCATCCCGGTGCCCGACGACATTCCGGACGAGCAGGCCGCGCAGCTCGGTTCCATGCCGTTCAGCGCGATCAGCGTGCTGGACTCGCTGGGCCTCGCGGCGGGCGACTGGATGATCCAGAACGCCGCGAACGGCGCCGTCGGGCGCATGGTCGCCCAGCTGGGCGCCGCCCGCGGCGTGCACGTGGTCAGCCTGGTCCGCCGGGCGGAGGGGATCGCGGAGCTCGAGGCGCAGGGTGTGCGCAACGTGGTCGCGACCGACGCGGAGGACTGGCAGGACCAGGTGCGCGCTCTCACCGGCGGCGCGCCGATCCGCGCCGGCATCGACTCGGTGGGCGGTGACGCGAGCGGTGAGGTCGCCACCATGCTCGGCGAAGGCGGTCTGCTCGTGGTGTTCGGCGCGATGGCGACGCCGACCATGCGCATCTCCTCCGGGGACGTGATCTTCAAGCAGCTCACGGTGCGCGGCTTCTGGGGCTCGAAGGTCGCCGCGGCGATGCCCGCGGACCAGCGCGGAGCGCTCTTCGGCGAGCTGCTGCAGCGCATCCGCGAGGGCGTGCTGACGCTCCCGGTCGCCGCGGCGCTGCCGTTCGAGCAGATCGCCGAGGCGTCGGAGGGGAACCTCCGGGCCGGGCGCGAGGGCAAGATCCTGCTGCGTCCCTGACCGCGGGGCCGATCCGGGTGCGACCGCGCGCACGGCGCGCGCGATCGCCCCGGAAACCCGCCGCGGTCTCGCAGGGGCGCCCCGGTAGGCTTGAGCGGTGACGATCCGCCTCCATGACACGCGCGCGCAGGAACTGCGCGACTTCGTTCCGCTCGATTCCTCGAACGTGACGATGTACGTGTGCGGACCCACCGTGCAGTCCGGCCCGCACATCGGGCATGTGCGGGCGGCGCTGAGCTTCGACCTGCTGCGGCGCTGGCTGCAGCTGCGCTACGGGCGGGTCACGTTCGTTCGCAACGTCACCGACATCGACGACAAGGTGCTCGCGAACGCGACTGAGGCCGAGCCGTGGTGGGGGCTGGCGTACCGGATGGAGCAGGAGTTCTCGGCGGCGTACGCCGCCGTCGGAATCCTGCCTCCGACCTACGAGCCGCGGGCCACGGCGTCGATTCCGCAGATGCATGAGCTCATCGAGCGCCTCATCGAGCGCGGCCATGCGTACCCTGCGGCCGACGCATCGGGCGACGTGTACTTCGACGTGCGCAGCTGGGCCGCGTACGGCGAGCTCACGCACCAGTCCGTCGACGCGATGGAAGTGCAGGAACCGGTCGCCGAGCCCGTCGAAGGGCCGCGCGGTAAACGCAACCCGCAGGACTTCGCTCTCTGGAAGGGCGCGAAGCCCGGCGAGCCGGCCGATGCCACCTGGGCCTCCCCCTGGGGAGTCGGGCGTCCCGGCTGGCACATCGAGTGCTCGGCCATGGCGCGGCGCTATCTCGGCCCCGAGTTCGACATCCACGGCGGCGGTCTCGACCTGCGCTTCCCGCACCACGAGAACGAGCTGGCGCAGTCGACCGCGGCCGGCGACGCGTTCGCCCGGTACTGGGTGCACAACGGCCTCGTGACCGTCGACGGGCAGAAGATGTCGAAGTCGCTCGGCAACTTCACGCTCGCCGCCGATGTGCTGGCACGGCACGATCCGCTCGTGGTGCGCTACGCGCTGGCTGCGGCGCACTACCGCTCGAGCCTCGACCTCTCCGACTCGTCGTGGAGCGAGGCCGAGGCGGCGCTGGGACGGATCCGCACGTTCCTGGAACGGGCGCAGCGGACGGTCGGCGGGCACGGCTGGATGGCGATGGGATCCCTTCCTGTCGCGTTCATCTCGGCCATGGACGACGATCTCGGCGTGCCGCAGGCGATCGCGGTGCTGCACGAGACCGTGCGCGGCGGCAACGCCGCTCTGGACCGCGGCGACGCCGACGAGGTGCGCGCAACGCTGAGTGCCGTGCGGGCGATGACCGGCGTGCTCGGCATCGACCCGTTCTCGCCCGAGTGGCAGGCGTCCGGATCCGACACGAAGACCACCACCGCGCTGGATGCGCTCGTGCAGGCGATGATCGCCCAGCGCGCGCAGGCCCGCGCAGACAAGGACTGGCCCGCCGCCGACCGCATCCGCGATGCGATCGGTGCGGCGGGCATCACCCTGGAGGACACTCCAGACGGAACTCATTGGAGTATCGATGGCTAAGCCGAGCAGGCCCGGAGCGGGCAACAGCAAGAAGAAGGGCGCCACCAAGGGCAGCGGGGGCAACGGCCGCAAGGCGCTCGAGGGTCGCGGCAGCACGCCGAAGGCAGAGGATCGCGCCTGGCACGTCGCCGGCAAGCGCAAGGCGGCGCAGGAGCGCTACGCCGCCTCGGGCGGCAAGGGTCGTCCCGGATCGCGATCGGGCGCGGGCCAGAAGCCGCAGGGCGGATCCAACCCGAACCGTCGAGTGTCCTCCTCGTCGGCGTCGAACGACACCGAGACCGTCACCGGGCGCAACTCGGTGCTCGAGGCCCTGCGGACCAAGATCCCCGCGACCACGATGTACATCGCGCAGCGTGTGGAGATGGACGACCGCGTCAAGGAGATGCTCGCGATCGCCCGGCACCGCGAGATCCCCGTGCTCGAGGTCACCCGTCAGGAGCTGGACCGCATGGCCGGCTTCGACGGCGTGCACCAGGGCGTCGCGCTCAAGGTGCCGCCGTAMGAGTACGCGCATCCGCAGGATCTGCTCGAGGAGGTCATCGACCGCGGCCAGACCCCGCTGTTCGTGGCGCTGGACGGGATCACCGATCCCCGCAACCTCGGTGCGATCATCCGTTCGACGGCCGCGTTCGGCGGGCACGGCGTGATCCTGCCGCAGCGCCGCTCCGCGAGCGTGAACTCCGCCGCGTGGAAGACCAGTGCAGGAGCTGCGGCCCGCATCCCGGTCGCACTCGCCGCGAACCTCACCTCCATGCTCAAGGAGTTCAAGAAGCAGGGCGTGTTCGTGCTCGGTCTCGACGGCGGCGGCGACGTCTCGCTGCCGGCGATCGAGCTCGCTGACCGGCCGGTCGTGATCGTGGTCGGTTCCGAGGGCAAGGGGCTCTCCCGTCTCGTCACCGAGACCTGTGACCAGATCGTCTCGATCCCGATCTCTGCGACCACCGAGTCGCTCAACGCCGGCATCGCCGCCTCGGTCGCGCTGTACCAGGTCTCGACCGTCCGCGCCGCGAAGGGCTGACGCTCCGCAGGACCGCACGGCGCCATAGGCGCGCCGTGCGGCGCATGACCCACAGCGCATCGTGTTGACCGGACGCGCACATCCGTGCAGGATCCGGTCGACGCGGAATAGTGCACGGCAGCGGATCCTTGCATCTGCCGTACCCGGTGCAGAAACAACCGGGACGCGAACGGAAGGAACGCGCATGGCTCGCATCGTCGTCATCGGAGGGACCGGCTACGCCGGTCGTCACATCGTGCAGGAAGCTGCCTCGCGCGGACACGAGGTCGTCTCGGTCTCGCGCTCCGAGCCGACTGCTCCCGTCGACGGCGTCACGAACGTGCAGGGTTCGGTGACCGACCTCGACACCCTCGGCGACGTGTTCGAGAACGCCGACGTCGTGGTGTCCGCGCTGTCCCCCCGCGGTGACATGGAGCAGGCGGTCATTCCCGCTCTGACCGCGCTGGTCGACAAGCTCAACGGCACGGGCACGCGCGTGAGCGTCGTCGGCGGTGCCGGCGGCAGCCTGTCGGCGCCCGGCGGCCCTCGCCTGATCGACCTCGACTTCCCGGACGAGTACAAGCACGAGGCGCAGGTCGGCATCGACTCCCTCGCCGTGCTGCAGAACGCCGACGCCTCGCTGGACTGGTTCTTCGTGCACCCCGCCGAGGTCTTCGGCCCGTGGGCCGAGGGCGAGCGCACCGGTTCCTACCGGGACGGCGGAGACGTGGTCGTGCGTGACGCCGACGGAACCTCGACCATCTCCGGCGCCGACTTCGCGGTCGCCGTCGTCGACGAGATCGAGAACGGCAAGCACCGCCGCGAGCGCTTCACCGTCGGCTACTGACCCGCACCTGAGGGCGGGCGTCCTTCGTCTCGTCGCTGCGCTCCTCGCTCAGGAACCGGTGTCCGCACCGGTTCCTGAGCGAGCGCAGCGAGTCGAAGGACGCCCGATGGTTTCGGTTCCTGAGCGAGCGTAGCGAGACGAAGGACGCCCGGCCACACCGGTTCCTGAGCGAGCGCAGCGAGACGAAGGACGCCCCGCCGCACCGGTTCCTGAGCGAGCGCGGCGAGACGAAGGACGCCCGGCCGCACCGGTTCCTGAGCGAGCGCAGCGAGACGAAGGACGCCGGGTGCGCCTCAGACGAGGTCGCGCCAGTCGATGTCGGGATCCTCGTCGTCGACGGGGACGGATCCGGTGATCACCGGCAGTGACATCGTCTCGGTGGGCGGGCCCATGATCGTCGCCTCGTCGCGGCGATGCCGCAGCACGTCGTTGATGTACGAGGTGAGCACCTCGGCGAGGGACACCGACCTGCCCTGCGCCTGCGACATGTACCAGCGATGCTCGAGCACCTGGTGGAACACCTCGGCCGGCTCGAGCTTGGCGCGCAGGTCGTAGGGGATCGCGCGCACCACCGGCTCGAACACGCGCGTGAGCCATTCGTGCGCGTACATCTCCTCGTCCGCCCAGTGCTTGGTGGAGCGGGCGCGGAACTCGTCCAGGTCGTTCAGCAGCCGCCGGGCCTGGTTCTCCTCGACGTCCAGGCCGGTGAGACGGATGAGGCGGCGTTGATGGTGGCCTGCGTCCACGACCTTCGGCTCGATCTCGACCCGAGTGCCGCCGGCGGTGGTCTGGATCGACATCTCACCGATGTCGAAGCCGAGCGCGTTCAGCCGCTCCACGCGCTCGGTGATCCGCCAGGCCTCGCCCGCGGCGAACGACTCGTGCGCGGTGAGCGCGGCCCACAGAGAGCGGTACGACGACACGATGCCGTCCGCGATCGCGACCGCATCCACCCCTCGCTCGAGCCGTCCGCCGGCGGCGAGATCCAGGATCTCCCCGGCGATGTTCGTGCGGGCCAGATCCAGGTCGTAGGCGCGCTGCCCGTCGGTCAGCCCCTCCTCGTGCAGCTCGCCGGTCTCGGCGTCGACGAGGTAGGCGGCGAACGCCCCGGCGTCGCGGCGGAACAGCGCGTTCGACAGCGACACGTCGCCCCAGTAGAAGCCGACGTTGTGCAGGCGCACGAGCAGCAGCGCGAGCGCGTCGACCAGGCGCGTTGCGGTATCCGGCCGCAGCACCCGGGTGAACAGCGCGCGGTACGGCATCGAGAAGCGCAGGTGGGAGGTCACCAGCGCCGCAGGCAGAGGTTCGCCCTTGCTGTCGGCGCGACCGGCGATCACGGCGACCCGGGAGACGCAGGGAACGTCGAGACGGGCGAGGTTGCCCAGCATCTCGTACTCGCGGCGCGCCATCTCCTGCGTGGTCTCCTTCACGGCGACGACGGATCCGGACAGATCGGCGAAGCGCACCAGATGGCGGGAGAGGCCCTTCGGCAGCGAGACGATCACTTCGGACGGCCACTTCGACAGCGGCTGCGACCAGGGCAGCGACAGCAGTCCCGGATCCACGGCGCTCGCGGTGATGGTCAGCGCGTCCTTCAACGGTGCTCCTCAGGGGATCGGCGGGGGAGACGACGACGCGGCGCGGGGGAGAACCCCCGCGCCGCGTCGATCAGACGGTGATCAGGAAGCGGCGATCGGCTTCTTGTTCAGGCGCTCGCCCGACTCGATGTCGAAGGCGTGCGCGTGGCCCGGGTTCGCCGCGAGCGTGACGGTCTCGCCGGCGTTCGGGTGGCTGCGGCCGTCGACGCGCGCGACCAGGTCGGTGCGCTTGCCGTTGATCTCGGTGTGACCATAGAGGTAGCCGTCCGCGCCGAGCTCCTCGACGAGGTCGACGACGACCGAGAGGCCCTTGCCGTCGGCAGGTCCCACCGTGATGTCCTCCGGACGCACGCCGATCGTGACCTGCGAGCCCGTGGCGCCGCTGACCGTCTCACGGTCGAGCGGGACGACCTCGGAGCCGAACTGCACGCCGCCGTCGGCGAGGTCGGACGTGAACAGGTTCATCGCGGGGGAGCCGATGAAGCCGGCCACGAAGACGTTCTGCGGGTTCTCGTACAGGTCGCGCGGCGAGCCGACCTGCTGCAGCAGGCCGTCCTTGAGCACGGCGATGYGGTCGCCCATGGTCAGCGCCTCGGTCTGGTCGTGCGTGACGTAGACGGTGGTGACGCCCAGGCGGCGCTGCAGCGAGGCGATCTGGGTGCGGGTCTGGACGCGGAGCTTGGCGTCGAGGTTCGACAGCGGCTCGTCCATGAGGAACACCTGGGGCTGACGCACGATGGCGCGGCCCATGGCGACGCGCTGACGCTGGCCGCCGGAGAGCGCCTTCGGCTTGCGGGTGAGGTACGGCTCCAGGTCGAGGAGCTTGGCGGCCTCGAGGACGCGTGCGGCGCGCTCGTCCTTGCCGACGCCGGCGATCTTGAGCGCGAAGCCCATGTTCTCGGCGACGGTCATGTGCGGGTACAGCGCGTAGTTCTGGAACACCATCGCGATGTCGCGGTCCTTCGGCGGGACGTCGGTCACGTCCCGGTCGCCGATGAGGATGCGGCCCGCGTTGACCTCTTCGAGGCCGGCGAGCATGCGCAGGGAGGTGGACTTTCCGCAGCCGGAGGGGCCGACCAGAACCAGGAACTCGCCGTCGGCGATCTCGATGTTCAGCTTGTCGACCGCGGGGCGGGTGCCGCCGGGGTAGAGCCGGGTGGCCTCGTCGAAGGTCACAGTTGCCATTGTCTTCTCCTTCACCGGCAGGTACGTGCCGGACGATCCGTAGTGAAAAAGCGACGAGGGTGAACCCGCCGTGGCCCGCCATCGGGCCGGGATCAGTATGACACGAGAGCTCCCGGTGGGTCCAGCATCACCGGTGAAGCGCTTTCCGAGCCGAATCTCGCAGGGGCCGGCCAGGGGCCGTCTGGTCATTTCTCAGCCTCCCTGGCTAGCATCGAACCGTGCCGTGCCGCTCCCGTCGGCAGCAGGCTACGGGGATGCCCATCCCGAGGAATCAAGAGGAACGATGTCGAGCGACGAAACGCCGAACGTCCCCACGCCCTCGCACTCACGTGCGGCCGTGCGGGAGAAGGCCCAGCAGGTGAACGCCAAGCAGTCCCGTGCGCGGATCATGCGACGAGTGATCATCGCCGTGGTCGCGATCGTCGTCGTCGGCGCCGCCGGAGGCGCCGTGGCCTGGGCCGTCGGCTCCGCCGTGTCGAAGCCGTCGCTCACCCCGTCGAACCTCCAGGACGACGGAGTCGTCGTGACCAAGGAGGATCTCGCCGCCGCGCGTGCCGGATCCGCGAGCACGCCCACGCCGTCTCCGACCACCGCGGGCACGCCTGCGGCCACCGGAACCGCGACGCCGACGCCCGACCCGACGGCCACCGCTGGAACGGTCGACGTCCACGTCTACGTCGACTACCTCTCGCCGGGCGCGAGCGACTTCGAGCGCGCGAATGCGAAGCAGCTCGCCACCTGGGTCGATCAGGATGCGGCCACCGTGACGTACCACCCCGTCGCCCTGCTGACCGCGAACTCCAACGGCACCAAGTACTCGCTGCGCGCCGCGTCCGCCGCCGCCTGCGTCGCCTCGATGCAGCCCGACGTGTTCTACGCGTTCAATCACGCGCTCCTCATGGACCAGCCGAAGCAGGACACCGACGGCAAGAGCGACAAGGAACTCATCGATCTCGCCGTCTCGAGCGGCGTCAAGGATGCCAAGGGTCTGCAGAACTGCGTCGACGACAGCACCTACGACTCCTGGGTGAAGGATGTCACGCAGCGGGCTGTCGACGGTCCGCTGCCCGGCTCCAAGAAGGGCGCCCTGAGCGGCGCTCCGACGATCGTCGTGAACGGCCAGATCTACGCCGGATCCCTCACCGATGCCGCCGAGTTCAGCCAGTTCGTGCTGTCTGTCGCGAGCGACTCCTACTACGGTACGAGCGCCCCGACGGTCTCACCCACGCCGTCGCCCACGACTGCGAAGTAACGCGCGCGGATCCGCCCCGGTGCGTGCATGCCGGGGCGCCGCGGATTGCTACGCTGGGAGCGGCTCTCGGGCCACTCTCGCCTCCTTAGCTCATCTGGTAGAGCAGCGGCCTTGTAAACCGCAGGTGGCCGGTTCGAGTCCGGCAGGAGGCTCCGACCCTGCTCAGGGGGATGCGGTCATGGATGCGCTCTGCACCCGTTGCGTCGCGTCCGCTGAGGCCAGCAGTGCTTCGTCCATGAGTTCGCGGGTGGCCGCGCCGTTCAACCAGTCCTGGGCGAACGCCGCGGGCAGCAGCACCGGCATGCGGTCATGGATACCGGCCAGGCGCTCGGGCGCGGGCTGCATCACGATCGAGTAGCAGGTGAACCAGGATCCGTCCTCGGCGCGCCCGCGCTGTGTCACCGCCGCCATGCCGAACAGCGCGCCCTGCAGGCCGAACTCGTGCCACGTCTTGGACGGCTTCTGCATCTCGAACCAGCGCGTGGCGGGCACGATCGCCCTGCCGTGCAGGCTTCCCGGGCGTTCCTGCAGGCGCTCGGAGCGCGTGTTGATCGACGGGAAGCGCGAAGGTCTGCCGTCGATGAGGAAGCCCCACCAGGCCTCCTCGAGCTGCGGTGTTCGCGACTCCGAGGGCACGAGGATCGGATTGAGATTGCGCAGCAGACGACCGGTCGGGCGCAGGGTCTCATCGGCGTTGCGGCGCGCCCAGCCGCGTATGCCCTCCATGAGTTCGTCATCGGCCTCTTCGATCAGCTGCTGATCGCTGAACCGGGGATCCAGACCGTAGCTCGCGCACATGGAGGGAGCGTACCTCCGCCCTCGGACATCGGCGAGACCGGGTGAGCGCACGTGCGGCGGTAGGCTCGGGACAGTGACAGTGCACTCCCCGACGCCGAGACGCGGTCGCACCGCTCTGGCGCTCGGCGGAGCGGTCGCCATCGGGGCGATGACGGCGATCCAGGCACGCGTGAACGGCCAGCTCGGGGTGCACCTGGACAACGGGATACTCGCCGGCTGGGTGTCCTTCGCGGTGGGGCTCGTGCTGCTGAGTTTCCCTGTGCTGCTCACGCGCTCGGGGCGCGCCGCGCTCGGACGCCTCTGGCGGGGGATCCGCACGGGGAGCGTGCCGTGGTGGATGCTGCTCGGCGGCGCCTGCGGCGCGCTCACCGTGTCGACGCAGGGGCTCGTCGCGGGCGTGCTCGGGGTGGCCCTGTTCAGCGTGGGCGTCGTCGCGGGCCAGACGCTGCACGGCCTGCTGCTGGACCGGTTCGGTTTCGGGCCGGCGGGCGTGGTGGCCATCACTCCCGGCCGGCTCATCGGCGGCGTGTGCGCCCTCGTCGCGGTCGGCGTCTCGCTCGGCGGGGACGTGCTCGGCCGGGCGCCGTTGTGGATGCTGGTGCTGCCGTTCCTCGCCGGGGCCGGCATCGCGTTCCAGTCGGCCGTGAACGGCAGGCTCGGACAGCGCATCGCGTCGCCTCTCGGTGCGACGTACATGAGTTTCCTCGGGGGAGTGCTCGTGCTGTCCGTGTCGGCGGGCGCGAGCCTGCTCGTCACGGGAGCGCATGAGCCGTTCCCGACGGAGTTCCCCGGCGATCTGTGGCTGTACCTGGGCGGGCTGCTCGGCGCCTGCTACATCCTGTTGGGCGTCGTCATCGTAGCCCGCACGGGAGTGCTGCTGATGGGACTCGGCGCGGTCCTCGGTCAGCTGGCGGTATCGGTGCTGATCGATCTCATCTGGCCTCCTGCGGCGGGACCCGCGGCGTGGCAGGTCGTCGTCATGGTGCTCGCCGCGGTGCTCTCGGTGCTGGCCGCGCTGCCCTGGCGGAGCCGCCGTCGGCTCAGCTCCGTTTCTCCGCCTTCCTGAGCCGTCGCTCCGCCTTCTCAGCCTTCTTCCGCTCCTCGGCGCGCTTCTTCGCCTTCTTGGCGGCCTTCTTCGCCTTCTTCGTCTTCTTCCCGCGGGCGTCGGGCTTTCCGGGCTCCTGCGCCGGCGCGCCGACGTCGTCCGTTCCTTCGGCCGGCATGCGGGAGAGCAGCGCCTCGGCGTCGACGGGCGTGCGCCGGCCCGGCTCCTTGCCCGGTTTGCCGCCCACGTAGAGCCATCCGAGCAGCTCCTCGTCCGGGCCGAGCCCGTGTGCGCGCGCCACGGCTGCGGTACGGGTGTATCCGCCCGTGCGCCAGATGACGCCCCAGCCGGCCTCGTCGAGCAGCAGGCTGAGCACGTGCGCGACGCCGGAGGCGACGGCCTCCTGCTCCCAGTGCGGCACCTTGTCGCTGCGCCGGTAGCTGGCGACGACGGCGATCAGGAGTGATGCGCGCAGCGGCTTGGACGACGGCGAGGAGTCGCCCGTCGCCTCCGCGATAGAGGCTCCCAGCCGCTCCCGGTCTTCTCCGCGCAGCTCGATCAGGCGCCACGGCCGGAGCGAGGAGTGATCCGCGACCCGGCCGGCGGCGGCGATCAGCGGCAGCAGCTGTTCCCGGGTGGGCGCCTCGGGGGTCACCTTGGACCAGGACTGGCGGCGTTGGACGGCGTCGAGTGCGCTCATGCCTCGGCGGCGGAATCGTCGGGCTGGAAGGACAGCGCGATCGAGTTCATGCAGTACCGGTCTCCGGTCGGCGTGCCGAACCCGTCCGGGAAGACGTGGCCCAGGTGCGAACCGCAGTTCGCGCAGCGCACCTCGGTGCGGGTCATGCCGAGGCTCGTGTCCTCGATCAGCTGGACGGCCTCTGGGCGGACGGACTCGTAGAAGCTCGGCCAGCCGCAGCCCGAGTCGAACTTCGTGCCGCTGCGGAACAGCTCGGAGCCGCAGGCGCCGCAGGTGTAGAGGCCCGCGCGGTGCTCGTCGAGCAGCTCACCGGTCCACGCCCGTTCGGTCGCGGCCTCGCGCAGCACGGCGTACTGCTGCGGGTCGAGTTCTGCCCGCCATTCGGCGTCGGTCTTGGTCACGCGGTGCGACATGGATCCTCCCGGGGTCGGATCCATTCTCCCGCGTTCCGGGTGCGGAGGGGCGCGGAGAGGCGCGGAGAGGGCGCGCCGTCCCCGGACGGCGCGCGCTGCGACGTAGCCTGGGAGCGTGACGGACCTCCTCAGCGACAGCGAACGCGTCATCCTCGCGTTCGAGGCGCGGCGTCCCGGGCACTCCAGTGCCAAGGAGGAGGCGATCCGCGCCGAGCTCGAGATCACGCCGGCGCGGTACTACCAGCTGCTGGACCGGGTCATCGACTCCGAGCAGGCGCTGGTCGAGGATCCGATGCTGGTGCGCCGTCTGCGCCGGATGCGCGAGGATGCGGCCGCGCGTCGGGCTGGTCGCACCGCGTTCTCCGCCGGCTGAGGCGAGGGCTGCACCTCGTGCTCACGGCCTGTCGTTCACGGAAACCGCAGGAGCAGCCCGGATAACATCGTGGAATGCCAGACTCCGCCCGCGACCGATTCGACGTGATCCCGCACGCACAGGGTCGCGTCGGCGCCCACCGCGCCGAGAACCCCGGGATGCGCGGCTGGTTCGTACTGCTCTGGGCCGCCGTGGCGACCGCGGTGCTCATCGCCGTCGGCATCTTCGCCGCGATGCTCGCCATGGGCAAGATCAGCTTCGACGGCGGAACGCCGATGCCCAGCGTCTCGCGGACGGCGACCGCCTCCGCCCCGGCGCTGGACACGTCGTACGCCGTGCTGGTGCTGAATGCGACCACCGCGAACGGCCTCGCCGCGAGCACGCGCGACACCATCGTCGCCGCCGGGTTCGCCGGGAACGCCGTGGCTGCGAGCGACGCCAGCGAGCAGGACTTCCCCGCGACCACCGTCTACTACAAGTCGGAGGCGGACAAGTCCGCGGCGCAGGCGCTCGCGAACCTGATCGGGGCGACGAAGATCGCTCTGAGCGGCCAGTACGGCGACGATGTCGTGGCCGGCCAGAAGCAGCTGACGGTGGTGCTCGGGCTGGATCTCGCGAAGAACGCCCCGACGACGGAGCCGACCCCCGCTGACACGTCGGGCGACGGCGCGACGGGCTGAGGCCTGACGGCCCTCCGCGGCTTGCACTCACAGGGGTCGAGTGCCAGACTGGGTTTAGCACTCGACTGATCTGAGTGCTAAACCCAATGTCTACGTCCAGGAGGGACGACAGAACTCATGGCAAAGATCATCGCTTTCGATGAGGAGGCCCGTCGCGGTCTCGAGCGCGGCCTGAACATCCTGGCCGACGCGGTCAAGGTGACCCTCGGCCCGCGTGGCCGCAACGTCGTGCTTGAGAAGAAGTGGGGCGCCCCCACCATCACGAACGACGGCGTGTCCATCGCCAAGGAGATCGAGCTCGACGACCCGTACGAGAAGATCGGCGCGGAGCTCGTCAAGGAGGTCGCCAAGAAGACCGACGACGTCGCCGGAGACGGCACCACGACCGCGACCGTGCTCGCCCAGGCGCTCGTCCGCGAGGGCCTGCGCAACGTGGCCGCCGGTGCCGACCCGATCAGCCTGAAGAAGGGCATCGAGAAGGCCGTCGCCGCCATCACCGCCGAGCTGCTCGCCTCCGCCAAGGAGATCGAGTCCAAGGAGCAGATCGCCGCGACCGCGTCGATCTCGGCCGCGGACCCGGAGATCGGCGCGCTCATCGCCGAGGCCATCGACAAGGTCGGCAAGGAGGGTGTGGTCACCGTCGAGGAGTCCCAGACCTTCGGCACCGAGCTTGAGCTCACCGAGGGCATGCGCTTCGACAAGGGCTACCTGAACCCCTACTTCGTCACGGACCCGGATCGCCAGGAGGCCGTCTTCGAGGACGCGTACATCCTCATCGCGAACCAGAAGATCTCGAACATCAAGGACCTTCTGCCCGTCGTCGACAAGGTGATCCAGGACGGCAAGGAGCTCGTCATCATCGCCGAGGACGTCGAGGGCGAAGCGCTCGCGACCCTGGTGCTGAACAAGATCCGCGGCATCTTCAAGTCCGTCGCCGTCAAGGCTCCGGGCTTCGGCGACCGTCGCAAGGCGCAGCTGCAGGACATCGCCATCCTCACCGGCGGCACCGTGATCACCGAGGAGGTCGGTCTCAAGCTCGAGAACGCGACCCTCGACCTGCTGGGTCGTGCGCGCAAGGTCATCGTCACCAAGGACGAGACCACGATCGTCGAGGGTGCCGGCGACGCCGAGCAGATCGCCGGTCGCGTGACCCAGATCCGTCGCGAGATCGAGAACACCGACAGCGACTACGACCGCGAGAAGCTGCAGGAGCGCCTCGCCAAGCTCGCCGGCGGCGTGGCCGTCATCAAGGCGGGCGCGGCCACCGAGGTCGAGCTCAAGGAGCGCAAGCACCGCATCGAGGACGCCGTCCGCAACGCGAAGGCCGCCGTCGAAGAGGGCATCGTCGCCGGTGGTGGCGTCGCCCTGATCCAGTCCGGCACGAAGGCCCTCGCGGGTCTCGAGCTCGAGGGTGACGAGGCGACCGGTGCGAACATCGTTCGCGTCGCGATCGAGGCTCCGCTCAAGCAGATCGCGCTCAACGCCGGTCTCGAGCCGGGCGTCGTCGCGCACAAGGTCTCCGAGCTGCCCACGGGCCACGGCCTGAACGCGGCCACGGGCGCCTACGGCGACATGTTCGCACAGGGCATCATCGACCCGGCCAAGGTCACCCGCTCGGCGCTGCAGAACGCCGCGTCGATCGCCGGCCTGTTCCTCACGACCGAGGTCGTCGTCGCCGACAAGCCCGAGAAGGCTGCCGCCCCGATGGGCGACCCGTCCGGCGGCATGGACTTCTGAGTCCAACCCCCTTTCGAGAAGGCCCCCGGGATCCGTCCCGGGGGCCTTCTCCGTCCGCTGAGCGAGCCTGCGCACGTCTGCGCGTCTGCGCGTCTGCGCGTCTGCGAGCCCGCTCAGCGGAACAGCGCCGCCGACTCGCTCTCGGCCTGCGTGTAGAACTGCTCGGCGGATCCGAGGGCCTGCGCGATCGCCGCGAGCGCCTGCTCGAGGTGAGCCTGCGCACCGCGCCACTGCTCCGCGGCATTCTGACACGCGAGGGCGGCCGGTCCTCGCCAGGACGCCTGCAGCAGCGTGAGCTGCGAGAGCATCGTCGCCGTGTCGCTCTGCAGCCGCTCGGCGGTGGCCTGCACGGAGAGCCGGGTGGTGGAGACCGCGTCGGTGTCGACGCTGAAGACGGTCATGGGGATCCTTTCGTCGAGGTGCATCGGATGCGTTCGACGATAGGGAGCAGGGCCACGCCGGTCGGGGTTCATCACGCAACCGGTGCGGAACCCCGCCGCGTCCGCGATGTGCGGACCGATCCGGGCGCCGGCGAAGGGGCCCTCAGCGCGACAGATCGAGCGGCTCGATGGGCTGGGTGTCCTGCAGCAGGTGCTCGGGCGTCGCCCGCGGCGCAGCGAGCGGCAGCGACACGGTGAACGTCGCGCCGCCCCCCGGCGTCTCGCTCACCTGCACCGAACCGTTCAGGGCCCGCACGATGGACGCCACGATCGCGAGGCCGAGGCCCGCACCGCCGGTGTCCCTGGTGCGGGAGGAGTCCGCGCGCCAGAAGCGCTGGAAGATCTGATCCCGGATCTGCTCGGGGACGCCCTCGCCGTGATCCACGATCGAGAACCAGCCCACGTCCCTGCGCCGATCCGCACCGACGACCACCTCGATCGGGGAATCGCCAGGGGAGAATCGCCGGGCGTTGCCGAGCAGGTTCGCGATGACCTGGCGCACCTTGTTCTCCTCGCCGAGCACGATCGGCGGGGTGGAGACGGGAGCGACGATCGCTTCGGAGAAGTCGATCTCGGGAACCGGGTCGCCGTCTCGCGGACGACGGCGCAGGATCGCGGGGATGCGGCCCCGCGTGGGCGTACTGCGCGTCACCGGGGCTGGCCGTGTGATCGCGGTGGCCGAAAGAGCGGGCGGATCCGTGGGATGCGCCTCGGCGGTCATGTCGACGACCGTCACGGGGCGCTCCGGCGCCGCCGCGCGCAGATCGAGGGCGGCGTCCTGCGCGAGCGGACGCAGGTCGAGCGGCTCGATGGTCAGCTCGCGCTGCTCGTCCAGGCGGGCGAGGGCGAGCAGATCCTCGACGAGCACGCCCATCCGCAGCGCCTCCTTCTCGATCCGGTCCATCGCGCGCGCGGTGTCCTCACCGGGCTTGATGGCACCCATCCGGTACAGCTCGGCATAGCCGCGCACACTCACGAGCGGTGTCCGCAGCTCGTGGCTGGCGTCGCCGACGAAGCGGCGCATCTGCTGCACGGAGCGGTCGCGCTGGGCGATCGCCGCATCCAGGCGGTCGAGCATCGTGTTGATGGCGCCGTTCAGCCGCCCGACTTCGGTGGTCGGCTCGAGGTCCGTGAGTCGCTGGCTGAAGTCGCCCGCGGCGATCGCCATGGCCGTGGACTCCACGCGTCCCAGCCGGCGGAACGCGAGAGTCACCAAACCCCGGGTCGCCAATGCCGCGAGGATGATCGTCACGAGCGCGACCGTGGTGAACACGCCGAAGAACGTCGCGAGGATGCGATCGGGCTCGTCCAGCGAGACCGCCACCATCTGGATGTAGGTGATGTTGGTGTTCGGATCCTCGCGGACCGCCACCGCCGCGCGGAACTCGGATCCGTCCGCGCCGCGCAGGACCATCGGCTCCGTGCGTCCGGCGTCGAGCGTGGCGCGGGCCAGCGGGTAGGAGGTGGGGAACTCGGGCTTGACGGCCTTCGGTGCGCCCCCGCCGGAGTACACGAGCGCGCCCGCCGTGTCGTAGACGGCGACGACGTAGTCGGCGAGGCCGAGCGTCTCGTCCTTCAGGGTGACGCTGAACGCGCCGGAGCCGTCAGGGGTGATCGTGGCCAGGTCGCTCGTCACGAGCGTCGGCAGCTGGGACTCGACGTTGTCGATGAGCAGATTGCGCAGAATCGGCATGGTGCCGACTCCCGTGACGACCAGACCGAGCGCGAGCACGCCGACGGTGACGCCGGTCACCTTCGCGCGAAGGCTGATCCGGCGCCACCATCGCGTGATCGCGTCGGGCTCTGCCATCCGTTACGCGGACTTCCCCACCTTGAGCATGTAGCCGAAGCCGCGCTTGGTCTGGATGACCGGCTCCTCGGTGTGCGGATCGATCTTGCGGCGGAGGTACGAGATGTAGCTCTCCACGATGCCTGCGTCGCCGTTGAAGTCGTATTCCCAGACATGGTCGAGGATCTGCGCCTTCGACAGCACGCGGTTGGGGTTGAGCATGAGGTACCGGAGGAGCTTGAACTCCGTCGGGCTGAGCTCGATGGGGGTGGATCCGACGAACACGTCGTGCGTGTCCTGATCCATCGACAGCTCGCCTGCGCGGATCACGGACTCCTCGTCCGCCTGCATCGTGCGACGCAGGATCGCCTGCGCGCGGGCGACGATCTCGTCCAGCGCGAAGGGCTTGGTGACGTAGTCGTCGCCGCCGGCGTTCAGGCCCTCGATCTTGTCCTCGGTGTCGTCCTTCGCAGTGAGGAACAGGATCGGCGCCGTGAATCCGGCGCCCCGCAGGCGCTTGGTGACGCTGAACCCGTTCATGTCGGGGAGCATCACGTCGAGGATGATGAGGTCGGGCTCCTCCTCCAGCACGGCCGAGATCGTGGCGGCGCCGTTGGCGACCGTCTTCACCGAGAATCCGGCGAAGCTCAGGCCCGTGGAGAGGACATCGCGGATGTTGGGTTCGTCGTCGACGACCAGGATGCGCGCTTCAGTCATGCCCCCATTATGGTGACCCGATCCGTGTTCGCGCTGATTGCAGGCGGAACTTCCCTAGGGAATGGCTATGTGACCGCTCAGGAAACGTGACGATCAGGCCTCTCCGGGTGCAGAGTGAGACCCATGAAGATCGACATCATCGAGCACGAAGGACCGTACCGTGTCGGCGTCGTCATCGGCAGCCTCTCCCGGGAGTCCATCAACCGCCGCCTTGCGAACGCGCTGACTCATCTGGCCCCAGAAGGCTTCGAGTTCTTCGAGATCTCCTATGCCGACCTGCCGCTGTACAACCGCGACTTCGACGCCGACTATCCGCAGGTCGCCCTCGACTTCAAGGCCGCGGTGGCGAGCGCGGACGCGGTGCTTTTCGTCACGCCCGAGTACAACCGCTCGCTGCCAGGGCCGTTGAAGAACGCGATCGACTGGGGCAGCAGACCCTGGGGCCAGAACGTATGGGCGCACAAGCCGACCGGCGTCGTGGGCGCGTCGATGGGCGCGATCGGCACCGCGGTCGGTCAGCAGTCGCTGCGCGGCACTCTCGGCTTCCTCAACGCACGGCAGATGACCGCGCCCGAGGCCTACATCCACTACTCGCCGGGCCTCATCGACGACGACGGCCGCGTGACGACGCCGGGGACCGAGGAGTTCCTGCGCCAGTTCATGACCGCTTTCGCCGAGTTCACCGCCCGCGTGCTGACCGTCATCCCGCAGACCTGAGCGTTCGGATCCGGTCGGCGGGCCGCGAAGGAGCGTTCAGAGCATGGACGACGAGGAGCGCGTCGGTGATGCGGCGTGCTGGCTCTCACGGGTGTGCCCTGAATGCGGCGCGCTGCTCGATGACCTCGCCGCACCGTGCTGGCGCTGCGGGCTGAGCCCTGGCGAGGAATCGTCCGCCCGGTCCGAGGGGTGACGGGGCTCAGCTCCGCAGTGCCGCGTCCACTGCACGAGCGATCACGTCGGCGATCGGCGCGTCCGGGTCCACCGTGAGACGGTGCAGGAGGAGACCGTCGCACGCTGCCATCAGAAACGTCGTGCTGCGTGCCGCGCTCTCGCCGCCGAGCTCCGTCAGGACGCCGCGGATCCACTCCTCCATGCCCCGGCGCTGATCTCGCAGCGGCCGGATCGCGTCGTCATCGGCCTCGAGGAACAGTGCGTATCTCGCGCGGGTGCGCGTCGCCAGCGGGCCTGTCTGCGCGGCGCCCATGCGGGAGAGCAGAGTCACGAGCTCGTCCCGGCTATGGGGCTCGGGAAGGCCTCCGTCCGCGCGCTCCTGCTGGGCGAGCCACTCGACCACGCCCGCGACGAGGGCGGCCCTGGTGCGGAAGTGATTCGACGTGGAGCCCGCGGGCAGCGCGGCTGCGGCGTCCACCTTCCCATGCGTGAGCGATCGGATGCCTTCGGTCCCGATCAGGGTCACGGCGGCATCGAGGGCGCGGCGGCGGGTACTGCTCATGAGGAAGAGGGTAACTACTATGTTCCTAGTGACGCGACACTATAAACGTAGTAATATCAGATCGGCGGGCCAAGGGACCCGCGTTGTGCGACGACAGGGAGGTCTCGCCATGGACACGCAGGCGTCTTCACAGGGGGCGGTCGGACGCACGTGGTCTCCGCCGCTCCCCGAGGCGGACGGCTTCGAGCACCTCATGATCGAGACTCCGGGCCTGCGCACGCACGTCGCGGTCATCGGGGAGGGCGAGCCGGTCGTCGCCTTGCACGGATTCCCGATGCACTGGTGGCAGTGGCATCTGATCGCGCCCGCGATCGCCGCGCAGGGATACCGGGTGCTCTGCCCGGATCTACGAGGATCCGGCTGGACCGAGAGCGAGGACCCGAGGTTCCACGCCGAGTCGCAGGTCGACGACGTCGAGGCGGTGCTCGACGCTCTGGACATCGAGAGCGCGTTCCTCCTGTGCCACGACATGGGGGCGATCGCCGGGATGCAGCTCGCGTACCGGAGTCCGAGGCGCGTGCGTGCGATCGTCCAGGTCTCGGTGCCGCCGGGGTTCATGGAGTTCACGCCCCGAGTGATGCCGGCGTTCGCGCACATGCCTGCTCTGCTTGCTCATCGTCCCGGGCGTTCGCTGCGATATTTGTTCGGGCCGCACTATGCGGCGCAGCCGATGGCCGACAGCACGATCGACACGTATCTGAGCGTCCATGAGCGACCCGAGGTCGAGCGCGCCGTCACCGCGCTGTACCGCGGCATGGTKATTCCGGTGTCGATGCGGCTCATGCGCGGGGTCTACAAGCGAATGCGGCTGCATCCGCCCATGCTGTGCGTGTTCGGCCGGCAGGACGGACCGTTCGCCGAGCCGACGGCGCGCCGCGTCTGCCGCAACGACGCCGAGCACGCCGACCGGTTAGCCCTGGCCTTCGTCGAGGGCGGCGCGCATTTCCTCACCGACGACAGGCCCGACGACGTCGTGCGGTTGAGCCTGGACTGGTTCGCAGGCGCGGTGTAGGGGCCCGGAGGGATCGCGGCGGGCGAGCGCACGGCGGGGGAGCGGTCAGGCGGCCTCGAGCTCGTGCGCGTCCAGGATCGTGTAGCTGTAGCCCTGCTCCGCGAGGAAGCGCTGACGGTTCTGCGCGTAGTCCTGATCGACCGTGTCGCGGGCGATCAGCGTGTAGAAGCTCGCCGTGTGCCCGGACTGCTTCGGGCGCAGCAGGCGCCCGAGCCTCTGCGCCTCCTCCTGCCGCGAGCCGAAGGATCCGGAGACCTGGATCGCGACCGAGGCCTCGGGCAGGTCGATTGAGAAGTTCGCGACCTTGGAGACCACGAGCAGCTCGATCTCGCCCTCGCGGAACTGGCGGTACAGCTCCTCGCGCTCGTCGACGGGCGTGGCGCCCGTGATCGACGGGGCGTTCAGGGCCCCGGACAGCTCCTGGAGCTGGTCGAGGTACTGCCCGATCACGAGGATGCGCTCGCCCGGGTGCTTCGCGATGAGCTCGCGCACCGCGGTGATCTTGGCCGGCGCGGAGGCGGCGAGGCGGTAGCGCTCGTCGTCGGTCGCGGCGGCGTACTCCAGCCGGTCGTCCGGCGGCAGGTCCACGCGCACCTCGTAGCACGCGGCGGGGGAGATGAAGCCCTGTGCCTCGATCTGCTTCCACGGCGCGTCGAAGCGCTTCGGTCCGATGAGGCTGAACACGTCGCCCTCGCGGCCGTCCTCGCGTACGAGCGTGGCGGTGAGGCCGATCCGGCGCCGCGCCTGCAGATCGGCGGTGAGCTTGAACACCGGCGCGGGCAGCAGGTGCACCTCGTCGTAGACCACGAGGCCCCAGTCCATCTCATCCAGCAGCGAGAGGTGCGCGTACTGACCCTTCCGCTTCGCGGTGAGGATCTGGTACGTCGCGATCGTGACCGGCTTGACCTCCTTCACCTGCCCCGAGTACTCGCCGATCTCCTCGGCGGTCAGGCTCGTGCGCTTGATGAGCTCGTCGCGCCACTGCCGCGCCGAGACGGCGTTCGTGACCAGGATGAGCGTGGTCGTCCTGGTCGCGGCCATCGCACCGGCGCCGACGATCGTCTTGCCGGCGCCGCAGGGGAGCACGACGACGCCGGATCCGTCCTTCGCGAACGCGTCGACCGCGTCCTGCTGATACGGGCGCATCGTCCAGCCGTCTTCGACCAGCGTGATCTCGTGCGGGGTGCCGGGCGTGTAGCCGGCGAGGTCCTCGGCGGGCCAGCCGATCTTCAGCAGCTCCTGCTTGATCTGCCCGCGGGCCCAGGCGTCGATGACGTAGGCGTCGGGGGAGGGATGCCCCACGAGCAGCGGCTGGATCCGCTTGTTCCCCGCGACCTGGGTGAGCACAGCGGGGTCGGTGGAGCGCAGGATGAGCAGGCCCTCGTCGTCCCGCTCGATCACGAGCCTGCCGTAGCGGTTCACGGTCTCGCGGATGTCGACCGACACGGAGGGCGGCACCGGGAACCGCGACCAGCGGTCCAGGGTCTCGAGCATGTCCTCGGCCGTGTGGCCGGCGGCGCGCGCGTTCCACAGCCCCAGCCGGGTGACCCGGTAGGTGTGGATGTGCTCGGGCGCGCGCTCCAGCTCGGCGAAGATCGCGAGTTCGTGCCGGGCGCTCTCGGCGTCGGGATGTGCGACCTCGAGCAGTACGGTGCGGTCGCTCTGGACGATCAGCGGGCCATCAGACATAGCGGATCAGTCTACCGGTCGTGCCGGGCCGCGGGCGCCCGCCGCCCGGACGAGACCGTCTCGAGGCATCAGGATCCGGTGTCCTCGATCGCGCGGGTGGAGAGGATCGAGCGGATGGGCAGGGTGCGCTCGACGTCGCTCGCCCGGTCGCGGCCGCGCACGCGCCCGCCTCCGAAGCCCGTCACCTCGAGCACGAGCTCCCGCGCCGTGCCGTCGGGCATCGCGACCTCGACGGCGAGCACGGCGCGCTGTTTCGCGGCGTGCTCGAGCTCGCGCTCCAGCCAGGCGGCATCCGCATCGCCTTCACGGGCCTCGCGCAGGCGCGCGATGAGCGTCCCGTAGCGCTGCGTGTCAGAGGGCGGCGGGGGCGCGCTCTCGGCGGTGGTGCGCACCGGACGCTCGACAGCGCCCTCCGCGTCGACGAGAGCGGCAGGGTAGTGCTCGTCGGTGAGCGCCCAGAACACGGTGTCGCGGTTGACGCGCGTGGTCAGCACGGTGCCGTCCTCCGCACTGTTCTCGGGGACGAGGCCCAGCGGACGCAGGGCCTGATCCACGCCGATCGCCTCCAGCAGGTGCGGGTCGCGGCTGCGCACGCGGGTGCGCCCGGTCTCCGGGTCCGTGCCCACCTGCACCTGGCCGTGCCTGCTCGCGCTCTGCGCCAGCAGGTAGCGCAGCGGCTGAGGCACCCCGGTGAGCGAGATCTCCTCGAGGAACGTCAGGACGCCGTGCTCGGTCTCACCGGCGGACAGCGCCGTGCTGAGCGAATCGGCGGTGAAGCGATAGGACGAGGCCTGGCTCGCCGACTCCCGCGCAGCCATGCCGCGCAGCCGCAGATCGAGGGCGGGCAGCAGGGGGCCCGGTGCGATCGCCGTGAGGTCGTTCTGCAGGAAGATCCGGTCGACCTCGGCAGGAACATAGGCGGCGAGGGCCGCGGGGTCCGGATCCGCTCCGTGCCGCGGTGCTGCGGCCCACGGAGCCTCGAGGCCTTCGGGGCTTGCTCGCTCGTCCATGACGAGGCCGAGCAACCGCGCCTGCCGGAGCAGGGCGTCGATACGAGCGGGCCAGGCGGGGTCCCAGGGGTGTTCGTGCCCCCACTCCCGCAGCGGGATCCAGCCGCCGTCCTCGGTGCGCAGCACATCGGGCAGTGCATCTCGGAAACCGGAGACCAGCTGCGCCCATCGTTCGGTGCCGGGCAACCGGAGCCAGGCCGCGCCGGCGGCGGAGAGGAGCAGGGTGCGACCGATCGGCCGGAGCAGTCCCGCGGCCGTGCCGACAGCCAGCACATCGTCGAGCAAAGCCGGATCATCGGGGAGACCGCGTTCGCTCAGCCGACGCTTCTCGGAGAGCCCGACCGTACCTCCGGCGAGCAGCGCGAGCGGCCCCTCCTCGGCGAGCAGCAGGGCGTCGGCGAGGGTGGCGACCGTGGTGAACGCCCGTTCGGCCGCGCGAGCCGCTGCGGGCTCATCGCCGTGCCCGGCGAGAAGTGCGGATCCCGGGGCTGCCGCGACCGCGGCGCCTGGCGCATCGCGTCCGGCGACTGCGGCCGCGACCGACGGCGGCAGCGTCGCGCCAGAGGGGGAGAGCAGCGCGAGATCTCGCAGGGCCTCCGCGACGGAACCGGGATCCTCGCCGGATGCCGCTGCCACGAGCCCACCGGCCTCGGCGCGGGTCAGCCGGGGCAGGATGCGCGCGAGGGAGGACGGATCCAGCAGTGCCTCGGCGGCGTCGAAGAAGTCGTTCCAGCCCGCGTCCGGTCGCACCTCGCGGCGGCCGAAGAGCGCGGAGAGCTCCTCATCGGTGCGCGCGGACAGCGCCTCGGCGAGAAGGCGCGCATGGGTGCTCATGGGGAGACCAGCTCTCGGCGCGTCAAGAGCGCCGCGCGGCGCGGCCTCTCCGCACGATGCTCATGATGAGCAGCACGATGATCATGACGAACGCGATCGGCAGACCCCAGAACGGGAACACGCCCACGACGGGCCAGGCGCCGTGCGTGAAGTCGGCCTGCTTCATCCCCACCGCGGTCGCGATGATGATCACGAAGAAGCAGATCACGGAGAGTGCGGCCAGCGTCAGYGCGCCGAACGTCAGGAACCGATCGATCCCGCGGATCTCCGGCTCGGGGGCAGGCGGCCGAGTGCTCATCCGTCCCAGCCTACCCGCTCCGCGACCGGTAGGCTGGTGGGGTGCGGGGCTTCCGCACGCGTCCCGACCGGATCCGCACGGATCCGGCGCCCGAGTATTGCAGCGAGGTTCTCCCATGCCCACCGGCAAGGTCAGGTTCTATGACGACGAGAAGGGGTTCGGCTTCATCACCACCGATGACGGCCAGGACGTCTTCCTGCACGCCTCGTCCCTCCCCGCCGGGTCCGCGGTCAAGGCCGGCACCCGAGTCGAATTCGGTGTCGCCGACGGCAAGCGTGGTCTGCAGGCGCTGTCCGTGCGCATGCTCGAGGCGCCCGTGAGTCTCGCGAAGACCAAGCGCAAGCCCGCGGACGACATGGCGGTGATCGTCGAGGACCTCGTGAAGCTGCTCGACGGCATCGGAGGCGACCTCCGCCGCGGCCGTTACCCTTCCTCCAGCCACGGCCGCAAGATCGCCGCTGTGCTGCGCAATGTGGCCGAGGACTTCGATGCCTGAGAGCGATGTCACCGGCGTCGAGCCGATCATGCCCGTGCAGGCCACGGCCGAGACGGTCGCGCCGGCGGTCGAGGAGCGCTTCTCGGACGATGAGCCCGTTGCGATCCTGCATGTGAGCGAGCGCCTGCTGGACGCGCGCGATCTGGCGCTCTCCGCCCTGCACGAGATCACTCCCGCGGCGTCGGTGGGGCCGGCCGCCGGCTACCTCCCCGAGGTCGACGGCGTGGTCTCGCTGCTCTTCGAGAACCGCCTCGGCGGCTACCCGGGCTGGTACTGGACGGTGTCCGTCGCGCAGGTCGGCGACGACGAGCCGACCGTGCTGGAGGCCGAACTGCTTCCGGGAGACGGCGCCCTGCTCGCGCCCGAGTGGGTGCCGTGGGCCGAGCGTCTCGCCGATTACCGCGCGCACCAGGCGGAGCTCGCCGCCTCGGCTCAGCACGACGTGGAGGCGAGCGGATCCGATGAGCTTCCTGCTGATGCGCTCGAGGCGGAGTCCGACATCGACGACGACGATCTCGATGAGGACGAGCTGGACGACGACGACGAGGATGAGGCGGCGCCGCGTCTGCACGCGGGGGACCTCGACGGCGTGGACATCGATGAGCTCGACGACTCCGTCGACTCCGAGGATGATGACGACTCTGTCGACTCCGACGATGACGATGACGCGGACGATGACGACGAGGACGGCGACTCCGAAGAGGAGTGAGCATCCGCCTCCCGGGCAGCGCCCGGGAGAGCAGCCGATACGAGAGAAGGCGCCACAGCTCCTGGGAGGACTCGTGCGTGCGCGCGGCGGCCCAGGCGAGTCCGCCGTTGCCGTTGATCCACTGCAGCTGGGAGTCCAGCAGGTGCAGCGTGGTCAGTGCCGGAGTGTTGAGCGTCTGCTCGAGGCGGGAGTTGTCGACCGCGTTCTTCAGGCTGAGGAACTCGGGGATGTAGCGCCCGGATGCGGCGATCCGCTCGATCCGCTCGACGGCCGCAGGCGACACCGCGGCGAACCAGAGGCCGCCGTCGGATCCGAGGTTCTTCTGCGGGGCGAAGTAGTAGACGTCGGTCTCGGTCACGTCGAAGTCGATCCCGCCGGCGGCGCTGGTCGCGTCGATCACGGTGAGCGCGCCGTCCGCGGAGACGCGGCGGATCGGGGAGGCGACACCGGTCGAGGTCTCATTGTGCGGCCAGGCGTAGACGTCCACGCCATCGACGATCTCTGCCGCGGCGCGCGAACCGGGCTCCGCCTTGCGCACATCGGGCGCCTGCAGCCACGGCGCCGCCGCGGCCTTCGCGAACTTTCCGCCGAACTCGCCCGAGACGAGGTTCTGCGCGCGGTTCTCGATGAGGCCGAATGCGGCGGCATCCCAGAACGCGGTGGATCCGCCGTTGCCGAGGATGATCTCGTAGCCCTCGGGAAGGCGGAACAGGGAGGCGAGCTGCTCGCGGACGCTGCGGACGAGGTTCTTCACCGGCGCTTGGCGGTGCGAGGTGCCCAGCAGGCTCGACCCGACGGCGGCGAGTGCGCTCACCTGCTCGGGGCGGATCTTGGAGGGGCCGCATCCGAAGCGGCCGTCGACGGGCAGAAGGTCGCGGGGAATCTCGATCGCCATGCACAGATTCTAGGTGCCGTCGAGGGGCTGCCCTTGCCCGTGTGACACCGTGCGACGGGCTCTGCGCCGTCGCACGGCGATCCTGCGCTGCCGGGCATCCGCGGCAGCGCCGGCGCATATCCGCAGAAGGTAGGCTTGCCTAACAGCAGGCGACCGCATCCGCGGCACGACAAGGGGGATCGATGGCAGATCTGATCGACACCACGGAGATGTACCTCCGCACCATCCTCGAACTCGAGGAGGAGAACATCGTCCCCCTGCGCGCCCGGATCTCCGAGCGCCTCGGGCATTCCGGTCCCACGGTGTCGCAGACGGTCGGCCGGATGGAGCGCGACGGCCTCGTCGTCGTCTCCGAGGATCGCCGCCTCGAGCTGACCGAGGCCGGGCGTCGCAAAGCCGTGGACGTGATGCGCAAGCACCGTCTCGCCGAACGCCTGCTCTCCGACGTGATCGGGCTGGACTGGGCCTACGTGCACGAAGAGGCCTGCCGCTGGGAGCACGTCATGAGCGAGCAGGTGGAGCGCCGCCTGGTCGAGCTGCTGGGGCACCCCACCGAGTCGCCGTACGGCAACCCGATCCCGGGGCTGGACCAGCTCGGCGGCACCGCGGCGCGCACCTTCGATGAGGGCGTGATCGGCCTCGTCGAGCACATGAACACAGCCGGCACGCCCACCGAGGGTACCGTGCGCCGTCTTGCCGAGCCCGCGCAGGTGGACCCAGAGCTGCTGCAGCAGCTGCGCGACGCCGGGGTCGTCCCCGGGGCGCGCGGCCGGTTCCGCTTCAACGAGGGCTACGTGCTCATCGAGGTGGACGGGCAGGACGAGGGCCTCGAGCTCCCGGTCGAGCTCGCCTCGCACATCTTCCTGGTCGCCTGAGGAACTCCACGGTCGCCGGGAGGCTCGCCGGCTGGACATCGCCTGTGCGCGCATCGCGGGACCCGCGGGAAATGGGCGTTCAGCGGATCCTTGGGGCAGCGTGACACGTTCGTGACTTTCCGGTAACGTCGAGAGGGCCGTTGACGAGAAGCCCGTCGACGGACTCCACGGCGCTCGCCTCATCGGCCCGTCGCCGCCGTGGGGAGACATGCGTCCGAACCCTGTGCGGACCGACCCGATCGACGACGGACCGGCGCGACTTCGCGCAGAGGCCGGAGGACAGACTTTGCCTGACACCACGATCGAGACCACGAGCCAGACGAGCGCCGACGCGACCACGCGCCGAAAGGCTGCGACGCGATCCGGTGCCTTCGTGCGCCCGGTGCGGACCGTGGCGATCCTCGGGGCCGTCGGCGCCCTGGTCGCCGCGATCGCCCTCCCGGCCTTCGTCTCGACGAGCGGTGCGGCGGACGCAGCTCCGGTGACCACCGAGCAACTGGCGGCCGACAACGCCCAGTCGATCGTGGTCGCGTCCGAGGCCACGCAGGCCCCGAGCACGCGCGGGCAGTTCGCCGCGACAACGCCCGACGAGATCGAGAAGCGCAAGGCCGAGGAAGCCGCTGCAGCGCGGGCCGCTGCGGCGGCCGCCGCAGCCTCCGCGGCATCCGCCGCGACGGCCAGCAGCTCCCGCCCGTCTCTTGCCGGGATGGCGCTGGTCGCTCCGGGCTCCGGCGCCGTGCGCTATCCGGTCACGAGCTTCACGCCCGGCGAGGGCCCCGGCTCAGGCCGCGGCCACGAGGGCTGGGACATGATCGCGCCCCAGGGAACGCCGATCTACGCCGCTGCCGCCGGCACCGTGACGGCCTCCGCCGAGAGCATCGGCGGCTACGGCGTCTCGATGATGATCATGAGCAACCTCAACGGCACCATGGTGGAGACCCGCTACGGTCACATGGTCTACGGCAGCCGGATGGTGGAGGCGGGCGACCAGGTCTCCGCAGGCCAGCTCATCGGCCTCGTCGGCAACACCGGCAACTCGTACGGATCCCACTTGCACTTCGAGGTGCGCATCGGCGGCTCTGTCATCGACCCCGAGCCCTGGCTCGCCGCGAACGCGGGTTGACCGGCCTCAGCCGTCTCCGGCGGCCGCTCGGATCGGTCGTCCCGAATCAGGGGGTGACAGATTCATCACGATCGGGTAACGTCGGGGAGGTCGTCGACGAGAAGCCCGTCGGCGATAAGCCCGGCGGCAGCCTCCCGGTTCGTCACCGCCGTGGTCATCCTGATGTGCGTCGAAATCCCGACGCGCACGCGAGTACGGACGAGCCGACGCACGGCGCCGAGGCCTGGAGGAAGCCCTTGGCCGAAGAACTCGAACAGACCGACACGTCCGTCGACACGCGTTCCCCGAAGCGTGCGAAGAACCCGGTCTCCCGATCCGTGGTGCGCCCGATCCGCACCTTCGCCGTCCTCGCCGCGGTGGGAGCACTGGTGACAGCGATCGCCTTGCCCGCGCTCGCGACCGGCGCCGCACCCGCGACCGCCTCGCCGGCGACCGCTCAGCAGATCGCCGCCGGTCACGCGCAGTCGATCGTCGTCGCATCCGAGGCGACGGCTGTCGCCGGCACACGCGGCTCCTTCACCGCGACGACTCCGCAGGAGATCGAGCAGAAGAAGGCGGAGCAAGCCGCTCTCGCCGCCGCCAAGGCCGCGGCAGAGGCCGCCGCCGCCAAGCCCTCGGTCGCGTCCGTGCGCACCAACATGGCTCCGATCGCGAACCCCGGACAGGTCATCTACCCGATGGCGGCCGGCTCCTACACGCTGAGCGATGGCTTCGGCGCGGCCCGCAGCGGTCGCAGCCACATGGGCCAGGACTTCGCCGCGCCGATCGGCACTCCGATCTATGCCGCCGCGGACGGCTGCGTCACGATCTCCCAGGACGGCTACGGCGGCTACGGCGAGACGGTCGAGCTCTCCCACCCCGCACTGAGCGGATCCGCCGCGATCTCCACGCTGTACGGGCACATGAACTACGGCAGCCGAGCGGTCGGAGTGGGCCAGTGCGTCACCGCCGGCCAGTACCTCGGTGAGGTCGGGAACACCGGCTGGGTGTCCGGATCCTGCCTGCACTTCGAGGTGCTCGTGAACAACACCGAGATCGACCCTCTCGCGTGGCTCCAGGTCAACGTCCGCTGATCCGTCACGGCGTTCACCGGAAGTTCTCCGCGTCGTCGTCGGAGCATGGGCTAGCCTGATTCCGTCGTCGCAAGGGCGGAGGAACACGATGGGACGAATACCGAGCATCCGAACCACGGATGCACTCGGTCGACTCGTTCTTCGGCATTGCCCGCAGGATCTGCACGGATCACCCGTGCGCTCACGGCGCTGTCTCTCGTAGACAGCGCCGTTTTCGTATCCTGCGGACCCTCTGTCTGCGCACGGTCGAGAGACCGGGAAGCCGTCCCGGTCGGATCGAAGGGATGCAGGATGCGCACACTGGTGCTCAACGCTGGGTACGAACCGCTCGCGGTCGTGTCGTTCAGACGCGCGATCGTGCTGGTCATGAACAAGAAGGCGTCCGTCGTGGAATGCGCCGTCGACGATCCCGTCTGGGCGGCGAGCGGCCGCTTCGACCGCCCCGCCGTTATCGTGCTGAGCCGGTACGTGCGGATGCCGAGAGCCCGGCATGCGCCCGTCACGAGACGCGGGGTGCTGCGCCGTGACGGCAATCGCTGCGGCTACTGCGGGAAGTCCGCATCCACCATCGACCACGTGCTGCCGCGTTCGCGCGGGGGCAAGAACTCCTGGGAGAACCTCGTCGCCTGCTGTCTGCGCTGCAACAACGTCAAGAGTGATCGCACTCCGCAGGAGATGGGCTGGGAGCTGCGCCTGACGCCCGCTCCGCCACGGGGGACGGGATGGACGGTGCGCGGATCAGAACGGGGCGACCCTCGCTGGGAGCCCTACCTGGAGATGGCGGCATAGGGCCGCGTGTGCTCGTACACTGGGAGAGCGCCTTCGTAGCTCAGTCGGATAGAGCGGCCCTCTCCTAAAGGGCAGGTCGCAGGTTCGAATCCTGTCGGGGGCACAAGCAGAAGAAGAAAGCAGACGAGAAGGGACCGTCCCTGAGGACGGTCCCTTCTCGTATTGATTCGCGGTCAGTGCGCGGCGCGGTACGCCTCGATCACGTCGGCCGGAATGCGGCCGCGCTCGGAGAGCTTGTGGCCGTTGTCGCCGGCCCAGGCGCGGATCGCCGCGGTCTCCGGGTTGCGGTTCGGACGCTTGGCCGCGGCGGACGGGCGCCCGGTCGCCGCGCGCTGCGTGCGCCGGCCCGAAGAGATGAACGGAGCGAGCGCCGCACGCAGGTCTGCGGCGTGAGCGCTGGTCAGATCGATCTCATAGGCGGAACCGTCGAGCGAGAAATGCACGGTCTCGCCCTCGCCCACTTCGAGAACGGAACCGTCGATATCGTCGACGAGCTGGTGAACAATTTTGCGTGCCATGGTGACAAATCTACGTGCAGGAATTGTCCGTGGCAATGATTGAAATGCGGAATGTCATGAATGTCCCGGATCGATCAACTTCAATCCGACAATGCACCCCACCAGACCGAGGATCAACAGGATCCTCATCCAGGACACTTCGGAATCGCCGGTGATCATGGCCCAGACGACGGTGAGCGAGGCGCCGACGCCCACCCACACCGCATAAGCAGTGGCGGTCGGGATCTCTCGCATCGCCCAGCCCAGCCCGAACATCGATGCCACCAGACCGACGACGAAGATGATGCTGGGCCACAGCCGGGTGAATCCCTCGGACTTGCCGAGGGCCGTCGCCCAGACGGCTTCGCAGACTCCGGAGATGATGAGCACGATCCACGCCATGGCGGGCCTCCTGAGAGCCAGTCTTTTCGCTGTCCGGGTACTGGCCCGCCTCGTCCGGGTGCGCAATGCGCTGTGTCGAGATTACCGCGGACGCCTGGGCAGGAGCAGTGCAGCTCGGCTCAGGGGATCAGCCCGTCGCGCCGCGCCCGCGCGACAGCGGCATGCCGGGTCGGGGCGTCGAGCTTCGCCATCGCCGTGCCCAGATACGCCTTCACCGTCGACTCGCGCAGCCCCAGCTCGGCGGCGACCTGCGCGTTGGTCTGGCCGAGCGCTGCACAGCTCAGCACGTCGAGCTCGCGGGGGGAGAGGCGAACCTCGGAGGTGCGCGGGAGCGGTGACGGAGCGGAGAGGGCCAGCAGACGGCGCTCGAGCTCTCCGAGGCGTTCGCGCACGGTCTCGTCCGGCACGAGGGCGGCGATCGAGCGCAGCTCGGCGAAGCTCTCCCGCAGCTCTTCGCGATGCGCGGGACTCAGCGCAGGCGGGGGAGTGGGCGCGCTCGCCGAGCGCAGTCGTCGCTCCACCTCCTCGCGGATGCGCAGCTCACCGGCGAGCGCGTCGGCGATCTGCATCGCCGGCGCGGTGGTGATCCCGCCGGCCGGCGGCTCCTCCCAGGCGCCCGCGTACAGCACACCGCGAGGCCGCCCCGACACGATCACCGGGATCGCGAGCAGAGTGCGCAGCCCCTCGCCCAGGACGAAGCCGTCGTAGTCGTGCGTGATCTGCTGCGAGGCGCCGTAGTCGTGCGTCATGCGCGGGCGCAGTTCGATCATCGCTCGCCCGCCGAGACCGCGCTGCGGCTGCACCCGCAGTCCCTCGAGGCTCCGCGTGCGAGAGCCGACGATCGCGGTGACCGGGACCTCGCCGCTGTCGAGCAGGCCGCCGAATGCGACGGGGAAGCGGGTGCGCCGGATCAGCTCGCGCACGGCCTGCGCGACCAGATCCGCGTCGGATCCGACTGTCTCGAACGAGTTCACCCGACTACCAGCTTCCGAGGTGTCCACCCCGTCCCGTCGTTTTGTAGCGTCGACGCTATCACTCCGGCGCGTGTGAGGGCCTGGCGGAGAATCCCGCCGGAGGCCGAAGCAGTCCGGGCCGGTACCATCGACGCGCGGATGTCCGGTGCCGACGTGACGCCCCCTCTCCAGAGGGGGGAACGTCCGCCCCGGCGGCCTACACACCGGGGCGGACGTCGTGCACGGGATGGGCTCGGGCGGCCGCATCCGCCTCCAGGTCCAGGAGGTACCGCTTGCGTTCGGGATGCGCGCCGTACTCGCCGGGCGAGCCGTCCGCTCGCACCACGCGATGCACGGGCACGACGATCGAGAAGGGCGTGTTCCTGCATGCCGTGCCCACCGCTCGGGCGGCACCCGGGCTGCCGGCCATCGCCGCGATCTCGCCGTAGCTCGCACTCTCGCCCCAGGGGATCTCGCACACGGACTGCAGTGCGGAGCGGGTGAACCCGTTGGTGAGCCGCCAGTCCAGGGTGAGCTCCCGATCGAAGCGGATCGGCTCTCCGGAGAAGTACGCCTGCAGCAGCTCGTCCATCTCCGCGCTCGCACCCGGATCGGGTTCCGGCACGGCGTGCAGCATCCGCGCGGTCGCCTCGAGCGCCCAGGGGGAGTCGCGGTGCATCCCCTCCGGCAGGTCGAACGCCACGAGCCCCACGTCGGAGAACACACACAGCGCATCCCCGAACGGGGTGTCGGCGAAGTCGTAGCGGTAGGTCATGCACCCATCCTCGGTCACCACGTGTGCGCAGGACGGCCGGATCCGCAATCGGTGCGAAGAATGCGGAAAAGACCCGCTGTGGAGGGAGAAAGCACCTGAATCCGGCGAAACCCAGTGGATCTGACGGTTCTGCCCATCCACCACGCCTAGTCTTTGTCGTGTGTGGCGACGTGACGGGAAGAACGCGGAGGAGAAGTCCGTGACGCCCGGCGACGTCGATGTGGCAGAGCCGGGCGTGCAAGCGGTGCACGCCGCGACGGCTGAGCGAGCCCGCCTCAGGGCGGAAGCAGCGGAGCTCGGCGGCCCCTCGCCGCTGACCGCGTATCGCGATGTCGCGGCGGGCGGGATCGACATCTCGCGGGCTCACCCCGGCAGCCTGCCGCAGTTCATCACGGGCCGTTCCACGTTGCTGTCCAACCTGTTCCGCGATGAGGTGGGGCTTCGCGGCGCGCGCCTCGCCGCCGACCGGATCACGGCGAAGAACACCGAGCTGCGCACCGTGCGCGGCCTCGATGCCGTGCACCTCGCGGTCGGGCTGTGCACCTGGCGGATCGGCGGCGTCGACTACGCCGCCCCGATGCTGCTGCGTCCGCTCGCGATCCGCCGGCACTACGCGGACTACGAGCTGAAGCTGCACGGACAGTTCTTCCTCAACCCCGAGCTCGTGCGCATCGCGCGCGATCACTTCGGGATCACGATCGACGACGCCCGGCTCGCCGCTCTGGCGTACCAGAACGGCGTGTTCGCGCCGCAGCCGGCGATCGACATGCTGCGGGCGGCCACCGCATCCGTCGACACGTTCTCGGTGCAGCCGCGCATGATGGTGTCCACGTTCGCCGACGTCGGCACGGCGATGGCCCGCGATGCGCATGACCTCGACCACCCGATGCTCAACGCACTGGCCGGCCATGCGGCCGACCGCGAGCGCGTCTCCGCGCCGGGACCGCAGCCGTCCACGGCCGGGCCCGACGACCGTGCCCCGGCCTCGGACAACCTCCTCCTCGACGCCGACAACGAGCAGGAGCAGGTGCTCGCCCGCATCGCGGCCGGGCATTCCCTCACGGTCTCGACCCTTCCGGGAACCGGCGGGACCCAGACCGTGATCAACGCGATCGGTGAGCTGGTGCGCGCGGGCAAGCGCGTGCTCGTCGTCTCGCCCCGCCGCTCGACGCTCGACGGCGTGCGGCACCGTCTGAGCGGGATCGGGCTGGACGGGTTCGCCGTCTCGCCGGGATCGGTGCGCCGGGATCTGGTGCGCGCGATCGGGCGCAACGAGAAGGCCGCGGCTCCCAAGCTCGCGGAGATCGATGACGCCCTGCTGCGGCTGCGCACGGTGCTGCGCGACTATCGCCGCGCGCTGACCGAGACCGATCCGGCGCTGGGCGCGAGCGTGCTCGATGCCACCCGCATGCTCACACGGCTGGCCCTGCTCCCGACTCCGCCGACCACGACGGCGCGGCTCGGGCGCCCTGCGCTGCAGAACCTCGCGGAGGATCGCACGCACGCCGCGGAGGCGCTGGCGCAGGCCGCGCGGCTGGGGGAGTTCCGGTTCGGCCCCGACGACTCGCCCTGGTACGGGGTCGTCTTCTCCTCGTCGGACGAGGCGCACCGCGTGCACGCGCTCGCCGAGGCCCTGCACGCGCGCACCGTGCCGGAACTGCTCGAGCTGGGATACGAGCTCGTCGCCCAGACGCACATGCGCCCGTTCGCGACGATCTCGGAGCTCGGCGAGTACCTGCGTCTGCTGCGGGGGATCCGCGATTCGCTCGACCATTTCACCCCGGCTGTGTTCGAGCGCCCGCTCGGCGAGCTCATCAAGGCGCACGGCAGCCGCCGGGACAATGCGGCGATGACCGGCGCGAACCGTCGCCGTCTGCGCCAGCTCGCCAAGGAGTACGTACGCCCCGGGGCGCATGTGGGCGACATGCACGACGCGCTCACCCGCATCCAGGCCCAGCGCACCGAATGGCAGCGCTACGTCGACGCCGGTGTCGCGCCAGAGGTGCCGCTCGGTCTCGCCGACGTCTCCGTCGCCTGGCGCGACGTCGACGCGCAGCTCGCCGAGCTCGACACGGCTCTGGGGCGCCGGGAGCCGCTCGCGACGCTTCCGGTCGCGCGTCTGCTGCGCACGCTCGCCGGACTCGCGGCGAAGTCGGACGTCTTCGACAACCTCATCGAGCGCGCCCGCATCCGCGACGAGCTGGCGGGGCTCGGCCTCGAGCCGCTCCTCATCGACCTGTCCACCCGGCACCTCTCCGAAGACCGGGTCGGCGCCGAGCTGGAGTACGCCTGGTGGCAGTCCCTGCTCGAGCAGGCGCTGCGGCAGAACCGCTCCCTGCTGGGCGCGAACACCTCGGTCGTCGACCAGCTCGAGCGCGACTTCCGCCTCGTGGACGAGGCGCACGCCGGGGCGGCGGGCCCGCTGCTCGCCTGGCAGCTGAGCGGCCAGTGGCGGATCTCGATCGTGGACGAGGCCGCCGAGGCGCAGAACCTCCGGCACGGGCTCACGCAGCACCGCACCACGGTCGCGGAGCTCGTGGCTGCGGCCCCCACACTCATGCGCGTGCTCGCGCCGGTCTGGATCGCCTCGCCCTATCAGGTGCCGGACCTGCCGGACTCGGTGGAGTTCGACACCGTGATCCTCGTCGACGCCGCCGCGATCAACCTGGCCGAGGCGACCCCGGCGATCCGCCGCGCTCGTCAGGTCGTCGCGTTCGGCGATCCCGTGCTGCAGAAGCCGACCGCGTTCCAGGTCGCCACGGTGCCCTCGGAGGACCGCGAGGAGGAGCATCCGTTCGACGAGGTGTCCGTCTTCGAGCGCCTCTCCGAGCTGCTGCCGGTGGTCACCCTGACCCGCAGCTACCGCGCCGGCGGCGAGGATCTGGCCTCGCTCATCAACGACGCCTTCTACGGCGGCGAGATCGTCTCCCTGCCGTGGGCGGGTTCTTACCTCGGTCGCGGGTCGCTGACGGTGGACTACGTCGAGGGCGGTGTGGGGATCCCGCATCCCGAGACCGGCGCGATGGAGAGCCCGGAGGCCGAGGTCGCGCGCATCGTGACACTCGTGGTCGAGCACGCGGTGCATCGCCCCACCGAGTCGCTCATGGTCGTCACGGCCAGCCGCACGCACGCCGAGCGGGTCTTCGCCGCGGTGTCGATCGCCTTCGCGGGCCGCAGCGATGTGGCCGAGTTCGTCGGCAGGGACACGCAGGAGCCCTTCATCGTGCTGACGCTCGAGGAGGCTGCGGCCGAGAGTCGCGACCGCGTGATCTTCTCGCTCGGCTACGGCGTCACCAAGCACGGCCGTGTGCTCAGCGACTTCGGCGATCTGTCCTCGCCCGATGGCGACCGCCTGCTCACGATCGGCATGACCAGGGCGCGCCGCTCGATGGTGATCGTGTCGTCGATCCGCCCGTCCTCGTTCGACGAGGGGCGCCTGGACCACGGGGCGGCCACGCTCATGTCGATCCTCGGCGACCTCGCCGGACACACGCGCGAGGAACGTGCGGAGGACCAGGCGGATCCTCTGACCCTCGCCCTCGCCCGCGAGCTGCGCCGCATCGGCGTCTCGGTCGACGTGGACTACCGCGGTCTGCTGCCCCTCGTGGCGCAGCATGCCGGCAAGGCGGTCGTGATCGAACCGGACCCGGAATCGCGTGCCGAATCGCTCCGGGAGACGCTGCGGCTTCGCCCCCAGGTGCTGCGGCGGCTGGGCTGGCACTACATCCGCGTGCATGCCTTCGATCTGTACAGCGATCCCGCCGGGGTCGCACGTCGCATCGGCGAGGTGCTCGGGGTCCCCCTCGACGCGCCGCGCGTGGACGGCGACACCCAGCCGCTCGATCTGGACGATGCCTGACGACGAGCCGTCCGCGTCGCCTGAGTCGGTCGAGGCGGGTTCCGGCGACTCCGGATCCCGGCAGCGCATCGTACGCGTCCGAGGGTCGCGTCGCGCGCGCCTGACGGCCGCCCCCGGCACGCACGCCGAACCCGATGAGCGCGATCGCGAGTCCGGCACGGAGGCGAAGGGCGCCTCCGGCCCGAACGACGCGGCGCTGCGCCGTGAGGTACCGCCGCACTACTGACGCGGGACCGCAGACGCGACGACGCCCCGGTCGCCACGAGGGCGCCGGGGCGTCGGTGCTTCGTCTTGTCGCTGCGCTTCGCGCTCAGCAACCGGTCCGATCAGGCCGACTTCTGCTTCTCGAGCAGGTCGCGGATCTGGATGAGCAGCTCCTGCTCGGAAGGCAGGGACTCGGGCTCTTCGGTGACGCCCGCCTTGGCGGCGCGGCGCTGGTTGAAGTGGTTCATCGGCATCACGAACGCGAAGTAGACGACGACGGCCACGGCGAGGAAGTTGATGATCGCGCCGATGATCGCACCGTAGGCGAAGTTGGTCGTCGTTCCCTGCATGTTCGAGACGCCCCAGACCAGGTGGTTGAGGTCCTGAGCGCTGAAAAACAGTGCGATGAGCGGGTTGATGAGACCCTTGACGACCGCATCGACAATCGCCGAGAAAGCTGCGCCGATGACGACCGCGACGGCCAGGTCGATGACATTGCCGCGGAGGATGAACTCCCTGAAGCCCTTGATCATGCTTTTTCTCTCCCCTGAATGGTCGGCCTCAGGATCCAGAGGCCGGTGCGGAGGCGGGCGCAGGTGTGGCGCTCGCCGTCGATTCCGACTTCGATGATGCCCCCGTGGAAGAGGAAACCCCAGACCCCGCGCGGGAGTCGGTGCGATAGAAGCCCGAGCCGTTGAAGGTCACACCGATGGATCCGTACTCCTTGCGCAGGCGGCCCTGGCATTCGGGGCACTCTGTGAGGGTGCTGTCGGAGAACGACTGCACGGCGTCGAAGCGATGCCCGCAGGCGGTGCAGGCGTAGGAGTAGGTGGGCATGGGGGCCTCGCAGATCTCGGTTTGGAGGGTCAGGTCAGGGGGAAGACGACGGTGCGCAGCGGCGTGACGGCGCCGGTGACCGGCTGGTCGTGCACATCGTGGGGCACCTCGTCGAGGATCTCGGAGTCGAAGACGACGGCATAGGCGGGAGGGCACTTCTGCATTGAGCCGAGCGTGCGGTCGAAGTAGCCGCGGCCCCAGCCCATCCGCATCCCGGTGCGGTCGACGGCGGCTGCGGGGATGAGCAGCAGATCCACCTCGTCCAGCACCATCGGGTTGAGGATCTCGCCGGTGGGCTCGGGCAGTCCGTGCAGACCCGTCGTGATCTCCTCGTCGGATCCGGCCACCGCCCAGTCGAGCAGGCCGTCCTCGCGGGTGATCGGCAGCAGGACCCTGATTCCGCGGGCGACCGCGGCGCGGATGAAGGCGCGCGTGCCCGGCTCGGTCGTGGTGGAGAGGAAGCAGGAGATCGAACGAGYGCCGGTTGCGGCGATCAACTCGTCAAGGCGGGCGGTGAGTGCCGTCTCGGCGGCGGCGCGCTGCTGATCGGACAGCAGGCTGCGGCGCTCGCGCAGATCGGCGCGCAGCGCGCGCTTCGCATGGTCGATGTCGCCGGGCATGGCCTCGATTCTACCGGGGAGCCGCCGAGCCCGCTCCGGCCCGAAGATGCTCCGCGCCCGTAAGCTGAGCAGATGACGAAGGCACGTATCAAGGCGGTCATCCCCGCGGCCGGCCTGGGCACGCGCTTCCTGCCCGCGACGAAGGCGATGCCCAAGGAGATGCTGCCGGTCGTCGACAAGCCCGCGATCCAGTACGTGGTCGAGGAGGCCGTGGCCGCGGGCATCGACGACATCCTCGTCATCATCGGCCGCAACAAGAACGCGATCTCCGATCACTTCGATCAGATGCCGGAGCTCGAGGGCAAGCTGACTCAGAAGGGCGACCACCGCCGGCTCGCCCGCGTCGTCGCATCCAGCGACATGGCCGACATCCATTACCTCCGCCAGGGCGAGCCCAAGGGGCTCGGGCATGCGGTGCTCCGCGCCCGCACGCATGTCGGGGATACCTCCTTCGCGGTCCTGCTCGGCGATGACCTCATGGACGAGCGCGATCCGCTGCTGACCGCGATGATCGCCGAGCACGAGCGGAGCGGCGCGGCGGTGATCGCCCTCATGGAGGTGGATCCCGACCAGATCCACTTGTACGGCACAGCCGCGCCGGACGGGGTCCCGGACGGAGCCTCGGACGACGTCCGGCGCGTGACCGGGCTGATCGAGAAGCCCACGCGCGAGGAGGCGCCGTCGAACCTCGCAGTCATCGGCCGTTACGTGCTGCCGCCCTCGATCTTCGCGATCCTCGAGCGCACCCCGCCGGGCAAGGGCGGGGAGATCCAGCTCACCGATGCGCTGCAGGAGTTCGCCGCGGATCCCGATGGTCCCGGCGTGCACGGCGTGATCTTCCGTGGCCGGCGCTATGACACCGGCGACCGGCTGGAGTACATCAAGGCGATCGTGCAGCTCGCCGCGGACCGCGACGACCTCGGGCCGGATCTTCGGGTCTGGCTCAAGGAGTACGTGGAGAGGATCTGAGCGGAACGTGGACGTCTCGGCACCGATGCGGCACGGCCCGGTCGAGCTGCGGCTCATCCGGGCCAAGGACGCGCGCCCGCTGCAGCACGAGCTGATCACCAACCGGCGCTGGCTGCAGCCGTGGGAGGCCACCCTGCCCGGCTTGCAGACCGGCATCGACATGCGGGTGAGCATCCGGCGGCTGCTGCAGCAGTACCGCGACGGCACCGGCTATCCGTTCGTGATGGAGTACGACGGCAAGCTCGCCGGTCAGCTCAACATCTGGGGCGTCATGCGCGGATCCCTGTGCTCCGCGACCATCGGCTACTGGGTGAGCGAGCGCTTCGCAGGGCACGGGATCACGCCCGCCGCCGTCGCGATGGCGACCGACCTCGCGTTCACGGACCTGGGGCTGCACCGGATCGAGATCTGCCTGCGGCCGGAGAACCGCCCGAGTCTGCGGGTCGTGCAGAAGCTCGGCTTCCACTATGAGGGGATGCGCCGTCGGTTCATCCACATCGACGGCGACTGGCGTGACCACCTCGCGTTCTCGCTCGTGCGCGAGGACGTGCCAGAGGGCGTGCTGAACCGCTGGGCGTCGGGGAGCGTTCCCGCCGACTGGGCGGCCGTCCCCGCGTCGGATCTGCCCGCGACCGCCGTGCCGGGCGATGCCGGGTTGCCGGGCGATGCCGGGTTGCATCGCGAGCGCGGGATTCAGGGCTGACTGCGGCTCACGCGAGCCTGGACCGCGTCGAGACCCCCTCGCAGCATCGACGCCCCTCCGCATGGACGGCATTGCGAGGGGGCGCGGATGCTGCGAGGGGGCCTCGGCGACCGAACGTGCGCAACCCTCGTGGGGGGCTCAGCCCTCGGCGGGCTCGGGCACGGCCTCGGGGACGGGGCGGCGGATCCCGATCCACGACACGATCCCGCCGATCGCGAACAGGGTGGCGGTGACCCAGGTGGCGCTGTGGAAGCCCGCGAGGTTCAGGGTTCCGCCGACGATCGTGGAGAGCATCGCGACCACGAGCAGCCCGGCCACGCGGGAGACGGCGTTGTTGACCGCGGAGGCGATCCCTGACCTGCTCTCCTCGATGGATCCGAGGATCGCGGACGTGAGTGGGGCGACGGTCAGTGACAGGCCGATGCCGAGGACGATCATCGCCGGCAGCACCTGCCACCAGTAGTCGAACTGCTCCGAGACCAGAAGCAGCAGGAGCGCACCCGCGGCCATGACCAGCGGTCCGACCGTCATGAACAGCCGGGGCCCGAGCCTGCCCGCCAATCGGCCGATGCGCGAGCTGAGCAGAATCATCAGGATCGTGATCGGCAGGCTCGCGAGCCCGGCCTCCGTGGCCTTGAGCCCGGCGCCCTGCTGCAGGTAGACGCCGATGACGAAGCCGTTCAGCGACAGTGCCGCGTACACGAAGAGCGTCGACAGGTTGCCCCAGGCGAAGTTGCGCACGCGGAACAGCGACAGCGGCATGAGCGGGTGCGGGCGGCGCTGGCGCAGCAGGAAGAAGATCAGCAGCGCAGCGCCGCCGATCGCCGTGATGAGGATCACGGGGGAGGTCCAGCCCTGGTGCGGCTGCTCGATGAGGGCGTAGACGACGCCGCCGAGGCCGATCGCGCAGAGCGCTCCGCTGAGCCAGTCGACCTGCGTGGTGCGTTCGTGCGCCGGCAGGTGGAGCCGGGCGACGAGCACGAGCGTGACGCCGATCGGCAGCACGTTGATCAGGAAGACGAAGCGCCAGGAGAGCAGATCCACGAACAGCCCGCCGAGCAGCGGTCCGACCAGCTGGGCGGCCGTGGTGAAGGCCGTCCACACCCCGATAGCCCTGGACTGCACCTCGCCGCGCATCACGGCGGTGATCAGCGCGAGCGAGCTCGGCACGAGCAGCGCTCCCGCGGCACCCTGCGCGGCGCGGGCGATGATCAGGACGAGGGGAGTGGGGGCGACCGCGACGGCGACGGACGCGATCCCGAACGCGATCAGCCCGATCCGCATCACCAGCACCCGCCCGTATGCGTCGGAGACGGATCCGGCCAGCAGGATCAGGGCGCTGAGCGTGATCAGATACGCGTCGACCGCCCACTGCTGGGTGGTGATGCCACCGCCCAGCTCGCGGCTGATCGCGGGCAGGGCGACCGTGACGACGGTGCCGTCGAGGAACGTGACGAACGACGCGAGCACGGCGACCGAGATGACGAGCCGCTGCAGAGGGGTGAACGAGGCCACGAGCCGACCCTACTCGCCGGCGAGGACATCGGGGCCGGTGCAGGGATCCACGAGGCACTGTATGGGGTCTGCCTGGGGTCGGCGTGCGCGTGTCGGCGCGGTCGCGAGCAGCCTGTCGCATACCGTGGAGGGCATGAACGGGCCGGTGCTGAGCGGGGGCGTGATCGTCCTGGTCGCGGCGCTGCTGTGGCTGCTCTATTTCCTGCCTTCGTGGCGGGGGCAACACCAGTACGACGCCGCCGAGCGCAATGCGCTGCGCCTGAATCGCGCCCTGCGCGTGCTCGCCGAGACCAGCGAGGCGCCCCGCGAGGTGCAGCTCGAGCTGAACGCACGCACCGCGCTCGCGCAGCAGAAGCTGGCCAAGCGGCTGCAGACGGACCGCGAGCAGGCCGACCTGCAGCGGCTGCGTGAGCAGCTCGCCGAGACGCACGCCGATCCTGCTTTCCGTCGCGCCCGCGCCCGTCGTCGCACCCGGCTCACGTCCACGGTGCTCTTCATCCTCGCGCTGGGGGCGGTGGGCATCGGCGTCTGGCAGCTGATCGCCGCCGGATCCTCCGTCCTGCTCTGGGCCGGAGGCGCCGTCGCGCTGCTCGCCCTGCTGATGCTGCAGCGGATGGCGGCTGTCGCCCGCCGCGCGGCTCGCCGTGCCGCGCGGATCGTGGCGCCGCCCGAGTCGGAGAACACGCCTGCTCGGGAGGCCGAACTGCACGACCAGGGCCCGCGTACTTGGACGCCGCGCACGCTGCCCGAGCCCCTCGTCTCGGTCGCCGGCTCCCGTGCGCACGCAGCGCGCGCCTCGATCGACGCCCAGACCCTCGCCCGCGAGGCGGCCCGCGCCGCCGAACTGCAGCGCAAGGCCGATGAGCTGGCCCCTCCGGCGCCTGCGGAGCTGCCTGCTCCGGCCGCCGCGCAGGAGTCGCCGTACGCGCGGATGGGCTATGTCGACGACGCCGAGATCGAGGCGCACGTGCGCCAGCTGCTCGCCCAGCGCGCCGCCGGCTGAGCGGATCCCGACACGCCCGGCGCGCGTTGCGCGCGCCCCCGATGATGAGCGCCTCCGGATCCCCGTGTTAGGCTTATCTGGTTCACGGGCCCATGGCGCAGTTGGTAGCGCGCCTCGTTCGCATCGAGGAGGTCAGGGGTTCAAATCCCCTTGGGTCCACCGGAACAGAAGGCCCCGAGCAGTCGCTCGGGGCCTTCGTCGTCGGCGCAGCCCGCGAGCCGTGCCGTCGTGCTCGTCCGGCAGCGGCTGCCCGCCGCGGTCACTCGCGGCGCGATGCGTGGCAGACCGCGCAGATCATCGCCGACGCCGGCCCGCGATGCGTCGGTCTTCTCCGCCTCAGGTCAGGGAAGATGGATCCCATGGGTGATTCGACCTCCTGCGGTCCCGACTGCGCGTGCGGGGCGCCGCCGCGCGATGTGCTGTCCGGCGGGCGTACGGCGCTTCCGCTGCTCGGCGCGCGGGGTGGGGCCGGGGGAGACGCCGGCGGCGGACATGCGATCGTACAGGCGCAGGTGCCTGCCGGATCCTTCGTGATGGGCGACTCCTCGGGCGATGAGAATCGGGGCGACGGCGAGACCCCGCGGCACCGGGTCGCGCTCGAGGGTTTCGAGATCGACGCGACCACCGTCACGAACGCCGACTTCGCTCGCTTCATCGAGGCCACCGGCTATCGCACCGAGGCGGAGACCTTCGGCTTCTCCGCCGTGTTCCACTTGGCGGTGAGCGCCCCCGACGCCGACATCATGGGCCCGGCCGCCGGTACCCCCTGGTGGTACGGCGTACGCGGCGCGGACTGGGCGCACCCGGGCGGATCCCGCTCGGATCTGGACGGGCTCGCGGACCACCCGGTCGTGCATGTGAGCTGGAACGACGCCGTCGCCTACTGCGCCTGGGCCGGCCGACGGCTGCCCACCGAGGCCGAGTGGGAGTACGCCGCCCGTGGCGGGCTCGACGGGGCGAAGTACCCCTGGGGTGACGAGGAGCCGGACGACGGCGGGTGGCGCACGAACATCTGGCAGGGCTCGTTCCCCCGCGAGAACACCCTCGACGACGGCTGGCTGACCACCGCTCCGGTGCGCGCCTTCGCCGCCAACGGGTACGGACTCTTCCAGCCGGTCGGCAACGTGTGGGAATGGTGCGCGGACTGGTTCGATCCGCGCACGTACGAGCGCTCGGCCGAGTCGTATCCGCGGGGCCCGACGCTCGGCATGGCGCGCGTGCTGCGCGGCGGCAGCTACCTGTGCCACATCTCGTACTGCAACCGCTACCGCAACTCCGCGCGCAGCTCGAACACGCCCGACTCGTCGATGGGCAACGCCGGATTCCGCACCGTCTCGCTCCGAACGGAGAACGCATGAGCACCAGCCGCTTCCCCCGGCGCGTCTACGACCGCGGCGAGGAGCCGGATGCCCGCTTCACGCTCGCGAATGAGCGAACGTTCCTGGCCTGGATCCGCACCTCCCTCGCTCTGCTCGCGGGCGGCGTCGCGCTGGAAGCGCTGGGCCTGGGCATGCATCCCGGATTCAGGCACGCGGCGTCGATCCTGCTCATCGTGGCGGGGCTGCTGACCCCGGTGCAGGCGTGGCTGGGCTGGATGCGCACCGAGCGGTCGCTGCGGGAGTCGACCCCGCTGGGCCCGCCGTGGATCGCGATCCCGCTCGTCCTCGTGGTCGTGGCGACGGGGATCCTCGTGCTGCTCGGGGTGCTGTTGGCGTGAGCAGCGAATCCGAGCGGGTCTTCGACCCCGGCCTGCAGCCGGAGCGCACCGCCCTGGCGTGGCGGCGCACGGCGCTGGCGCTTGCCGGAGGATCCGTCGTGATCATGCGGATCCTGCCGTCGGTGATCGGCGGGGCTGCGCTCGTGCTCGGCTTCGCGGGGCTCGCCCTCGCCCTGGTCGTGCTGGTCGGCTCGCACCGGCGCTACCGGCGCCAGCACCGGGCGCTCACCTCGGCAGAACCGGTCGTGCTGCGCTCCGGCTGGCCGGTCGCCGCACTGACCGGTGCGACACTGCTCGTCGGGGTGCTCTGTCTGATTTTCGTGCTCGGTCGGGGGTGAAGGCCGCCGTCGGCAGCTGAAGGGGGCGGCGAAGCGCCCCGTGCCGCCCTCGATGAGAAGGGCGACCCGGGGCGCCTGCGGGCGGAGCGGCTCAGACGATCGCGCGGAGGCGCGCGTCGAGTGCGTCGAGCGCCTCCGCCGAGAGCACGTCCTTCGCCATACCGGCGACGGCGGCGAGCGGGAAGCCCCTCGCCATGCCGATCATCGGGTGCGCGCCGATTCCGGGGGCTGCGGCCTCGAGCAGCGCCCTGCTGCGCTCATCGTCCAGAAGGTCGCCCACGGGGGAGTCGCGGGAGAAGAGTGCCGAGGACCCGGCGTTCGCGGCAGGATCCGGAGTGAACGACGCGGTTCCGGCAGGGATCCCAGATGCCCCCGTGCGGGCGACCTCACCCAGCCAGCCGAGGCTCGGTTTGGGGGTGCGGGCGAAGGTCTCCCGATCGACTGCGATCAGTCCGAACGTCGGCGCCCAGTGCCCCCACTCGTAGTTGTCCAGCGCTGACCAGTGCAGGTAGCCGCGGATATCGATCCCGTCCTCGATCGCCGCGGCGAGATGCCGGAGCGCTTCGGTCGTGTAGCTGATGCGGCGCGCGTCATCGCCGGTCGCGATGCCGTTCTCCGTCACGAGCAGGGGGAGGCCGGTCACCTCGTGCGCGTGCCGCAGAGCCAGTCCGAGCGCGTCCGGACGGTACGCCCATCCGGTGAGGGTGTTGTCCGGGTGGGCCGGATGCGGCACAGGGCCATGCTCGTTCACCGGCTGCGTGGTGTACGACTGCACGCCGACGAAGTCGTCGCCGCGTGAGGCCTCCAGGTAGAGGTCCTCCCACGCCCACGTGACGTCGCGGAACACCTCCTCGTTGCCCGGAGTCGGGGTGAAGGCCTGCTGGGCGATCGTCCAGCCGACCTTCGCCCGGGTTCGCTCGCGCAGCACCATGGTCGCGATCCGATGCGCCTCGACCATCCGCTCCCCGAGCACGGGGTCCGGGCTCAGCGGGCCGTCGTGGGCGAGGGTGAGTCCCTCGCCGTGCTCCATGCCGGCAACGAACTTCTGCATGAGGGCGACCATGTTGGGCTCGTTGATGGTGCACACCCATTCGACGCCGTGGAGAATGGTCGATACCTTCTCGACATAGAGGCGCCACCGTTCCAGCGCTTCACCGCTCATCCAGCCCCCGGCCTCGGCGAACCAGTACGGCGACGTGAAGTGGTGGAGCGTGACGACCGGCTCGAGTCCGAGCTCGCGGGCGGTGTCGATCATGCGGCGGTAGTGGGCGAGCTCGGCGAACGACCAGCGGTCCCGTTCCGGCTCGATCCGCGCCCACTCGATGCTGAACCGGTAGGCGTTCAGGCCCGCATCGGCCAGGAGGCGCATGTCCTCGGCGTAGCGATGGTAACTGTCGTCGGCATCCCCGGAGTATTCGGTCAGGAAACCGTCGCCCTCCCATCGCCAGAAGTCGCTCGAGGTGTTGTTTCCCTCCACCTGGTGGGCGGCGGTGGAGGCTCCCCAGAGGAACCCTTCTGGTACTCGTGACATGATCCGTCTCCTCGTGTCGTCAGTCGATCGTGATGATGTGCTCGTCGCCGAGGGCGTCGACCCCGGCACCGATCCGCAGGGCGTAGCGTCCGGGCTCGGCGATCCAGGCGTGATCCTCAACGGACCAGTGCTGGAAGGCGCGTCGCGGGATCGAGATCGCGATCGGCGTCGTGACCCCGGCCTCTGCCCGGACCGCGGCGAATCCGGCGAGCCAGAGCGCGGGGCGCTCGATCTCCGAGTCGTCGACGCGGGACACGAAGGCCTGGACGACCTGCTTGCCCGTGCGGCCGCCGACGTTGGTCACGGTCGCGGAGACTCGGGCGCCTCCGTCGGACCGGATGGCCTTCTCGTCGGCGATGCGCCACTGCGTGTAGCCGAGTCCCGACCCGAAGGCCGCGACAGGGGCGGGGCCTTCGGGGCGTCCTGCCCAGGCGCGGTAGCCGATGTTCAGTCCCTCGTGGTAGGCGAGCCTCCCGTCCTGCGGTGTCGTGTTCCACACCGGCACGTCGTCCTGGTTGCGGGCCCAGGTCGTGGTCATCCGCCCTCCCGGCTCCACGGCCCCGGTGAGCACGTCGGCGAGAGCAGTGCCGAACTCCTGGCCGGGGAACCAGCTCAGCAGCACCGCCGCCACCTCATCAACCCACGGCATGAGCACGGGCGCACCGGAGTTCACGACCACGATCGTGCGGTCGTTGACGGCTGCGATGCGGCGCACAAGGTCGTCCTGGCCCTCGGGGAGCGCGAGGGACGGGCGGTCGAAGCCCTCGGACTCGATGCTCTCGCTCGTGCCTACCACCACGATCGCGACGTCTGCGTGCCTGGCGGCATCCACCGCTTGCTGCAGTTCGGCCTCCGGGTCGCCGAAGACGCTCTCGGTCCCGAGCAGGACCATGGCGAACGGGAACCCTCCGGGCAGGAATGGCACAAGGTCGAGCTCGATCCGCACCTGCTGCCCCGCCTCGAGATCGACCTCGGCGGAACGGACAGGAGGGTGCAGCACCCCGGACACCAGGTCGCCACCGGCCGGGGCGATCTCCTCGTCCACCACGGTCTCGTCGTCGATCCGGAGCGTGGCACGGCCCAGCCCGGCGAAACCGATCCGCTGAGGTCCCGACTGCTCCGCGGTGTAGATGGTGCGGAACTCGAGCCGCTTCGACCGCGCCAGCTCCGGGGCGAGGAGCCAGCCGAAGCGCCCGGAGGGGAATGTCTCGGCGCCGAACTCCGTGCCGGACTCGTCGATGTAGTGCACCTGGGTGCCCGCCGCGCCGTCAGGGGCGGCGAGTGCGCCTCGGGGGAACGGGCGCAGTTCGGAGACCGGGGGCAGCCCCGGCGCCGACACAGCTCCGGGGAACGCTGCGGCGATGCCGTCCCAGGGGGAGTGCTCGACGGCCGGGAACACCATCGCGGAGCCGCCTCCCTGCGCGCGCCCGTGCTGCGCATGCTGACCGATCACCGCGACCTTCGGCGCCCCATCGAGCGGCAGCACGCCGTCGTTGCGGACGAGCACCATGCCGTCCGCGGCGGCTTCACGCAGTAGGTCGGCGACGTCGGGCGCCGTCCACGCCGGGACGTGCTTCGCCGCGGGGGCGCCTTCGAGGGCGCCGATCCTCGCCGCGAGGCGAAGCAGACGCTCGACCTTCTCGTCGAGAGCGGATTCGGGCACTTCTCCCGCGCGCACCGCCGCCACGAGCGCGGCACCCCACGGCCCGTCCGGGCCCGGCATCACGAGGTCCTGCGCGGCGTTGGCGCTCTGCACAGTGTCCTTCACGCCATTCCAGTCGGAGACCACGACCCCGTCGAAGCCCCATTCGCTCTTCAACGGCGTGCGCAGCAGGTCGTTCGATGCGGCGTGAGCGCCGTTGACCTTGTTGTACGAGGACATGACCATCCAGGCGCCGGCCTGCACGGCCCGCTCGAACGGGGCGAGGTAGAGCTCGCGCAGCGTGCGCTCGTCGACGATCACATCGACGCTCTCCCGATCCGTCTCGCTGTCGTTCGCGATGTAATGCTTGGGCGTGGCCGCGACGCCTTCGGCCTGCAGCGACTCGATGTACGCCGCGGCGATCTCGCCGGTCAGCCACGGGTCCTCGCTGTACGCCTCGAAGTGCCGCCCGCCGCGCGGCGAGCGGTGCAGGTTGATCGTCGGGCCCAGCACGACGCCGATGCCCTTCGCGCGCGCCTCGGCCGCGATGAGCTTCCCGAGTCGTCGCACACGGTCCAGATCCCAGCTGGCGGCGATCGAGGTGGCGGAAGGGAGGCTCGCGGACGGATCCCGGTCGTCCATCGCGGGTCCGCGGACGCCGGTCGGACCATCGGAGACCATGATCGATGACAGGCCGACGGCCGGTTCGGAGGCGAGCGTCCACGTGGATGCCCCGGTCACGAGGGTGACCTTCTGCTCGAGGGAGAGCCGGGATACGAGTGCGGGCAGGTCGATGGTCATGCAATCATCCTTTGCGGGTGGTTTCGGTGGGGGCGTCATCGTCCGCCGACGGAGGGCGCCGGGAAGAAGGTCAGGCCGTCTCGGCGCCAGAGCGGCTCCTGTGCGGCGAGGCGGGGGCGGAGGTCGTTCCACGCGCGCGCGGGCCCGGCGTCCCAGGCGCGCTGGGCGAGCGCCTGCAGGCGGGGAGGCACAGGGTTGCGGGCTGATTCATCGAAGGCGTCCTCTGGTCAGGCGGTTCAGCGCACGCTGCGGATGGGGAGGACGGCGAGAGCACCGGCGATGCCGATCGCACTGACGACGAGGAACAGCGGGCCGTAGCCGAGCGACATCACGATGAGACCCGCGGCCGCGGGGGCGATCGTGCCGGGCAGGGTCGCGGCGAGGTTCAGCACGCCCAGATCCTTGCCATAGGCCTCGGGGTCCGGCAGCACGGTGGCCATGAGGGCCTGGTCGACGGCGATGAACGCACCGAATCCGATGGTCACCACGACCGACTGCAAGATGAGTCCGGGAACGGTCGGCATGACGAACGGGATCGCGGCGCCGACGGCGATCAGCAGTCCTGCGGCGAGAACGAGGGGCTTGCGGCGGCCGATGCGGTCCGAGAGGGGACCTGCGACCGCGGTCGCGATCAGCAGCCCGGGAAGGGCGATCAGGCTCAGCAACGGGACGAGGGAAGTCGCTTCCTTGAGAGTCAGGCCGATGTAGTCCTGTGCGATGTAGAGGGAGTAGTTCGACGTCATGTAGTAGCCGCCGAAGAGCAGGATCCGGCCGAGGAAGCCCCAGAAGAAGTCCGGATAGCGCACCGGGTTGACCCAGAACGCTGACAGGAACGCACCCACCGAGAACGGACGGCGCGGCTCGCCGCGGTTGTCGCGGCCGCGCACGATGAGCGTGAACAGCAGGATGAGCACGACGACGAGTCCCGTGACGGCGGCGTAGCCGAGGGCGATCCTGTCGACGAAGAACGAGCCGAGGACCGGGCCGATCACGGCGCCGAGTAACACCCCGAGCCCGACGAACGTCGAGTAGCGGCCTCGGAAGCGCTCGGGCACCCGGTCGGGCAGCAAGGCGGAGAACGGGCCCTGCCACGCGTTGAATCCGAACTGGACCACGAGGATGCAGATGGTGAGCGCCGCGAGGTTCGGGGCGAGGCCCGCCGTGAGGAGCGCGACCGTGCCGATCGCGGCGCCGACGAGCATCCAGGGGTGACGTGAACCCCACCGTGTACGGGTGTGATCGGACAGCACGCCGAAGATCGGCTGCGCGAGCATCGCCGCGATCGCGGACAGCGAGTGGATCAGCGCGAGGTGCTGGACCTTGGCGGCCGCGTCGAACTCCTGCACCTGGATCGCCATGAAGAAGGCGGCGACGCCGTAAGCGAGCGGGGCGGCCGCGGCGGCGAACGGCGCGAGGCGGAAAAGGCCGCGCAGGTCGGCCGGGAGCCGGCTCGCCGACGGGCGGGGCTCGCGCTCGATGGTGGGGGACGGGGCGTCAGCGTTGGTGGACATCGTTGTCTCCAGGGCGAGAGGATTCGGGATCCTGTTCCGGGCCTCTTCACCTCGGACAGTGTCACCACCATAGTGGTAAGGATTGTGATCTGCAAGACTCGATCGATCATGGTGAACGAGATGAAGGCGCGGGGCAGCTACCGCACAGGTCGCGAGCGGGTCGAGCGGATCCTCGACGCGGCCCACGAGCTGTTCATCGAGCAGGGATATCGCGCGACGTCGCTGCGGGACATCGCGCGGGCCGCCGGGGTCTCCCATCCCGCGGTGCTGCGCTACTTCTCGTCCCGCGGTGAGATCCTCACTGCCCTGATCGCCCGTCTGGACGCCGAGAGTGCGCAGCGCTGGGAGCGTCGAGGCGAGGATGGGGACGAGCCCATGTCGGCGTCGGCGATCGCGCGAGCGGGGCAGGCTGTCCCCGGTTGGATCGAACTGTTCACCGCGCTGCTCGGAGAAGGCACGAGTCCGGCGCACCCCGGACACGCGCTCATGCTGGAGCGTCGCCGTGCAGGCATGATGCTCGCGGTCGAGTCGCTCACCCGCCTCGGACCGACCGCGGCCCTGGGTGAGCAGGAGCTGAGACTGCTCGTGGCGGGCTGGGAGGGGCTGCAGATCCTGTGGCTCTACTTCCCTGGCGAGATCGATCTCGTGGGTCAGCTGGCACGGCACGAGACCGACCTGGCGGGTGCCGCCGTTCCGGCGCCGGCCGTCCCGGCCGCGATGGCTCCCGAGGTCGCGGACCACGGAGAGGTGATCGCAGCGGCCGCGCGCCAGTACGCCGCGCACGGGTACTACGAGACCTCGATGCAGGCGGTCGCCGACGATGCCGGGATCACCCGTGCCGCGCTCATCCACACCGCGCCGACGAAGCGCGCCCTCCTCGACCTCGTGCTCACGGGGCTCTTCGGGGCGGCCGCCGAGCATGCCGAGGTTCTCGAACTCACCGCGCGGCCGCGATGGGTCACCGCGGCCGAAGCGGTGCTGATCTGCGAGGCGACCGTCCCGTCCCATCCTGCGCACGTGTTCTTCCGCGAGCGCCTCTCCGCCGCTCGGACGTCGGTCGAGGGGATGTTCGCGGATGAGGGCGTGCGAGATCCCGCGATCGAGGCGGACTGGGTCGTCGGATCGTGTCTCGGGATCCTCATCGCCTGGCTCTACGAGCCGGAGCTCGTGGACCCGGCATCACTGCTGCAGGCTGTCCTCAGCAGCGTGCGCTCCCGCGCGCAGCGCTGATCCGCCTCTCGTTCGATGCTCCGGCGGCTCAGCGCGCCGAGAGGATCGAGCTCACGTCGAACACCACGGAGTCGGGCGTGTAGGTCCCGTCGAGCTGGAACAGCAGATACCGGGCGGCACTCCCCAGGTATTCGTGTCCGCTCCCGGCCGCCGTCTCGACGGCGTCGCGGTACGGGCGTACGCGGTCGAGGTCGAGGAAAGTGAGGGCGTTCGCCGCTTCGAGCCGCGACCACACGTTGTCGTGGTCGCGGAGGATCTCGGCGAGCGCGCGGTAGGCCGCTTCGTCGCCGGTGATCCGCGCGAGCGCCTCCGCGGCAGGGAGAGCGACCGAGGCGTCCGGATCCTCGATCGCCCGCCGGAGGTCCTCGGCGGCGGGCGCGACGACGTGATCCGGAGCGAGGGCGAGCAGGCCGATCGCGCCCCACCTCCGCACCGTCGGATCCCGATCCGCCAGGGCGGCGAGGAAGTCCTCGACGGCCGATGCGTCCCGATCGGCGCCGCGGTCGGCGAGGGCGAGCACGCGCTCGAGCGGATACGCGCCGGGGGCGCGGCTCTCGTCCCAGCCCTGCATGGGGGAGTCCTCGGCGAGGAACCCGTTGTCGTGCACGGCGAGGATGTGCGTGCGCAGGGCGGCGCGCAGCTCCGACTCCGCGTCGGCATGAGCCGCGGTTCCGGCGAGGTTGACGACTTCGTGCGGGTCGCTCTCGAGGTCATACAGCTCGGCTCCGGGAGCGGGCTGCCACCACCGCTCCTGCGCGGCGTCGAGCCGGCCGTCCAGATGCGCCCTCTCCCAGGCGCGATAGCCCGCGGCGTTCCAGGCGAATGCCTGATGCTGCAGATGCGGGCGATGCGGCGTGTAGTTGCGGATGTAGCGGTAGCGTCCGCTGCGCACCGTGCGTGCCACCTGGTAGCGCTCGTCCATGCGGTTGCGTGCGCTGTACGCGTGGGCGGGCAGGGTGCGGGTCAGCGGCTCGGCCCCCATCTGGGCGGGAACGTCGAGCCCGACCAGGTCGAGGAGGGTCGGGGCGATCGCGAGCGTGGACACCGGCGAGGCGACGCGTGCGCCTGGGCCGCCCAGCGGCGAGCCGAGTCGTTCCGGGGTGGCGATGACGAGGGGCACGTGCACGCCCTCCTCGTAGAGGAACCGTTTGCTGCGCGGCATCACCCCGCCGTGGTCGGAGGTGAGCAGGACGATCGTGTCCTGGGTGAGGCCGTCCTCCTCGAGCTGTGCGAGCAGGCCGGCGACGAAGGCGTCGTACGCGGCGACCGCCGAGTAGTAGACGGAGAAGTCGCGGCGCACGGCGGGGTCGTCGGGAAGATAGGGCGGCACGTCGATGGCGTCGAGCGGTACCGCGGGCGCGAACGGCTTCCTGTCCATCCGGGCGAGGAACGGCGCCAGCGCCGTCATGAACGGCGACTCCTCGTCGAACACCGAGGACTCGTGCGAGGCGTCGAAGTTGAATACGGCGACGAACGGCGCCTCCGCGGGGCGATTGCGCCAGTGCGCCGTCGCAGAGCTCTCCGCCCAGATCTCATCGGGATCGAAGGCGGCGTTGTAGTCGGTCTTGGCGTTGTTGGTGCAGTAATAGCCGGCGTCGCGGAAGAGCTCGGGATAGGTGGTCATCCAGTCCGGCACCGCTGCCGCCGACCGCATCCGATCGGCGGGGGAATGGCTCTCGGGGGTGATGCCGGTGAGCAGACCGAACCGCGAGGGGGCGCACACCGGTGCGGGAGAGCTCGCCGCCGTGAACACGACCCCGCGATCCGCGAGCGCGTCGATCGCGGGCGTGGCGGCGAGCCGGTCGCCGTAGCAGCCGAACCACGGCGGGCAGTCCTCCGAGACGATCCAGAGCACATTGGGGCGCTTTTGCGAGTCCACATCGACCTCTTTCTAACTACCGAGTACTCAGTAGTTATAACAGAGAGGGCGGAATCGGCCAACCAGGTCGCACCGCCGCGACCGGTGTGCGGGGGTCAGTCGCGCGTGAGGGGTGCGACGGCAGCGTCGAAAGCGGCGATGAGGTCGAAGCCGGGCCGCAGCAGGTACTGCAGCTGCAGGCCGTCCATGAGGGCGATGACCTGCGACGCGGCGTCGTCGATGTCGAGATCCGGCGTGAGTCGTCCGGCGCGGATGTCGCGGCGCAGATAGTCCTTGAACTGCCCGGCCGCCCCGCGGTAGCGGCGCAGGAAGTAGTCGTGGGCGGGATGCTCCGGATCCGTCGCTTCCGCGGCGAGGGTCACGAAGAGCCGCATGAATCCGGGGCGTTCCAGGTTGCGGCGCAGGATGTGCCGGCAGGACTCGAGCATCCCACCGCTCGCGTAGGCGGCGTCCAATGCCTCCTGATCCGCCTCATTGCGACGCTCGAGCGCGGCCAGCAGCAGCTCCTCCTTGGTGGGGAAGTAGTGCAGCAGGCCCTGGATGGTGAGGCCGATCTCGTCGGCGACGGTCTTCAGGGATCCCTGTCGATAGCCCTGCCGGCCGAACACGGCGACGGCGGCGTCCAGGATCTGCGCCCGGCGCTCCTCGGGGTGGAGGCGGGCTGCCCTGGTGCGCCGGGTCGGCGTCGACTGATCCGTCATGTCCTGATCGTATCGATTTCGGCGGAAGTCTTGCGTTATCTACTGAGTACTCGGTAAATATGGAACACCCGCCAGAGAAAGGCCACACCGCCGTGGACGAATACCGCACCGATGCCGCACCCCTCGATCCGATCGCCGCGACGGCCTCGGTGGCGGCGCATGATCTCAGGCCGCCCGCCGCACCCGAGCGGCTCGTCACCGCAGGCTTCCAGACTTCCCTGTTCTTCGCCTTCCTCGGCACCTGGACCGCGCTCTTGCCCGCGACGGGCATCACCCTTGCGCTCAAGGTCAATCAGATCGATCCGGCCGGAAAGGCGACGAGTCTCTCTCTCGTGCTGGGGGTGGGGGCCTTCGTCGCCCTCATCGCGCAGAACATCTTCGGGGCTCTGAGCGATCGCACCACGAGCCGGTTCGGCATGCGCCGCCCCTGGATCCTGAGCGGAATGGTGACAGGCGCGGCAAGCCTCATCGGGCTCGCGTATGCGCCCAACATCCCCTTGCTGGTCGGTGCGTGGGCGCTCACTCAGCTGACGTTCAATATCCTGCTCGCCGGCCTCAACCCCGTGATCCCCGACCAGGTGCCGCGACGCCAGCTCGGCCGGGTCTCCGGTCTCATCGGGATCACCCAGGTCCTCGCCGGAGTCGCGGGCGCGTTTCTCGCGCAGGCGTTCCTGCCTGATCTCACCACCGCGATCCTCATCCCCGGCATCGCCCTGATCGTGCTCGTGACCGTGTTCCTCTTCGTGCTCAAGGACCGTCGGCTCCGCCGCGACGACGTCGCGCCCTTCAACCTGATGCTGTTCCTCAAGGCGTTCTGGACGAGCCCGCGCAAGGCTCCCGACTTCGCCCTCGCCTGGGTCTCCCGCCTGCTGGTCACTTTCGGCAACATGACGCTCGCCAACTACCAGCTCTACTTCCTGCTCGATCGGTTCGGGTTCACGCAGGAGAACGTCGGGAAGGCGGTGCTGCTGCTGACGCTCATCGGCGCCGCGACGACCATCCCCACGAGCATTCTCCTCGGGCGGCTGTCCGATCGCCTCGGGCGGCGGAAGCTGTTCGTGCTCCTCTCGGCGATCATCGTCGCCGTGGCTCACATCGTCGCGGCGATGGCCCCCACGTTCGCGGTCTTCGTGGTCGCGGGCGTCGTCGCCGGGTTCGCCGTCGGCGCCTATCTCGCCGTGGACCAGGCGCTCATCGCGGAGGTGCTGCCCTCCCGCGGCGATGTCGCGAAAGACATGGGAGTGCTGCATCTCGCGAACGTGCTGCCGCAGACGCTTGTCCCGGTCACGGCCCCCTTGTTCCTGATGATCGGCGGCGGCGACAACTATGCCGCGCTCTTCATCGGCGGTGCGATCGTCGCGATCATCGGCGCGATCATCAACCAGTTCATCCGGTCCGTGCGCTGAAAGCCCACGACGAAGCGGCCCGCCTCCGAGAGGACGGGCCGCTTCGTCGTGCGGGCGCGCGGTGCCGCGTCAGGAGGAGAGCTCCAGCCTCCGGGCTTCGAGCTCGTCGGCGACCCTGCGTACATCGCGCGGGTAGGTGCGGTAAAGGATCCCGAGCACGGCCGCGTTCACGAGCATGAGGATCACGAGCACCCAGAGGAACACGGTCTGCAGGCCCAGGGCGTTGGCGAGGAAGCCGGCGCCGATCGAGAAGACGGCCCAGCCGATCGCCTCGAAGATCGTGATCATGATCGCGAAGGCCTGCCCGCGCAGCTCGGGCAGGGTGATCGCCATGATGATGGGCCGGTTCACGCCCGGGTTCATGCCCTGTGCGATGCCCATGAGACCCCAGATCAGCGCATAAGCGGCGATGCCGGTGTAGGCGAACTGGGTGCCGAAGAACGCCACGACCGCGAAGAGCACCTGCGCGGCCTGGATGTAGGCGACGCGACCGCGCTGCGGCGCGCGACGGTCGAGGACGCCGACGAGGAAGCCTCCCCCGAGCGTGCCGAGGAAGTAGCCGATCCCGAACGGGAGCGCTGCGATCGCGGCCGTTGCGTTGTCGAATCCGCGCACCGTGACGAGGAACTGGATGCCGAACACACCGATCAGCAGATGTCCCGAGAGCAGACGGGAGGCCATCATCACGACGTAGGAGGGGACCCGGAACAGCGACATCACGCTGCGGAAGGTGGGCTTCACCTCCGCGCGCTTCTCGGCGTCGAGGCCGGCCAATTGCTTCTCCGCGGCGCCGACGCCCGGATCCTTGAAGAGCGCGAGGATCGCGATACCGGCAAGGATGCAGACCCCGCCGAGCGCCCACATGCCCCAGCGCCAGCCGTCGGCGAAGTGCGAGAGCTGCGCGATGAGCGGACTGAGGACCGCCCCGATGCCGGCGGCGGCGCCGTAGAAGATGCCGACCGCGCGGGCGCGGTTCTTGTCGTCGAAGAGATCCGAGACCACGGCGTTGGCGATCGGCTGCGCGCCGATGAGTGCGGCGGCCATCAGCGTGTTGAAGATCAGGAGGGCCAGGAAGTCGCCCGAGAAGCCTGCGGCGATGCCGAAGACCCCGGCCAGGGCGGTGCTCAGCGCCAGCGCCGTGCGGCGCGACGTCCTGCCCGAGATCCACACCCAGGCGGGTCCGAACGGCACCGAGACGATCTTGCCCGCCGCGGCGAGCAGGCCGAGGTGGCCGTTGTCGAGGCCGAGGGCCTTCGCGATCGTCGGGAACAGCGTCGTGGTCAGGCCGCCCTCCGTGCCGTCGACCACGAGCATGCCGGTCAGGGTGAAGAGGTTGCGCCAGCGGTGCGGCACGTGCGCCGCCTTCTCGGCGCGGATCACCGACGTGGGGGTGCCGGCCGGCGGCGCGAGGGGAGGGGCGGATTCGGGTGCGGACATAGGAGTCTCCTGGATCATCGTCGATCTTCGAGCGGGGTGTGGTAGGGGAGTGGGGCGTCAGAGGACGGAAAGGTCGCGGGCAACGCCGTGCAACAGCGCGGGGGGAAGGGCGATCATCGCGGCGAGCTGGTACAGCGATGTGCTGCCGAGCATGCCGAGCGTCTCGGTGTGCACGAGTTGCGGCACCGCGCCCCGCAGCACTTCGAGCGCGAGCGGATGCGAGAGCAGCTCCGGCAGCGGAGTGCCGAGCCCGAACCGTCCGGCGGGGAAGTCGCCGAGCGGCGGGAGAGGCAGCGCGGCAGCCGTCGCGAGCGCGGCCTGGGCGGACACGAGCAGGTGCTCCTCGCCGGGCTCCGCGTCCGCGGGGATCCCGAGCCGCACGTACTGGCTCTCCGGGGCGTCGTTCTCGTGCAGGAGTCGGGCGAGCAGGCGGAGCATCCGCAGCTCCAGCGCGGGATCGTCGAGAGGATGCAGCTGCTGCGGATCCTCCTCCAGATCGAACAGCAGCGTGCCGTGCAGGAACGGGCTCACCATCGCCGAACCGCCGAGCCGCAGCGGACGCACGCCCTTCATGAACGAGAACGGCTCGGCGAGCTCCGCACCCGCGAACTCCGCGGGCGCGAACCGCCCCCGCATGTGCGTCGGCATGAGGGTGTACTCCTCGAGAGGGGCGTTCTGCGGCGTCGCGCAGGCGCGCATGTAGACGTAGCGTCCGTCCGTGACGTTGACGTGCCCTCCGTGGATGCCGAACAGCGCGGCATCGCGGACCGGGGCGGGCGGGGCATCGGCTTGCTCTGCGGCCTCGGATCCTCCGGGGCGGAGTGCGATCCCGAGCATGTCGTCGGTGGGTGCGACGCCGAAGAAGTCCAGCAGGGTCGGCGCGATGTCGATGGTCTGCACCAGATCGTCATTGCGCGTGCCTGCCTGGCCCGCGCGCGGATCCCAGAGGAAGGCGGGCAGGTGCACGAGCTCCTCGAACCAGGGCTGCACGCTCTTCGCCCACCAGCCGTGCTCGCCGAGGAGGAATCCGTGATCGGTGTTCACCAGCAGCAGGGTGTCGTCCCACATGTCGTGTTCGTCCATGAAGTCGAGCACCCGGCCCAGCGACCGGTCGCACATCGAGACGAGCGCCTTGTACTCGTAGCGGGCGTGCTCGACCTGATCCTCGGGCTCGGTCACTTTCGCGTAGGGCGGCCAGTCGAACTCGGGCCCCTCGTAACGATGCGGGTAGAGCCGGCGGTACTCCTCGTACGTGAAGAACGGCTCGTGCGGGTCGAAGCATTCGATCTGCAGGAACCAGGTGTCCGCGTCCGCGTTCGTGGCGAGGAACTCCAGCCCTGCATCGAACGTGCGCGTCTGCGGATGTTCGGTCTCGCGCGTGAGGTATCCGCGGTTGATGACGTCCTGCCGCTGTAGGCGGTCCTTGAACCCGGTCAGCGGGCTCGTCGCCGCGACGTCCGCCTTCCACGCGTCGCCCTCCTGGCCGCGGAAGAACTCCCACGTGGTGTATCGCGTGTGGTAGGTCGCGCCGCCGTCCTCCCAGTAGTGCGGGTGATCGCTCGCGAGATGCGTGTGCACGCCCGCCTTGCCGAGCATCTCCGGCATCGAGTCGTCCCAGGGCTCGAGCGGACCCCAGGAGCGGTGCAGGAAGTTGTGCCGTCCGGTGTGCAGTTCGCGGCGGGCGGGCATGCACGGCATGGATCCGGCGTAGAACCGATCGAAGGTCACGGTCCGCTCTGCGAGGCGGCGGAAGTTCGGGGCGTGGATCTCGTCCGAGCCGTACGGCGGCAGCAGGTGCCGGTTCAGGCTGTCGAACATGACCATGATCGCGCGCATCAGCGGTTCGCTCCGCTCTGGGGCGCCTCTGCGGTGGCGGGCCGGCTTGAGGGGGCCTGAGTGGAGGTGCCTGGTGTCGACCCGATCACGCCGTCGAGCAGGTCGCGCCGCAGCTCGCGCAGCATGTCCATGTAGCCATCGATCGCGGCCATGCCGTACACGTGCAGGCGCTCGTTGAACGCGGCGGCGAACTCGTAGTCGAAGGCGACGTCGGGGGCCACCTGCAGTGTGCGGTCGCGGAGGCGGAAGCGGGCGACCTGGTCCTCGCGCGCGGTGAGCTCGGTCTCGATGAGGTCGATGAGCTGCTCCCGGGTCATGAACCCCGCGAAGCTGAGGCGCGCGCCGAACTCCGGATCCTGAAAGCGGCTCGGTGGGCTGTAGGGGCCGGTGAGCCAGTCGAGCAGGACGGTCATGCCCTCGGGGGTGACCCGGTAGACCTTCGCGTCCTGGGCGCCGGGGCGGTCGTCGACGGTGAAGACGACCCATCCGCGCTCGACCATGCCGGCGAGCGAGCGGTAGACCTGGCTCATCGTCGTATTCGAGCGCAGGAAGCGTCCGTGCGTGTCGAGGTAGCGCTTGATCTCGTAGCCGGTGGACGGCTTCTCGCCGATCAGGCCGAGGAGGAGGTGCTCGAGCTTCATTGATCCAACCTATGACTCTTGTGTCATCCTTGCGATGACAGACCGAGGATGACACAAAAGGCATAGGTTCGTCAAGAGTCCGCAGCTGCGAAGGTCACCGAGATCCAGGGCGTACGGTGGCGAGGTGGAGACTCTCGACCCGCTGCCCGACCACCCCGCCCCCGACAACCCGCAGGGCAAGCTTGTGCTGCTGCGGCACGGTGAGACCGAATGGTCGCGCAGCGGACGGCACACGGGGCGCACCGACATCCCGCTCACGCCGCGCGGCGAGGAGCTGGCCCGGCTGGCCGGGGCGCTCGTGACCGGATACGACTTCCGTCTCGTGCTGTCCTCTCCGCTGCAGCGCGCCCGCCGTACGGCGGAGCTCGCGGGGCTGGACGCCGATGTCGATCCGCTGCTCGTGGAGTGGGACTACGGCGGATACGAGGGGCGCACGACCAAGGACATCCGCGCGGAGCTCGGCTACAACTGGAGCGCCTTCACGCACGGCGTGATCCGCGGCGAGACACCGGGGGAGACGGTCGAGGAGGTCGCCGCACGCGCCTCGCGGGTGCTCACCCGGGTACTGCCGGCGATGGTCGAGGGAGACGTCGCCCTCATCGCGCACGGCCACTACCTGCGGATCCTGACCGCCGTGTTCCTGCGTCAGGCGCCGAGGTTCGGGGCGGCGATCACGCTGGACGCCGGATCCGTCTCCGTGCTCGGCTTCACCCGCGAGCAGCCCGCGATCCTGGCCTGGAACCACGGGCCGCAACTGCCTCTGGTGCCCTCCGAGTCCTGACCCGATCGCGGCGAGCCGGTCGTCGACGGCCTCCTCAGCGGAGGGTGCCCGCCCCGATCTGCGCCGAATGCAGGACCGTACCCCCGAATGCAGGATCACGGGCGCCGGCGATCGCGGCGAACCCCGGAATCATGCGGGCCCCAGGGCGTGCTCGGCGGTTGCGGCGGTCTCGCTCCTGCAGATGGCGGCGGGGTCCTGCGTTCGGCGGCCGACGGCGGCTGCGCCACGCGCCCCTGACGCGCGCCGCGCGCCGCGCGCCGCGCGCCACCGTGCCGAACCGGGCGCGTGCGGTGTCGGGTCAGGGCTTCTCCGGCAGGTTGTCCGGCGCGGGGATCTCCTCGGGGCGGTAGCGCGGCAGGCGTGAGGCGGGGAGGGCGGCGATCGCGCTGATCCCGGCGAGCACGAGGAAGCCGAGCCTCAGCGTGCGCAGACGCTGCTCCTCGTTGATCGCCACGGCTGCGTCGATCTGCGCGGGGGTCGCGTCGGTCTCCTCGAACTTCGCCGTCAAGGCGTCGTTGCTGAGGAAGTTCACCTGATCCAGGTCGACCTGGGTCATGATCTCCGGCGGCAGGTCCTTGTGCGCGGTCACGGCCTGGGTGAAGCCCATGCTGAGCAGGGTCACCAGGAGCGCCCCCATCACGGCCGTGCCGACCGCGCTCGCGAGGTTCTGCGTCGTGCCGCGGATGGATCCGACATCGCCCGCGAGCGTCTTCGGCGCCGCCGTGACGAGCACGTTGAACACGAGCGTGACGAGGGATCCCTGGCCGATCCCGAAGATGACGAGGCCGAGGATCGTCGGGAACGTCTCCCAATTGTTCGTGACGACGATGGACAGCCAGATCAGGGCGACGGTGGTCAGGGTGAACGAGAACAGTGCGATGGTTCGCGGGGCGAAACGCTTGTAGAACCGCACGATCAGGGTCGCGGTCACGAACACCGTGAGGTTGAACGGCATCATCGCCAGGGACGTGTCGAACGGCGTCCGCCCCTGCACCACCTGGATGTAGGTCGGCACGGTGAAGTTCACCGCGGCCTCCATCGCCACGATGATGAACATCGCGTAGACCGCGGCGCGTTCCGAGCGCTTGCCGAGCACGCTCAGATCCACCAGCGGCATCTTGCCGAGACGCATGCGCCGTCGGGTCCACAGGAAGAAGGCCTGGCCGAACATCACGCCCACGACCACGAACAGCGGTGCGGGGGAGAGGCCGAGCACCGAGAACGGAGCTCCGGGCTCCGCGAGCAGGATGCCCCACGCGTTGAGGTTGTTGAAGCCCAGGGTGAGCAGCACGACCGCCGCGCCGATCAGCGCCGACGCCACGAGGTCGATCCGGATCGCGGGGTTGCCGCGATCGCCGCGCAGCCCGAAGCTCAGCGCGAACACCGCGATCGCGAGCGCGAGCGTGATGAAGAAGATCGGACGCCAGCCGACGAGGGTGCCAAGGGTGCCGCCGATGAGGAACGCGCTGATGCCGGAGAACGCGCGTGCGGAGCCGAGCGAACCCACCGCCGTCGCCTGCTGCGCGCCGCGGTAGTTCTCCGCGATGAGCGCCACGAGCGAGGGCACGATGATCGCGGCGGCGGCGCCCGCGAGCACCTGACCGCCGATCGCCCAGCCGATCGAGGTCGCCATGATCATCATCACGCTGCTGAGCGCGAACACGGCCACCACGACCCGGAAGATGAGCACCCAGCCGACCCTCTGGCCGAGCTTGGCGCCCGTCATGACCAGCGCGGCGACGGCCAGCCCGTAGACGACGATGGTCGAGCTGGCGGTGGTCGGCGGCACGCCGAAGTCCTTGACCATCCCGCCCAGCGAGATCGGCAGGGCCGCGACGTTGAACGACATCAGTACCTGGGCGAGGAAGAGGCCGATCATGGGCGCCCACGAGCGCCGCTCCTCGACGGGCGGGGTGACGGGAGAAGCGAGGTCGGTCATGGAGACTCCTTCACAGCGATCGGATCCGTTCAGGCACCGGGGGCGAGGACGCCCCGAGGCGTGGAGGCGAAGAGGTTGAGGCCCAGGGCCCGTGACAGGAAGGCGCACGCGCGCTGGGCCCGCACGCTGTTGCCGGCCTCGTCGAGGCGCGGGGAGAACGCGCCGATGGCACCCTTGCCGGGGGAGATCGCCACGATCCCGCCGGACACGCCGGACTTCGCCGGCAGGCCGATCTCGAACAGCCACTCGCCGCTGCGCTCGTACATGCCGCACGAGGCAAGCAGTGCGAGCGTGTCGCGGGCGGTCTCCGCGGAGACGACGCGCTCGCCGGTGAGCGGGTTCACGCCGCCGTCGGCGAGGGTCGCGCCCATCGCGGCGAGATCCTGGGCGGTCACGGCCAGCGAGCACTGACGGGTGTAGATGTCGACGGCCTCGTCCGGCGCGATCGCGAGCCGGTCGTAGCTCTGCAGCAGGCGCGCGAGAGCGTGATTGCGGTGGTTCGTGAACGACTCCGACCGGTAGACCTCGCCATCGAGGGCGAGCGGGCGTCCGGCGAACCGGCTGAGCCCGTCGCGGATCCGCTGCCAGCGCTCATCGGCGTGGGCACCGGGAACGAGCGCGGTCGTGGCGATCGCCCCCGCGTTGACCATCGGGTTCATCGGGCTGCCGTCGTTGAGCTCGACCGCCACCACCGAATTGAACGCGAGCCCCGTGTTGTTCACGCCGACGGCCTCGCGGATCGTGTCGTGTCCGATCTCGTCCGCAGCCAGCGCGAACACGAATGCCTTCGAGATCGACTGGATCGAGAAGGCGACGTCGACATCGCCCACCGCATGCGCGCCGCCGTCGACGTCGACCACGGACAGTCCGAACCAGGCCGGATCCGCTTCCGCGAGGATGGGGATGTAGTCGGCCACGACGCCGTCGTCGTGGCCGGCGTAGCGCGCATGCGCCTCGGCGACCAGCTGGTCGATCCGCGCATTGTGCGGGAGTGCGCCAGTGAAGCTGAGCTGCGGGACATCGTTCACATCGGCCTGGAACACATGGACTCCTCTGACGGGCACCAGTATTCCGCAGAGTGCCGTCCGGCGACAGCGGTCGTTCGCGGGCCGATGCGGCGACGTTCACCCGGCGCGCGGGAATCGCGTCCGCGGGACGCCGGAGGTGTGCGCCGGTCAGTCGCCGAACACGTCAGGGGCGGTCTGCGGCCGCGGCTGCGGCACGGTGATCGCGCCGGTGTGCCCCTCGCCCTCGTAGTCCGGGCGGGGCGGCTGCCGGCGCTGGTGCGCGCCCTCGCCGCCGAGGCGCCCGCCGTAGGGACGGCCATGGTCGGCGAACTCGTCGCGCACGAACACGAAGCGCCAGTCGCCCGCGGTGAAACGCGCGCCGGTGTGCAGCGTCTCGACGGGACGCCCCTCCTCTTCGGTCGCCTTCGCGATGTTCGCGCTGGTCTGTCCAGGGCCGACCATCTCGAGGTCGTAGTCGTCGTGCCCGTCGTGACGGATGATCGCATGCACCGGGTCGATGCCTTCGAGGCGAATCTGGCAGTCTGCGCCGGATCCGATCCGCGTCTCGTCCTCGGTGATCTCGTGCACCAGGTGGGTGTCTTCGTAGGTGATCAGCAGATGAGGATGCCCTGCACCCCAGTCGGCGTGCGTGGTGGTGCCGCGCTGCTCCTGCATGTTCATGTCGGACCTCCTCGGCGGAGGCCGGGCGGCGCGGATCAACCCGTCAAGACGCTCAGCGGGGTGTCGCCCTGGTCTCTCGCATACCGCGATCGTAACCCCGCCCGCGACCACGGGCGCCGGATCGCGCGAAGCCGTTCCCTGAGGTGTGCGAAGGGTCCGTCTCGGTGAGCATGGATCCTTCGCGAGCCTCAGGGAACGCGCCTGTTTCAGCCGTGGTGGTCGTGCTCGTGCCCCTGCTCGTCGCCGTGCCCGTGGCCCTCCCCGTGGTCGCAACGGCATTCCCCTCCGCCGCAGGCGCAGGCCGTGCCCTTGATCGTGCGCGGGGCGTCGAGCGAGGGGTTGCGGTCGAAGAAGCCGAACGGCTTGAGCCAGAACGAGATGGTGTCCGCCGGCATGATCGGCCAGTCCTCGGCGCGGGTGATGTGGTGGATCCCGAAGTTGTACCAGAGCACGACGTCTTCGTCGACGAGGTTCTCGTCGTCCGCGATCCACGCCGTCATGCCGTTGCCGAGGTCGTCGACGGCCTGGGTCGGGTAGTCGCCCGCCGGCCAGAACTGGTCGTCGTGGTGCCGCGTCACCCAGAGGGTCCTGCCGATCACGGGGTTGCGCTTGAGGATCGGGGAGGACTCGTCGAACATCGCGGGGAAGGACGCCGAGGGCACCAGCTTGTATGCCACGGGGGCGCCCCAGGCGTTGAGGCGGTTCGGGTTCTGCACCTTCCAGCCGCGCTGACGCTCCCAGTCGTAGCGGCGCCCCGCCTCCGCCTCGGAGCGGATGACCGTGGCCTGCGTGTGCAGGTCGAGGCCGAACGGGTTCGCCTCCGAGATCGGTGCCGGCATCGAATCGGATTCGACGACGGTGTTGCCGTCCCCGTCGACGTCGAGGTCGAGCCGGGCGATGAGGAAGTGCTGGTGGAACGGCGCGTAGGTGCGCTCGTCGATCGTGGTGCCTGTGGCCTTGCCCTGCTCGCCCTCCGCCATCGGCGTCGTCACCATGATGCCCGTGGCGCGCACCTCGCACTCGATGTTGCCGTCCTGGTAGAAACGCCAGTACACGAGGTACTCGTAGTTGGCGACGGTGGCGTGCACGGACACCACGAAACGGCGCTGGCGGCGCACCTCGGTGCCGGAGTCGGGGTCGACGTGCTTCCACAGCACGGCGTTGTCCTCCTCGTGCAGGCAGATCGCGTTCGTGATCGTCCAGGGCTGACCTGCGGTGTCAGGCAGCACGGCGTCGAGGTACGTGATCTCGCCGAGGCAGTCGCAGCCGAGCTCGAGCGACGTGCACATGTACCCGAGACCCCACTCGCCGATGTCGAACGCGGTGCGCCGGTAGTGGTCGAAGCTGGAGTCCCGGTACGGCACGATCATCTCGGCGAACGAGAGCCGGTAGGCGACCTCGCGCCTCGTGCCCTGATCGTCGAAGCCGACCTGGTAGATGACCGGTCCTTCGCGGTAGTTGAACCCGAGCCGGAAGTCCCAGTTCTGCCAGCGGATCCGGGATCCCTCGACGGTGAAGKAGACGCCCTCCGGCTGCACGATCTGCAGCGGCTTCAGATCCTCCCGCGGCGTGACGCCGGCGAGCTCCGGCACGTACTCTCCGTGCACCTCGGGGAAGCCGAAGTCGTGGTGATCCTCGATCTCGAGCACCTCGAGCGTGTTCATGTCGACGATGATCTTCAGCCCGCTCACCGGATGCGCGTACGGGTTGCCGTCGGGCGTCGCGCGCATCCACAGGTCCACCCAGCCGAGGCGGCGGTCGCGCCACTGCTCGGGGATCACGGCCCCGCCGTACGTCCAGACGTCGAACAGGACGAGGTCGAGGTCATCGATCCCGCGGGCCGCCAGCGCTGCGCGGACCTCCGGGTTCTCCTTCATCGCGTGGTCGCAGTCGTGGTACTCGTCGATCGTGAAGTTCGGTGTGACGCCCGGCACGTGCGTCCACGACTCCACGGCGTCGTCCGTGAGATTCACGACCGCCTCGTAGACCTCGTTGGTCTGCTTGCGCCAGAGCACCGCGAGCGAGCGGCGCACGATCGGATCCCCCTCGCGCCACGCCTTGACCTCGGTCTTCGGCGGCTCCTTGAGGATGATCGACGCGTAGCGCCAGCCGTCGTCGATGCCGTGCTCGCGCGTGAGTACAGCGGCGGTGGCGGAGAACTCCGCCCCCGTGAGCGAGTCCAGGGGGTGCGATGGCGTGGGCTGCGACGACATGTGGGTCCCGATCGGTCGATCCCCGGGTGCGCCACGATGCGCCCCGGCGGACTTCGAGTCTGCCATCCCGGCGCGGAGTTCGCACCGACCGGGTCAGCCCATCGGGATCTCCACGCCGGTCTTGGCGTCGAAACGCCGGGTGTTCGTCTTGTACACCCCGTCGCTGTCCACATCGATGACGAGGGGACCCTGCAGTCGACGGATCATCACGTTCGAGATCACGATGCCAGGGTCGGTGCTCCGGGCTGCCGCGACGGCCCGGCGAACGACATCCGGGCGCACCTCGTCGATCGAGAATCCGCCCTGGGACGAGGTGAGTTCCGTGGTCCAGGACAGGCTGAGGGATCCGTTCCGGAAGGAGTAGGTGTCTTCGCCCGCCGGGTCGGTCGTGCTCTGGGCGTCGACCGACCAGTACGTGTCGAAGATCACCACGGACTCCAGGCTGCGGCCGTGCAGCTGTCGGCGCAGGTCGGCGAGATCGAGGTCGAGCACCGCGGAGTCCCAGATCCCCTGCACCTGCCCGCTCAGGCGTTGCGGCGTCTCGCCGATCAGCGCGGCCGCGCGTTCCGGCGTGGAGAACACCCAGACCGAGCCGAGCACGAATCCGCTCACCACGCACACCACGATGATCACGGCGTTCGCGACGATCCGCCAGGCTCCGGCGGCGCGGGGCGGATCCTCGGCGGATGCCGCAGCCCGCTCAGGCCGCGGAGCCGCCGCGGCGTCTGCGGGGGCGACCAGCCGATCGTAGCGGGAGGGTGCGGCGCGCAGCTCGGCCGCCCAGTGCGCGTCGGGCGCAGGATCCAGGACGGGGCGCGCCCCGGACGCCGCCGTCGCCACGACGACGTAGCGCCCGGTGAAGAAGTTGGGCAGCTCACCCATCGTGATGAGCTGCGAGAACACCTCGCGCCGCGGAGAGCCGGCGCGGGGGAACACCGTGATGGTGAACCCGTACAGATGGTGGAAGTTGCGCACGATCAACCCCTGCTCGCGCAGGGATTCGATGCGGGCGATCTCGCGCGGCGCGGCGGGGTCGAGAACCGGGGGAGCGCCGAGCCGGGCGCGCCGCACGGGCGAGCCAGCGCCGAGCGTGGTCAGGCCGCCGACGAGCAGCGCCGTCGGCACCACGGTCGTGGCCACGATGAGGGCGATGACGAACGCCATCGTCGCGGTATCGGTGCTACCGAGCACGAATCCGATGATCGAGGCGATCACGGTGCCGATCGCCATCCAGAACAGGACGAGAATCCCTCGTCGCATCCAGCGGTTCATGTCGTTCTCCTCGCTCTGGGTCTTTCGACCATGATCATCCGTGGAAAGGGGCGGCGCTGCGCGTCATCCGAGGAGCAGGGCCTCCGGATCGTCGGGCGAGACCCGGAACGGCAGCACTGCGCCGGGGCGCCAGTTGTGCCGGGCAGCCTCGGCGATGACGGTGCGGTAGGTCGCCCGATAGGGCTCGCGGCCCTCGATCCGCACCTCGAGGAGCACGGCGTACACCGTCAGGCCGTCGACGGCGGACCCTTCGGGGGTGCATCCGATCACCGTGCCGGACGCCTGCAGGCCGGTCTGGGAGAACGCGAGATTCGCGAACGGATCCGCCGTCGCCGCACCGTACGGCCCGCCGGACCCCGCCGGGGCCGCCGCGGCCCGCGGGTCTGCGAACGCCTCCGCGACGCGGCCCCACTGCTCCGCGATGTCGGCGGACTGTCGGATCGTCTCCCGCATGCTCGGAAGCGGCGGCAGCTCGCGCGTCACGCGCAGCAGGCGCAGCAGATCTCGGATCACGCTCATGATGCGCTCAGCTCGTCAGGGCGATGTTCTGCGGATCCGCCGGATCCACGGCGACGTCGTGCGAAGATCCGATCGCGTAGTTGCCGATGAACTGCGCGGCGACCATCTCCCGCTTGGCGACCGTGTACGGCGCCGCGCCAGGAATCGTCACCTCGATGTCGATCCGGTACCAGGCGTTGCCTGCCGTGCGCTCTCCTGTGTCGACGGCACCCGTGATGATGCCGGTCGCCCGCGTGCCGATCGCGATCACTCGGTTGAGCTCCTGACCGTAGGCATTCAGCACGTCGTGATCAGCCTGCATCCGCGCCCGCAGGTCTGCGCCCTCCGCGGCGACGGGCAGAGTGCCGTCGGAGTATCCCGCCTGGGCGAGCTGCTGCGCGGCCAGCTGCTGAGCGGCCTGCGCCTGCGCGGCCGACGCCTGCGGGTCCATGCCGCCGAGTGCGTTCCTTGCGCGATCGAAGAGTCCCATGATCCGTACCTCCTGTGTGTCCGTGTGGATGCACTCAGCCTGCCGGTCGTGGAATGCTCCCGATCACAGGTTTCCAGCGATCGCGGGTCGTGACGCGGCGGGCGGTGACCAGGTCGTGGAGATCGCCGCCCACATCAGCGGCGAGTGCTCCACCGCGCCTGTGCGCCCCCAGTTCTCGGCGCACGCGCGCTGCCAGGCGTTCAGCGCCGCGACCGGATCCGTGCACTCGTGGGCCGCGTCCACCGCGTCGATGGCCGCGCTGAAGGCCCGGACGTCCGTGCCGGCCGCGTGGGCGAACCCGGCGTCGGTGGGCAGTGCCCACCGTGCGGCGGCGACGTGCTCCGCACCACCGCGGACCAGCGCGGCGACGAGGGCCGTGGGCTCCGCGAACCTGGAGTCTCCGCCGGACTCGCAGGCCATCAGCGCGACGCGGGCGGGGATCCGCCAGCCGCCGTCGGTGTCGTCCCCCGGTGCTCCATAGGCGATGTCCGCGGCGGTGAGCGGACGATGGGCGCCGAGCAGCGCGGCACGGCCGAGCTGGGCAGGGCCGTCGGACAGATGCATGCGCACATCCAGACCGTGGTCGGACGATGACACGTGCCCGACGTAGAGCAGGCGGGATCCATCCGCGAGCAGCGCACGCAGTCGCACTCGGTCGATCGCCCCGCCGAGGAGGGGGTCGGCGCCGCGGGCCCGGGAGCCGAGTCGCTCCTGCAGTGCACCGAGTCCCGCCCCGGTGCCTGCCGAGCCGAGCACCGGGGCGAGCATCCCCCCGGGCACGGGAGGATCCAGCACGGCGACGACCGGACCATGCGGATCCCAGCGGGAGACGCGCCGCGACGGAGCGTTGCGCACGCCTGCCGGCACGAGCAGCGACACCTCCGCCTCGTGCACCATCCGTCGGTCCGCGTCGACGAACAGCGCCTCCCAGGGAACCCGGCCGAGCGAGGGGGAGCCCTGGATGCGCAGATGCGGGCGTCGGTCGCGGACGAGCATCGCGTCCAGTTCCGCGGCGAGAGGGGCGGGCAGCAGCGCGCCTGCCAGCTCCGCGGACAAGCGTCGTTCGCGGTCCGGATCGGCGAGCGGCCCACGGAACGCGCGGTCGAGAGCGGCGATGACGCTCTCCCCTGGCCGGGGCGAGGGCAGCGACTCGTCCAGCCGGTCGAGCACCGGCCGACCCCGTAGCGGTGCTCGGACTCGGAGATCCACACCCGGAACGACTCGTCGCCGGGCAGCGACCGCACGAACAGCGGCAGTGCCCCTCTGCCCGAGGCGGCGGGTGAGGCCGGTGCGGCCTGCCCCGCCGCGACCAGGGCGTACGGCTCCTCGAGGACGGCGAAGCGGACCCGGCCGTTCTCCGGCGCGCGCTCCGACTCCGGCATGGAGGGTGCGAACGCATCCAGGGAGGGCGAGGAGCAGAGGAACTCGATCACCTCCACGGCCAGGCGGGTCTCGGCGAGGACGGTGATGCTCTGCAGAGCGACCTCGAAGGCGACCGTCGCGACCGTGCGGATCCAGCGCTCCCGCATCGGTCCCGCGGCGAATCGCTCGCGCAGCGCATCGGTCGCGAGCGCCGCGGGCAGCGCGAGATCGAGAGCGGCGCGCCGCATGCGCTCCTTCTCCGCGCGGAACAGCGAGCGCTCGGCGGCCGTGAGCGCCGCGACCGCCCGGCGCACGTCGATCCGTGCGACCTCGTGCAGAGCACCGGCCGATACGGATCCGGCGCGCGCCCTGCGGTAGGCGGCGTCCGCGGCGGGGAAGCGCCACTGCGCGACGAGGATGTCGCCCAGCAGCAGCTCCGTCTGGAACTGCGCCCATATGTCGCCCTGGGCGACGACCTCCGCACGCACCCGCTCGGCGAGCCCGCGTGCGGCGGCGAGCTTGCCGCGGGCCAGCAGCACGGCGGCACGTCCGAGGCGGGACAGCGAGGCGGAACGCGGGTCGCCGCCCCGCCGGTAACCCTCCTCGGCCGCGACGAAGCCCTCCTCGGCGGCATCGATCTCGCCGCGCTCGAGCAGCAGCCGCGCGAGGTTCTCCTCGGTGCGGGCCACGGCGATCGGACCCGTCGCCTGAAGCTGCCGCGAGATCTCCAGCTGCTCGGCGGCGAGACGCGGATCCCCGGTGCGGTGGGCGAGCGCGGCAAGGCCGGAGTACGCGTACGAGGCGAAACGCGGTTCGTGCGAGAGCGCGGTGTTCAGGGCGGCACGGAAGGCGACCTCGGCGTCGGCGAAGCGCTCCCGATCGAGCAGGATCCCGCCGAGAGTGTTGTGACGTCCGAAGACCAGCAGCGCCGGTGTGGCGTCGTCGAACTCCGCGCCGAGGACCTCGAGGTCATGCAGCGCCTCCGTCGAGCGGCCGACCAGCGCGAGCGTCTGCGCGCGATTGATCACGGCCCCGAAACGCACCTCCCGGGTGCGGCGTTCCGATCCGATCGTCGCCTCGGCGGCCGCGCAGGCGGCGATCGCTCTCGAGGCGAACTCGATCGCCGCAGGAGCGTCCCCGCGTGCTTCCGCGATCGCGGACAGATTGGACAGTGCTCTGCCGCGCAGGTCGAGGCCGACCGCATCGACGTCCTCCCCCTCCGTGGCCGCCAGGATGCGGCGGGTTGCCGGCTCGGCCTCGATCGGACCGCCGGAGGCATACGCGGACGCCAGCTCGGCAAAGAGCGGCTCGACGTGCCGCCACCGGGCGGGCAGGTTCCCTGAGCCGGGCAGGCCCAGGATCCGGGCGTCGAAGGCCCCGCCTTCCGCGCCTGCCGCCTCCGCCCTCATGAGCGCCTCGCGGCCTCGTGCTCGGCGAGCAGCACGGCGTGATCCGGGATCCCCGTCTCGTCGAGCACGGCCGCCCGCGCCCGGTCGAGCCGTTCGAGGGCGAGGGCCAGGAGCGCTCCCGCGTGCACATCGCGGCGACCGCGATACCCCGGCGAGGCGAGGGTGAGCGTGCGCGCGGCAGGAGGCGTGAGCAGGATCGTGGCGGGGGTGGTGACGCTGCCCGCGAAGCGCCCTCGCTCGGGTCGCAGAGTCAGCGCGACCCCCGCGAACACGGCGTCGAGCGGTTCCGGATCCGTGGGGGAGGTCGCGGGCGCACGCGGCGCAGAGACCTCCAGCACGACGCCGGTCTCCCCGGGGCGCACCTGCCAGTGCGCCGATCCGGCGGGGTCGATCGTGCCGGGCGCGAAGGCGGAGACGTCCAGGGGCTCCGTGCCCTCGGCGAGCACGCCCGCTGCGGAGCGCGCGGTCGCGGAAGCGGCGAGTGCGAAGTCCTCCCGCGCCGGCATCGCCGCCGCCGCGCTCCCGGTGGTGACGCCGCGGTCCGCGGCCGCCTCCTCGACCCGGGCCTCGAGCGCGGCCAGCGCGGGGCGCATGGCGGCAGCGATCCGGGGCTCGAGGTGGAGTGCTCTGGCTGCGGCCAGGCCGTCGGCGAGCACCGCGAACAGGAGCTCGTCGCCGTCGAGCAGATGCTCCACGGCGACGAGCGCGTCGGCGCGCTCGACGGCGAGGATCCGCGGATCGAGCGGCGGGATGCCTGCGAGCGTCGAGGCCGGCCACCACGCCGCCGCCCATGTCGCCAGCGCCGCGCGCCGCGCGTGGTTGAGCGCAGGAGCCGCATCCGGCGCGAAGGCGCCGGTCTGCTCCCGCAGCACCGGCACCGCGCCGGGACCATAGACCTGCCAGGCGACGTCGACGGCGAGCGCGGGGTCCCACACGGCCGCCGTCGGAGGAGCGATGGGATCGGCCGCATCCCAGACCAGGAGCGCTCCCGCCGTCTCGAGCAGCGCCGCGTGGGCGGGCGCGGGCGGCACCGGACCGATCCGCAGACCATCCGGGGTGCGGGTCGCGTGGAGCATCATGCCGCCTCCTCGAGCGCATCCCGGGTGATCGAGGCCTTCACGATGCCGCGTCGGTCGAGGATCACGGAACGCAGCGCGCCGTCGAGCAGCGCCCAGACATCGTCCGCCTGCACCGCGTCGCCGCGCAGCTCGCGTCCGTGCAACCGGACCCAGAGGCGACGCAGCAGGGCCTCGCGGACGCCGCGAGCCGTGGCGGGGCTCTCCCTGAGACGCAGCGCGTGGTGCACGAACGGTTCGCGTCGCCATCGTCCGTGCAGGCGCCGAGCGGCATCGGTCATCACGGCCGGCCGCGGTTCCGCGCCTGCAGCCGGGGAGCCGCAATCGGCCTCCGACGGGGGATCCGCGAGCACGGCGGACGCTTCCGCCGCGGCGAGCAGCACGACTCGGCTCTGCTCCTCGGTGAGCTGCCAGGCGCCCGCGGTGCGCCGGATCTCCTCGCGCACGACGTCGTCGAGGACGTCGCCGCTGTCCGCGACGGCGGCGAACGACGCGAACAGCCGCTCGAACAGCGATCTGTCGAACGGCGGCGGCATCGCGGTCTTGGTGGCGCTCGCGCCAGGCTCCGGAGGCAGGGGGAGCTCCTTCGCGGTCAGTCCCAGCGACCGGGCGGCTCCGGGGCGGTCCGACGGCGGAGCGCCGGCGGATCCGCTGCGGGACGCGACGAGCGCGGCGAACCCACCGGCTGCGGCGCCGTTCGCGCAGGAGTCCAGCAGCAGCCGCAGGGCGTCGTGGGCGACCGCTCCCTCGGGCACAGCCCTGCTCGCCCAGGCCTCCGCGATCTCCTGTCGCACGTGTGTCGCGACCGCGGGATCGCTCAGATGCGCCCGCAGCTCGGCGAGCCCGGGGCGGATGTCGTCGTGCACCTCGGCCAGCGTCGTGGCGGCGATGTCTTCGGCGTCGTGCGGCGGGGGACCATGGCGTCGGGCCAGTTCGAACGCACGCTGGAAATAGAGGTCCTGGGGATTGCCCCGGGTGATCCCGGCACGGCGGCGGGCGCGCTTCAGGACGGTGAACCAGGCGGCCGTCGCGGCGAGATCGGACCGCGCTTCGTCGAGCAGCGCCTCCAGTTCGCGGGCGGACTCGTCCGAGAGCACGGCGTGCGCGAGATGCGGGCGTGCGGAAGGCCGGATCACGAGCGGGTCGATCAGGAGCTTGGTCGTGCGGGCCAGCGGTGCGCCGGTCGCATTCGTGAGCGGACCGACTCCGGCGAGCCTTCCCCAGGCGCGCGCGATCGCAAGACTGCGCGGTACGCCGCGCTCCGGCGGGCCGGGCGGTCGGGCGTCGGCGGTCATGCCCGGATCCTATCGAGAGCGCCGCTCAGTCGGTCAGCAGGGCCTCGAACTCGGCCTTCACATCGGCGCGATAGGCCTCCGTGTCCAGCGACGCGGGAGGCACTTCGCCGTCGAGGACGGCGGTCATCCCTGCCGCGAGCGCGTCGTCGTCCTGCTCCACGATGCGGATGGTCCCTTCGGGCAGTGCGCCGTAGACGGATCCGAACGACGTGGACACGATCGGCAGTCCGCAGATCGCCGCCTCGAGGAGCACCATCGGCTGCCCCTCGTAGAGGCTGGACAGCACGAAGCAGTCGGAGGCCGCGAGCAGCGCATAGGGGTTGCGCTGCGCGCCGGTGAGGAACACCGCGTCGGAGAGTCCCGCGTCGTCGATCTGCCGCTGCAGGTCGGCGTGCAGCGGCCCTCCGCCGACGATGAGCAGGCGCGCCTCGGGATTCGCGCGGTGCACGGCGAGGAACGACCGGATCAGGCGCGCATGGTTCTTCTCGGGGGAGAGCCGGCCCACGGTGACGAACCAGCGCAGTTCGCCCTCGTCGGCCTGGAGCGCCTCGTACCAGGCCGGGCGAGGCGGAATCTCCCTGTCGGCGGCTTCGTGCTGGGCATCGGATTCGGAGAAGAACTCGCTCAGCGGCCGGCGCGCGCCGAGGACGACGTGCTCGACGTCGGGGAAGTTGCGCACCGTGCGGAAGCGATCGGCGGGTGCGTATTCGGCGAGCTCGATGCGGTTCAGCTCGGTGAGCTGATGCGACACCGAGACCAGCTGGTCGTACGCGGAGTACATGGAGAACACGGCGCCGAGACCGCGCTTCATCGTCGCCTTGCCGTTCACCGTGCGCTCGCGGTCGGATGCCATCTCGTTGTGCATCCAGATCGCACGCACGGGGTCGGGACCGCCCTCGCTCACCGCCGGGGCGTGCAGCAGCAGCGTGGTCCACACCGGGCCGTAGCCGCTGAAGTCGGCGACCCAATCGAAGCGGGCGTCGCCGAACACGCGCATCCACTCCGCCGTCCACAGCTCCTCGTGCCAGGGCTCCGTGCCCGGGGTGCGCGGGGCGCCGCGCCATTCGTCGATGCGTCGGCGCAGGTGCACGGCCTTCGAGCCGTTCATCCCGCCGACGCGGAACACCTGTCGCACCTCGGCGGGGATCCGCGCCTGCGTGAGCGGATCCGTGCTGAGCCGCCTCTTGGGCAGCAGCGCGGTCACGTCGTAGCGGGTGTGATCGATCGCGCCGAGGAGGTTGAGTGCGCTCGTGGTGATGCCGTTCGGCTTCATGCCGCCGAGGTAGACGAGCAGACGTTTGCGGCCGTCGTGCGCCGTGGGGCGGGCGCGGTAGCCCTCCCTGGCACCGCCGAAGACGATGTCCACCACCCGCGCGGTCGCGCCGCCGTCCTCGAACGGGACGAAGCGCTCTGTCCAGGATGCGTACTGGGGATGCGGATCGGCGCCGTCCAGCAGTGCACCCAGAGCTCGGCCGGTCTCGGCCGCGTCGTCGGACACCGGCCCCGGCAGCGTGTCCAGCGGCATGTAGGTGCCGCGGCCCGACGAGTACAGATCGGCGTCGGGAGTGAAGAACGCGATGGGACGCCCGGTCGCGAGGTAGTCGAAGAAGATCGACGAGTAGTCGGTGACAAGGCCCGCAGCGGCGCCCAGCAACACGTTCGAGGGGATCGAGTTCGGCGCGAGCGAGCGCGCGAGCTCCGGCCGCGCCGAGGCGTGCGCGTGCACGATCTGGTGGGTCTTCAGCACGACCACGCGGTCGTCCCCGACACCCGCCTGAAGCGCCGCGAGCTGGGCGGCCAGCTCGTCGATGTTGTCCTCCGGGTCATCGAAGGAGGTCCCGCGCCAGGTGGGCGCGAAAAGCACGATCGGCTTGTCGCCGAGCACCACGCCGCTGCCTTCCAGCTCTGCCCGCACGGCCGCTTCGGCGGCGGTGTCGAGGCGCTGACGGTCGATGCGGGGGTAGCCCTCCTCGATGAGCGTGCCGGGGTAGACGTTGGTGAGCCGGTAGGCGCCCTCGTACATGGTCTCGGCCATGAAAGGGTTCGCCGCGAGGAGGTAGTCCGACATCAGGAAGTTGCGCAGGGTGTTGGCCGACTGCACGGCGCCCGACGGCATGTCGAAGCCCATGAGCTTGAGCGGCGTGCCGTGCCAGGTGTTCAGGTACACCTGGCCCTCCCTCTTGCTGAACCAGGTCGGGAACGTCGCGTTGTTGATCAGCCAGCCGCTCACCGCGAGCGCCTGGCGGTAGGAGGAGGATCCACGGCGCACGAACGAGACCCTGTGATCGCCGGCGAACTCGGCCTGGAAGCGCTCGATCGCGTCATCGTCTGCGAGCGCCCACACATGGGTCAGGCGGGCGTACGCGGGGTCGGCCAGCATGTGGCGGAAGATCGCCTCGGGGTTGCACAGCATGCCGTTGCCGGCGAACGACTCGTACAGCACCTGATCGGGGCGCACGGGGCGGGAGCGCCAGAAGGCGATGCGCTCCGCGTCGACGGCGCGCTTCAGACGTCGGGCGGTGGAGCGGAGGCGCCGTGTGGTGGAGGAGAGTGACACGGATCAAGGATATTAGGCGCGTCCCGGGCGAATTCTCGGAGAACGGTGGATGACGGCCCGGTGACGGGGGTGCGGCCATCGCCCGGAGGACGCGGCTCGACCGGGTGCGACCTCGGAGGGGACGCCAAGACGCGCACGCTACGCTCGGGCGTCGTGACCAGTCAGGCCCTGCACCGTGCGTCGGCCCAGGAGACCCCTGACGTGGAGGAGCGGATCGCCGATCCCCGCCGTCTCGGGCTGTGGGCGGCAATCGTCGGGCTGTTCGCAGTCGCCGCGAGCGCGGCCGGATCCTGGATCCCTTCGCTCTGGGGCGATGAGGCGGCGAGCCTCATGTCGGCGACGCGGCCCCTGCCGTCGCTCGTGCACATGCTGAGCTATGTCGATGCGGTGCATGGGCTGTACTACGTCGTGCTGCACGCGTGGATCGACGTGTTCGGGCCCAGCGCGTTCTCCATCCGCTTCCCCTCGGCCCTCGCGATCGGCGTGTGCGCCGCGGCCGTCGTGTGGATCTGCGGACGCTTCGGCACGCTGCGCTTCGCCGTGCTCGCGGGCGTCTTCACGGCGATCCTGCCGCGGTTGATCTTCTCCGGGGAGGAGGCGCGCTCCTACGCGATGACGGCGGCGCTCGCCGCGGTGCTGTGCGCGATCCTGGTCGAGATCGCCCGCCGCGACTCCCGCGCGCTCGGCGGCTGGATCGCGTACACGGCCGTGCTCGCGGTCGGGATCTGGCTCTTCCTCTACTTCGCGCTCATGGTGCCGGCGCTCGCTGTGATCGTGCTGCTCACCCCGACCCTGCGCCGGCGCTGGCGGGCGGCCGCCGTGAGCACCGGCGTGGCGCTCGTCCTCGCGTCTCCGCTGGCCTGGTTCGGATTCCTGCAGCGGCGGCAGATCGCGTTCCTCGCCGTGCGGGAGTCGATCACGCCCGAGGTCGTGCTGCGCAACATGTGGTTCCAGGAGTGGTGGTTCGCCGTCATCGCCTGGGCGCTGATCCTGGTCGCCGTGATCTTCTTCAGCATGGAAGCGGTGCGGATCCGCCGCTCCGGGGCGCCGCTGGGGCTTCGGCTCGAGACGGTCGCCCTGAGCTGGATGGTCCTGCCGATGGGCGTCCTGATCGCCGCGAGCCCGTTCGTGTCGGGCTACACCGCCCGCTACGGCACGTTCTCCGCTCCCGCGGTCGCGATCGTGATGGCCCTCGGGGTGCGGCGGCTCACGCGTCTCACGCGCCGTCGGCTGGGCGCCGTGCTCGCTGCCGTCTCGGTCGCCGCCGTGGTGATCGCGGCGGTGCCGGTGGCGGTCTTGCAGCGCGGACCGTATGCCAAGAACCAGTCGGACTGGAACGACATCGCCGCCTTCATCAGCGCGAACGCCGTCCCGGGCGACGGCATCGTGTTCGACGACGGCGCGCGTCCGTCCCAGCGCACGCGGCTCGCCAAGGCGACGGATCCGACGGCGTTCCGCAACGTCACCGATCTGCTGCTGAAGACGCCGTTCCAGAAGTCCTACACCTGGTACGACCAGACCTACGGGATCCCGCGCGCGTCCGGCATGGGGCGTTTCGACGGCGTCGACCGGGTGTGGGTGGTCGAGCTGACCTTCGCCGGCGTCGAGGACACCTGGGGCCTCGAGCAGCTGCAGTCGCTCGGCTACCACGAGACCCGCCGCGTCGACGGCGCGGGAAGCGTGATCCTGCTCTACGAGCGGTGATCGGCGGATCCGCCCCGGTGGTCGAGCGCCCTTCGTTTCGTCGCTGCGCTCCTCGCTCAGGGACCGGTCCATAGGTGCGGTCCCTGAGCGAGCGAAGCGAGACGAAGGGCGCTCAGCGCTCCGGTCCATGGAGCGGTCCCTGAGCGAGCGGAGCGAGACGAAGGGCGCTCAGCGCCCGGTCTATAGAGCGGTCCCTGAGCGAGCGAAGCGAGACGAAGGGCGCTCAGCGCTCCGCAGTGAGAGGTGCAGCGAGGGCCGCGGCGTGGTCGCGCCCGCGAACGACCGTCGTGCGCACGCGCGCGGTGAGGAACGCCTCAGGACCGTCGCGGAACGGATCCCCGTCCAGGATCACGAAGTCGGCCCAGGCCCCTGCGCGCAGCACGCCGAGCTCGCCCTCCCAGCCGCACGCGTAGGCGGCGTCGCGGGTCGCGCGGCGCACCGCGTCGGCGACCGCCATCGCGTTGCCCGGGACGTTCGCCTCCAGCTCCGGATCGAACGCCGAGCGCCGGGTCGTGGCGATGAACAGATTCGGCAGCGGGTCGAACGGGGCGGTCGGGGCGTCCGTTCCGAGTGCGAGCGTCGCGCCCGCCTCGGCGAACTCCGCCCAGGGGTAGCCGCGCTCGGCGCGGTCATCGCCGAGCATCGCCCGCCAGTTGTCCTGGATCGCGGGATCGCTGTGCACGGGCTGCATCGACGCGATGACCCCGAGACGTGCCACGCGCAGCGGGGTCGCGTGGTCCACGGTCTCCAGGTGCTCGATGCGGTGACGGCGCTCGGCCCGCGGGCCGTTCGCGGCGACCGCCGCTTCGAGCGCGTCCAGGGCGAGCGCGGAGGCGGCGTCGCCGATCGCGTGCATGGCGATCTGCAGCCCCGCCGCGTCCGCGCGGGTGACCACGGCGGTGAGCGAGGAGAGATCCCAGAGCGCCTCCGGCTGCGAGCCGTCGGCGAACGGCGCGTGCATCGCGGCCGTGCAGCTGTCGATCACGCCGTCGACGAAGAGCTTGATGCCGGYGATCCGCAGGCCGGGCCCGGTGTGCTCGCGGTGCAGCGCGATCGCGCGATCCACGGCCGCGGCGTCGCCCTCGGCGGTCCCGGTGCGGTACACCGCCCAGTGCGCGGCCACGTGCATCGGGAGTCCGCCGCCGTGCCGCTCCTGCACCGCGAGCGTCGCCCGCAGGTCGGGTTCGGTGAACGCCATATCGACCGCCGCGGTGACGCCCGCATCGAGGTAGGTGCGCAGGGCGGCTTCGAAATGCGCTTCCCTGTCCTCGTCGCTCGTGAGGGCGTCGAGCCGCTCGCGCAGGAAGGCGAAGACCGCGTTCTCGAGCAGCATGCCGGTGGCGTGCCCTTCGGCATCGCGCTGGATCGTGCCGCCGAGCGGATCCGGCGTCCCGTCGTCGATGCCGAGCTCGGCGAGYGCGGCGGAGTTCACCCACGCGGAGTGGTTGTCGTTCGCGTGCAGGTACACGGGCCGGTCGGCGACCGCGGCATCGATCATCCCGCGGTGCGGAGCCTTTCCGCCGAGGCTCGAGAACAGCCAGCTGCGGCCCTGGATCCGCGCCGCGGAGGGATCTGCGGCGGCCGCGGCGGCGACCCGCGTCTGGATCTCGGCGAGATCGCGCGCGTCGTGCAGATCCACCTGGTCGAGCGACTCGCCGAGACCGACCAGGTGCGTGTGCGCATCCACGATGCCCGGGATCACGAGCGCGCCGTCGAGCTCGACCACGGCGTCCGCCCCGAGGGCGTCGGCGGTGGCCGTGGCTCCGACGAAGACGACGCGAYCGTCTTCGACGAGGAGCGACTGCGCCCAGGGGTCCGTGTCGGAGGTGAAGATCGCGCCGCCCCGGTAGTGGGTCGTTCGCGTGTCGGGGGAGGTCATTCGTTCTGCTCCTTCTTTCCGGATCCGTGGGTCACAGCGAGGCCTTGGAGCGGGACGAGTTCCGCACCAGGGCGAGGTAGATGAGGAACGGCACGATCAGGCCGACCGGCACCGACAGATCGATCCCGCCGAGGAGGGCGGCGACCGGGCCGACGTAGACGAGGGTCGCGCTGCACAGAAGTGCGGCACCGATGCCGGCCAGCACGGCGACCGCGCCGGCGACGTGCACGCCTCCGGTGAACCAGAACCGGCTGCCGCGGCTGTCGTCGGCCAGCGCCGCGCCGTCGTAGCGGTTGCGACGCCACAGCATGTCGGCGAGGTAGACGCCCATGATCGGCGCGAGGATCGTGACCGCGAGCTGCAGGGCGCTCGAGACGCTGTCGAGGAAGTTCCACACGAGGAGCGCGAACAGGGTCATCAGCACGCCGACCGTGCCGTCCAGCAGCACGGTGCGCGAGCGCGGAAGGCGCACCCCCACCGCCTGCAGGGCGAGGCCCGAGCTGTAGGCGGTCATCGCGTTGTTGGCGATCGTGCCGACGATCACCGAGATGAGGAAGATCGGCGCGAACCAGCCCGGCAGGAACTTCTCCAGACCAGCCTCCGGATCCGACATGTCCACGGCGCTCGCCGCCAGGGCGCCCACGAACGTCGCGAGCACGCCGGGGATGACCATGCCGAGAGTGGTCCACAGCGCGACGTCCCGCACGCGCGTGCGGGACGGGAGGTAGCGCGCGAAGTCGGCGCTGTTCGTGTAGGACAGCGGGCTGGACGCGACCAGGGCGATGCCGGAGGCCATCATCGCGACCAGGGGCAGCCCGTGCAGCGGCTGGGACGGCGCGTAGCTCCAGTGCGCGCCGCTGACGACGAACACCGCCATCGCGGCGAAGATCACCGCGAGCAGGATCGCGAGGGGCTGGTACAGGCGCATGATCAGGCCGTGACCGTAGACGCTGATCACCATGGTGGCGGCGGCGATCACGATCGCGCTGCCCGCGATGGTCCAGCCGTTCGAGGGAACGCCGAGCCGGCCGAGCAGTCCGACCGCGACGGTGGTGGCCGCCGCCCAGTTGATCGCGAGGTAGCAGACGCTGATCAGCCAGCCCGCGATCGCGACGTTGAACCGGTTCCCGGTCACGCCGTACATCGCGCGCGTGATCACCTCGCTCGGCGTTCCGGCGGCGGGGCCGGATGCGGCCACGATGCCGGTGATGATCGAGAACAGGTTGCCGATCACGATCACGAGCAGTGCCTGCCACAGGGTGAGTCCGAGCAGCATGAGCGTCGCGCCGATCACGACGGCGAGGAAGTTCACGTTGGGCGCCGCCCACACCGCGAAAAGGTCGCGGGCGCGGCCGTGGCGCTCGGAGTCGGGGATGTAGTCGATGCCGTGGGTCTCGACGCGCACGGCGCTGTCGACGGGGACGGGATGGGTGAGGTCAGGAGCGGAATCGGTCACGGGGGGTGTCGTCTGCGACATGGATCCTCCAGGGCGAGGGGTCGGGTGCGCGACGTCCTTGTTCGCGCTCGACACGCAACGCTAAAGAGCCAAAACGATTTGGACAAGTCCGATCCGCGATTATCATCACGGCATGCGCAGACAGCGATCCACGATCCGCGATGTGGCCCGCCGGGCGGGTGTGTCGGTGACCACCGTGTCGCACACGTTCTCCGGCAACGGCGTCGTGAATCCGGCGACCCAGGAGCGCGTGCGCGCGGCCGCGACCGCACTGGGGTACCACCCCGATGTCGTGGCGAGCGGCTTGCGCCGCAGCAGGCTCGGGGTGATCGGGCTGGCGCTGCGGCCCGCCGTCGACGTGGAGCCGCAGCACGTCCAGGACGTCGACTACTTCCCCCGCTTCGCCGGGGCCGCGGCGCTCACGTCGCTCGGCCAGGGGTATGCGCTCATGCTCGTCGCCGATCCGACCGTGTCGCACGCCCCGACCACGGCCTGGGCGTGCGACGGCATCATCGTGACCGACCCCGTCGAGCGCGACCCGCTCGTCGCCGCGCTGCGCGCGGGCGGCATGCCGTACACGCTGGTCGGCGCGGATCCCGCGGATCCCGATGATCCGCACGTCATCGACATCGCCACCGCCCTCATCACGGATCGGGTGCTCGACCACCTCGTGGCGTCGGGGGCGACGCGCATCGCTCTGGTCGTGGGCACGGATGCGATCGAGTGGAACGAGGCGACGGAGCGACGCTATCGGGAGCGGACACCGCCCGGCTCCCCGCACGTGTGGCACCTGCCGGAGCGCTCGGAGCGTGACGAGGGCGCGGTCGCCGCCGATGAGCTGCTCGCTCTCGCGGAGCCGCCGGACGGGGTGTACTGCCTGACCAGCGAACACGCCAGAGCGCTCGTGGACCGGCTCGTCGAGCGCGGGGTGCGGGTGCCCGAGGATGTGCGAGTGGTGTGCGGATCCGACGCGGACAGCCTGCGGAGCGTCGCGCCGCAGATCACCGCGGTCGACCTGCAGCCGCAGGCGCTGGGCTGCCAGGCCGCGGCCGCCCTCCTGGCACTGCTCGAACCGGACCTCGCGCTCGACGTGCCGCCGCCCGACCACGGCGCCCTGATCGTGCGGACCTCGACCGGGGGCTGAGCCCGTTCAGCCTGCCGAGCGCGCCGGATCCGGGCTCAAGAACTGAGGATGTTCGCCACTCCGCAGGACGATCGCGGCCGATACGTCCTGCAGAGTTGCAAACGACCTGTGGAGAGCTCCGGGCCCCGGCGCGTGCCGTGCCCGCCGTCAGGACGCGCGCAGGGCGGCGTCGGCGGCGGCGAGGACCGCGTTCAAGGTCGCGGTGAGCACCGAGCGGTCCCGTCCCGCGGTCCACCCCGTGCCGTGCGCGCCCCGGTGCTCGAGGAGGGTCAGCGCCTCGACGGCGTTGCCGGATCCGACGCTCGTCTGATGCAGGTCCAGGATCTCGATCGCCACGCCGCGCCGGGCGAGCTCGGCCGCAACCGCCTCGACGGGACCGAGCCCGACCTCTTCCGCGTGCGTTTCGACATCATCGATGCGGAGCCGGAACGCGACGCGCGACTCCGTGGCGGTCTCATCGATGCGAACCGCGGAGAGCGCGATACGGCGGTTCTCCCGATCCCTGAGATAGGCCTCGTCGAAGATACGCCAGAGCGCATGGGCGTCGAGTTCCGTCCCGCTCTCGTCCGCACGTCGCTGCACGTGTCCGGCGAGGTCGATCTGCAGCCGTCGCGGCAGTTGCACCCCGAACTCGGTCTCCAGCAGGTAGGCGATCCCGCCCTTGCCGGACTGCGAGTTCACCCGGATCACCGCATCGTACGAACGGCCGAGGTCCGCCGGATCCACCGGAAGATACGGGACCCGCCATGCGATCTCGCCCTCGGCCCTGCCCTCACGCGTCGCGCGTGCCCTGTGCTCGGCGAATCCCTTGCGGATCGCATCTTGATGCGTGCCGCTGAACGCCGTGTGCACGAGGTCACCGACGTAGGGGTGGCGCGGATGGACCTCGATCCGGTTGCTGTGCTCAACCGTGCGCCGGATCTCGTCGATGTCGGAGAAGTCGATCATCGGGTCGATGCCCTGGGCGTGCAGGTTCAGGGCGAGCGTGACGAGGTCGACGTTGCCCGTGCGCTCGCCGTTGCCGAACAGGCACCCTTCGATGCGCTCGGCGCCGGCGAGCAGCGCGAGCTCTGCGCAGGCGATCCCCGTGCCGCGGTCGTTGTGCGGATGCACGGAGAGGATCACCCCTTCGCGGCGGTCCAGGTTGCGGTGCATGTACTCGATCTGATCGGCGTAGACGTTGGGCGTCGCGATCTCGACCGTGGCGGGCAGGTTCAGGACCACTGGACGCTCCGGCCCGGCCTCCCAGAGTGCGGACATCGCATTGCAGACCTCGAGCGCATAGTCGGGCTCGGTGAGCATGAACACCTCGGGCGAGAACTGGAAGCGCACGTGCGGCAGATCACCGGCGAGGGCCAGCACATCGCGCCCTGCGTCCAGGATCAACTCGCGCAGCTCGGCGCGGTCGCGGCCGAGCACTGTCTCCCGCCAGATCGGCGCGGTCGCGGTGTACAGATGGATCACGACGGGGTTGCGGATGCCGCGGACCGCCTCGATCGTGCGGGCGATGAGATCTCGCCGGGCGGCGGTGAAGACGACGACCGTCACATCCTCGGGGGCGATGCCCTGCTCGACGATCAGCCGGACGAAGTCGAAGTCGGTCTGCGAGGCGGAGGGGTAGCCGACCTCGATCTCCTTGTAGCCCATCGCGACCATGAGGTCGAAGAAGCGCCGCTTGCGGGTGGGGTCCATGGGCTCGGCGAGCGCCTGGTTGCCGTCGCGGAGATCGACGGGAACCCACAACGGCGCCGCCGTGAGGCGTCGCGTCGGCCAGGTGCGCTCGGCGTTGGGGAGCGGAATCGAGACCCGGTCGTAGGGGTCTGCGTAGCGGTGGGATGGCATCYGCGAGTGCCGTTGACGATTCCACACCGGGGCGTGGACGGCGACGGGGCCGGCCGGCGTGGAGATGCCGGGGAAGGCGGTGCTGCTCATGGTTCTCTGTTCCTTCGACTGCGGTTTCGGCGACCGGCGCGGCGCATCAGCCACGACGGGGGAGCCGGTCCGGTCAGACCCCGTCGTGGCAGTGAAGGAGAAGGACTGCGCGCACGAGCATGGAGGCAGTGTAGCGTTAACTCCTCAGACAAGTTGAGGAGTGTCGATGTCGGGAAGCGCGGCCGTGCAGCGCACGTCGATGGCGGATCAGACGGCGGACGTGCTCCTCGGCCGGATCCGGGCCGAGGAGTGGGGACTGGGCGCGCGACTGCCGGGCGAGACGACGCTCGCCGCTCAGCTCGGCGTAGGGCGCTCGACCGTGCGGGAGGCGATCCGACAGCTCTCGGGGAGAGGAGTCCTCGCCGCGCGGCAGGGCGCCGGAGTCTTCGTCGTGGCGCTCGACGTGCGCGACGACTGGGACGCCGTGCTGCAGCGCGCCGACATCGTCAGCGTGATCGAGGCGCGGACCGCGATCGAGAGCGAGGCCGCCGCGCTCGCGGCCGAGCGGCGGACCGCGAACGACCTGCGGGCGATCCGGCGCGCCCTGAACGTCAGAGAGCAGCGCCGCTCGGATCTCGAGGAGCACGTCGACGCCGACCTCGCGTTCCACCGCGCGATCGTCGTCGCGGCGGCGAACCCGATCCTCACGGAGCTGTTCGACGGCTTCACGCCGCGGCTGCGTCAGACGATGATCGCGATGCTGCGGATCCGCACCGCCTTCGGCGGCGCCGAGGACCATGCCGCACATGAGCGTCTCGCCGACGCGATCCGCTCCAGCGACGCAGCGCTCGCTGCAGGTCTCAGCCGGGGGCACCTGGCTTTGCTCAAGGACGGCCTGCGCTGAGCGCCGAGGCGCGGTGACTGTCGCGGATCCGAGGCTCAAGAACTGAGGACGTTCGCCACTCCGCAGGACGATCGCGGCGGATACGTCCTGCAGAGTTGCAAACGACCTGTGGAGTTGCAGACGCCGAGCGCCACGGATCCGGATCCGGAACGGGCGTGCGGGCTGCGAGCCGCCGTCCGCGACCCGCCGTCCGCGTCCGGGCTCAGAGCTCGGGGACGATGCGGATCGCGCCCTTGTCGGCGGACTGGGCGAAGTGCGCGTAGGCGCGCAGCGCCGGGCTGACCTCGCGGACGCGGTTCTTCGGCCGGTAGCCGCCGTTCGCCTCGAGATGCTCGCGGCGACGCTCCAGCACCTCCCACGGCACATCGAGCTCGAGCTTGCGGGTCGGGATGTCGATCGAGATGATGTCGCCGTCCTCGACGAGCGCGATCATGCCGCCCGCGGCCGCCTCGGGCGAGACGTGCCCGATGGACAGGCCAGAGGTGCCGCCGGAGAAGCGTCCGTCGGTGATCAGCGCGCAGGCCTTGCCGAGGCCTCGGCCCTTCAGGAATGACGTCGGGTACAGCATCTCCTGCATGCCGGGTCCGCCCTTGGGGCCCTCGTAGCGGATGACGACGACGTCACCCTCCTTGACCTGCTTGTTCAGGATCTTCTCGACCGCCTCGTCCTGCGACTCGCAGACCACGGCGGGGCCGGAGAACGTCCAGATCGACTCGTCCACGCCCGCGGTCTTCACCACAGCGCCGTTCTCGGCGATGTTGCCGTGCAGCACGCCGAGGCCGCCGTCCTTCGAATAGGCGTGCGCGACGTCGCGGATGCAGCCGCCCTCGGCGTCGGTGTCGAGCGAGGCCCAGCGCTCGGACTGCGAGAACGCGGTCGACGAGCGGCGCCCTCCGGGGGCCGCGTGCCAGAGGTCCTGCGACACGTCCGAGGCCGATCCGCCGCGGATGTCCCACTCGTCCAGCCACTCGCCGAGCGTCGCGGCGTGCACGGTGTGCACCTGGTCGTCGAGCAGGCCGCCGCGGCGCAGCTCGCCGAGGAGCGCCGGGATGCCRCCGGCGCGGTGCACGTCCTCCATGTAGTAGATGCGGCCGCCGGCCGAGTTCGGGGCGACCTTGGCGAGGCACGGCACGCGGCGCGAGATCGCGTCGATCTCGGCGAGCCCGAAGTCGACCCCGGCCTCGTGCGCGGCGGCGAGCAGGTGCAGGATCGTGTTGGTGGATCCGCCCATCGCGATGTCCAGCGCCATCGCATTGCCGAACGCGGCCTCGGTGGCGATGCTCTTGGGCAGCACGCTCTCATCGTCGCCCTCGTAGTAGCGCTGGGCGATGTCGACGACGAGGGATCCCGCCTTCTCGTACAGTGCGCGGCGGGCCGTGTGGGTCGCGAGCACCGAGCCGTTGCCGGGCAGGGAGAGGCCGATCGCCTCGGTGAGGCAGTTCATCGAGTTCGCGGTGAACATGCCGGAGCAGGATCCGCAGGTCGGGCAGGCCGACTCCTCGATGCGCAGGATGTCGGCGTCCGAGATGTTCTCGTTCACCGCGTCGCTGATCGCGTCGACGAGGTCGAGGGAGCGCACGGTGCCGTCGACGAGCGTCGCGCGGCCGGCCTCCATCGGGCCGCCCGAGACGAACACGGTCGGGATGTTCAGGCGGAGGGCCGCGAGCAGCATGCCGGGGGTGATCTTGTCGCAGTTCGAGATGCAGACGAGGGCGTCGGCGCAGTGCGCATTGACCATGTACTCGACGGAGTCGGCGATGAGATCGCGTGACGGCAGCGAGTAGAGCATGCCGCCGTGGCCCATCGCGATGCCGTCGTCGACCGCGATCGTGTTGAACTCGCGCGGGATCCCGCCGGCCTCGGAGATCGCCTCCGACACGATCCGCCCGACCGGGGCGAGGTGCGTGTGGCCGGGGACGAACTCGGTGAACGAGTTGGCGACGGCGATGATGGGCTTGCGGCCGAGGTCCGCACCGTTCACGCCGGCGGCGCGGAAGAGGGCGCGGGCGCCGGCCATGTTGCGTCCGTGGGTGACCGTGCGAGAGCGATAAGCGACCATGGTGACCATTGTGGACCTGCCGGGTGCTTCTGCCGAGTCCTCGGCCGAGGAGGGTTTGTACTAGTACTCGGAGTACTGTTTCAGCATGATCCGTCCGCGCACGCCCCGCCGCGAGCAACTGGGGGAGTTCCTCGCCTCCCGTCGCCGTGCCGCGAGCCGTTCCGCGCTGGGCCTGCCCCCGGCGTCGCGTCGCGGCGACACCGGCCTCAGCCGCGAGGAGGTCGCGACGCTCGCCGGCGTCAGCGCGAGCTGGTTCACCTGGCTCGAGCAGGGGCGCGACATCGGCGTCTCCCGCCAGGTGCTCGGCGCGGTCGCGCGCGTGCTGCAGCTCAGCCCCGCCGAGTTCGACTACGTGGTGAGGCTCGCGGGACCGGAGGAGGACGGACCGGCCGAGGAGGCGGAGCGGATCCCGGAACATCTGCAGCGGCTCGTCGACGCGCTCGCCTTCCCCGCGTTCGTCGTGGCGAGTGACTGGGCGATCGTGGGCTGGAACGCCCCTTACGCGCGTCTCTACGAGCCGATCGCCACCGTGAATCTCGGCGATCGCAATCTGCTCTGGCTGATCTACACGGATCCTCGGCTGCGCCGCATGCTGCCGGACTGGGACCAGGAGAGCCGGCGCTTCCTGGCGGAGTTCCGCGCGGAGTCGGGAGTGCGGCTCAGCTCGGATCGGCATCGCGCTCTGATCGAACGACTGCTCGAGGTCAGCGACGACTTCCGGATCCAGTGGGCGGAGCACGCGGTCGAACGCTTCGCCTCCCGGCAGCGGGTGTTCGAGCACCCGAAGGACGGTCGGCGCGTGTTCGAACACCACAGTCTCGTGCCCTCCGACGCCCCCGGTCTGTCCGTCGTGATGTACGTGCCGGCCTGAGCGGCGCCTCACCGCCGCTCAGCCAGCTCGTCCACTCGGTCAGCTCATCCACCGCCGCTCAGGTCGCAGAAACGGCTCCCCCCGGGCGCGGGAGGAGCCGTTTCTGCGACCTGGAGGCGGASAGTGCGACCTGGAGACGGGGGATGGGTGGGGCTCAGACTGTGAGGGGGAGCGGATCCGCATCTTCGGCATCGACCTCGGCGGCGCCGGCGGCGGCCTCGGCGGAGGGAGCGGCGTTCAGGGCCCGACGAGAGGTCCACAACAGCACGCCGGCGAGCAGGAACGTCAGGAACTCCGTGACGGCCATCGACCACACCACGCCCTGGAATCCGATCAGGGCGTTGCCGAGCAGGATCACCGGGATGAACAGGATGCCCTGCGCGATCGACATGATCGTGGCGTTGCGCATCTGCTCGGTGGCCTGGAACACGGCGATCGCGAGTCCGGTGAAGCCGTTGAACAGCGTGGAGACGAGCATCGCGGTCAGCAGCGCGCCGCTCTCGGCGAGCACGGTGGGATCGGTGCTGAACCAGCCGATGATCTGATCCTTGAAGATCAGCACGAGGCCGGAGAACACGACGGTCAGCCCGCCGATGCCGATCGCGACCGTGGTGATCGCGCGGCGCAGGCGCTCGTGATTCCCGGCACCGAAGGCATAGGCGAACAGCGGCAGGGCGCCGAGGAACAGGCCCATGCACATCATCTCGGGCAGCTGCACGATGCGCTGCGTGATGCCCATCGAGGCGAGCAGGGACTCGCCGTACCCGGTTGCCACCCAATTCATCACGAGGGCGCTGACGAGCAGGAACGACGACATGAGGAGCTCGGAGACGCCGACGCCGAACACCGTGCGCAGCATCTCGCGATCGGCGCGGAACCAGCGCGGCGCGAGGGATGCGGCGGTGGAGCGGCGGCTGAGCCACCACAGGTAATAGCCGACCATGACGACGTTGGAGAGGCCCAGTGCGATGCCGGCGCCGAGCACGCCCCAGCCGAGGCCGAGGATGAACAGCACGTCGAAGAGCAAGTTCGCGACGGTCGAGGCGATGAGCCCGATCATCGACGCGGTCGCGGCGCCCTCGGCCCGCACGAGCTGCTCGAGCGAGAACGCGAGCACCAGGATCGGGGCGAACGCGAACATCGCGCCGATGTACTGTGCTGTCGGGGCGAGGGCGGGGCCGCTCGCGCCGATGAGTCCGGCGATCGGCGTCGCGAAGACCAGGCCGACGACGCCGACCACGACTCCGGCGGCCAGCGCCGACCAGAACGTGAACGAGGCGACCTGCTTGGCGCGGTCCGGCGCGGAGTCCGACTCGCCGTCGGCGCCCAGCAGGCGGGAGATGTAGGTGCTCCCGCCGACGCCGAAGACGCCGCCGATCGCCATGATGAGCGCGAAGACGGGCATGGAGTAGGCGAGCGCCGCGAGCAGTGACGTGTCGTGCAGGGCGCCGATGAAGCCGGCGTTGATGAGGTTGTAGATCACGCCGACGGACATGCCGGCGATCATCGGGATGCACAGGTGCAGCAGCGCGCGCCAGATCGGCGCAGCGGCGAGGTAGAAGCGGTTGCGGGACATGGGTGAGACCTCCGTGAGTGGTGCGCGGGCACGTCGAAGAGACGCGTGGCGCGGTGGCGAACGCGGCCGCGTCAGGACGACGCGGAGGCGCGATGACGGAAGCGACGGTGCGGCCGGATCAACCGGTGTCGGCGAAGCGGTGCGGTCGCGGGGCGAGACGGTGCGGGTCAGTCGGCGGGGCGTTCGCGGCGGGACGACCGGTCGGAGCGACCGGTGGAACCGCGCGCAGGACGCTCGGCGGATCCGCGCACCGGACGGGCGCGGGAGCCGCGGCCCGGGCGCTCGGCGGATCCGCGCACCGGGGGCGGTGCGATGACGGGCAGCTGGGACCCGTCGATGATCTTCTGCATCAGGGCGAGGAGGGTCTCCCGCTCCTCGGGAACGAGGGGGGTGAAGACGCGTTCCTGCGCCGCGTTCATGGCGTCGTCGAAGCCGGCGACGAGGCGGGATCCCTCCGCGGTGGCGCGGACGAACTTCACTCGCGAGTCGTCCGGTGACGGCGTGCGCGTGATGAGCCCTCGTTCCTCCAGCCCCTGCAGGAGGCTGGTGACGGAGGCGGGTGTGGTGCCGGACATCTCCGAGAGCTCGCGGGCGATGACGCCCCGATCCTGATGCTCGTCGATGTAGCCGAGCGCGAACGCCTGCTGCCTGGTCAGTCCGCTGTCACGGACCCACTCGTCCGCCGAGGCGCGCTGCGCGAAGGCGAGCGTGCGGATGGCGGTGGTGAGGCGCTCTTCGATCGACATAGTTAGAACTCTAACAGTTTGAATTCTAACTATCAAGACCGATCTCGCCGATGCGCGGCCAGCTCGTCCACGGCCGCTCGGGTCGCAGACTGGAGGCGGACAGTGCGACCTGGAGGCGGAGGGCGTGTCAGGGCCGCGCCAGGTGCAGCACGGTGGTGACGGTGATCTGGTGCGACGAGAGGATCCGGTAGCCGAGCGATACCAAGTGCCGGACGTCAGGGGAGTGCTCGGGGTCGGGGCCGCGCTCGAGCGCCCAGACGTCGGGGGTGAGGTCGGAGGCCGTGAGCGCATCGTTCGGACGGGTGCGGTCCCACAGGCCCGGCTGCGTGCGGAACGGGGCGAGCAGCGCCGGGTCGCCCAGCCCCGCGACATCGGCGGGATGGATCGCCGTGATGAGGCGCGGCTTCTCCGAATTCTTCGGGCGATCGTCGTACACGACGGCGTCGCCCCGCACAGCGTGCGCGTGCAGGTAGCCGGCGGCCTCGCGCCAGTCGCTGCCGTCCTTGGCGTACGGACCGCGCAGCACGAGGAGGTTCGGGACGAACGCGGCGAGGACGACGGCGAGCAGGATCCCGGTCGCCGTCGCGGCGGCCACAGGCGTGCGGCGGGCGATCCAGTCGGCTGCGGCCAGCACCCCCATCGCCACGAGGATGGCGGCCGCCGGAGTGCAGAACGAGAGATAGCGCACGGTGTACATGGGGGCGATGAGCGCGCTCCCGAGGAGCACGGCGGCGGTGGGGAGCGCGAGCCAGAGCAGGGCCAGCGCGCTCAGCCGGAACCCGCCGGGATCCCGCCGACGACCACGGAGAGCAGTGATCGCCCCGATCGCGATGAGCGCGAGGCACGGCCATGCGGTCGCGGGGTCGAACCACTGCAGCGCGAGCACGTTCAGCGGCGTGATGTAGTCGCGGTAGGCGAGGAAGCCGATCTGGTTCCGCTCCGCGGCCGCGACCAGCACGATCGGCAGGGCCAGCAGGACACCGGCAGTAGCCCCGGCGAGCCAGCGCCAGAGGACCCGGCGGTGGAAGAGCAGCACGAAGACTCCGTGCACCACGAGCAGCAGCGCGAGGTAGAGGAAGACGTAGATCGCGGCGGCCGTCCCGGCGGCGTAAGCGGCCCAGAGCCACCGCGGGCGGCGGCGCCGCAGCAGCGCGACGAGGAGCACGGTGAGCCAGACGGCGATGGCGGATCCGATCGCGTACGAGCGGGCCTCCGCCGCCATTACCGCGGTCCGCGGCAGCAGCGCCGCGATGAGTCCCGCGGCCAGGGCGAGCCGGCGTCCGCCGAGGCGTCCGGCGAGCACCGCCGTGCCCGCGGCCAGGAATCCGGCGGCGATGGCGCTCGGCAGGCGCACCGCGAACTCGCCCGTGCCGAAGAGAGCGATCCAGACGTGCAGGAACGCGTAGTACGCGCCGTGCACGCCGTCGACGGTCTGCAGCATGCGCCAGAGCTCCGGCCAGGTGCGGGAGGCGGACATGATGCTCGCCGCCTCGTCGCCCCAGAACGACGGGATCCAGGATCCGATCACGCCTGCGAGCAGGCCGGCGGCCCCCGCGATCATGGCGACGCGGCGAAGTCGCACCCGATCCGTCCTCGTCCGCACCCGCCGATCCTCCCGGCTCGGGCTGTGTGCGCGCCGTGCACCCGTCGACCTCGCCAACACCCTGTGCTCCCGTCGCGAAAGCTGTCGCTAAGACGACGGGAAAGCGGCAGTTTCCGCGACGGGAGCGGTCGGATCCGGCATCGTCTGCGACGGGAGGCGACCGGTCAACGACCGGTGCCGTAGCCGAGTCTGCGCTGGAGCTGGCGGGCGGTCTCCGTCACGGCATCCACGATCGCGGACTCGTCGGCCGAGGCATCCTCTCCCCAGGTCACGGCGACGGCGGCGACGGGCCAGTCGACGTGATCGCGCACCGCGACGCCGACCGACCGGAAGCCAGCGGTGACCTCGCCGTCCTCTCGCGCGATGCCGTCACGGCGCACCTCGCGCAGCAGCTCGTTCAGCTCGCGGGGGCGGGACGGGCCGCCGCCGGAGCGTTGTGCGAACGCGCCGGCATCGGGGTACAGGGCGCGCACCTGCTCACGGGGGAGCGCCGCGAGCATGGCCCGGCCGGTCGCGGTGAGGTGCGCGGGAAGGCGCACGCCCACGTCGGTGATGAGGGCGGGGCGCCGCAGGGCGCGCTCCTCGACGATGTACAGCACGTCGCGGCCGGTCATCACGGCGAGGTGCGCGCTCTCGCCCAGCCGGTCGGCGAGCCCGGCCAGCAGCGGACGTCCGAGCCGGGCCAGCGGCTCCTGCCTGGCGTAGCCGCCGGCGAGCTCGAAGGCGCTCGTGCCGAGCCCCCAGCGGCGCTCCTGCGGAAGGTGCACGACGAACCCGTGCGCCTCGAGCGTCGCGAGCAGGTGGTAGACGGTGGAACGAGGGATGCCGAGCTCGCGGGCCAGGGCGGATGCCGCGACCGGCCCCGCGCGTCGCGCCAGGAACCGCAGGATCCGCAGCGTGTGCTCGGCCGCGGGCACCTGGGGCCGCTCGTCGCGGGGGTTCGTCATCGAGCCCGTCCCGGCGCCGTGGTCCGTGAGATCGGCGTTCACGCTCCCAGGATCCCATGCTCGCGTCGTGCCGTGACGCCGTCGCCCGCGGCGGGGGCGAGCACGGCGCGACAGGCGAGGTGCATCGCGAGGCGGGTCTCGGGATCCGTCAGATCGACGCCGAGGAGCTCCTGCACCCGCCGGATCCGCACCGCGACGGTGTTGCGATGCAGGTTCAGCGCCTCCGCGGTGGCGACCAGGCTCGACTCCTGATCGAGATACGCGGAGAGCGTGCGCAGCAGGTCCCCGGTCGAGCCCTGCAGAGGCGCGAGGAGCGATTCCGCCGCGGGCACGAACGTGTCGTTGCCGGTCCAGGCCAGCAGCAGCTGCTCGAGCCCGAGGCTGTCGACGCGGACGAACCAGCCCGTCGCCGAGCGCGACGCCGCGATCCGGGCCGCGTCCGCGGCTTCATCCAGCGTGGCGGCGAGTCCCGCCGGGCCGCGCTGCAGCGATCCCACGCCCGTCGCGATCGCGAAGGAGCGCCCCACCTCGCGATGCAGGGCGCGCAGACCGCGCGCGAGCCGTTCGACGGTCGCGGGGTCCGGCGCCTCGGAGAACGCGAGCCATCCGCTCAGCCCCCGGCCGGCGGTGGTGACGTGCGCCTCCGCCGCGATCCCGCCGAGAGCCGTGCGCACCGCGCGGAGCAGGGGCAGCGGGTCCAACCGGCCCCGCCCGACCATCCGGAAGCCGAGATGATGTCCCGTCGTACGCCACCCGCGCTCGCTCATACGGCGTTCGATGTCGTCATCGGTGATGCCCCGTGCGTCGACGAAGTCGCGGAGCAGCGCGGACGAGGCCGAGACGTCGTTCACCTCTGCGACCTCGTCGATGAGGATCCGCGCCGCGACGGCCGGCATCGCGACCTCGGCCGCGACCGAGAGTGCGGCGAGCTGGCTCTCGCTCAGTCCCTCGCCGAAGATAACCAGGCGCAGACCCGGCCGGCTCGGGCTGTCCACGCGGATGGAGGCAGCGGTGCGGCTCCCGGCGCGGGCGATGTCGACCCACGGCCGGAAGTCGATCGCGGCGTGCAGGGCGGGATCGAGTTCGCCGCCCGAAGAATGCAGCACGTCCGTGCCGTCCACGAGGGCGAGCGGATGGCCGAGAGTGGCGGAGACCTGGCGCAGCAGATCCGGCAGATCCCGGGCCGGATACTCGAAGGAGCGCGCCACCTTGCGCACATGCGAGAGCGTGAGCGCGTCCTGCGCCTGCACGAGCATCCAGCATGCCTGGGCGAGCACGATGGGCCGCTCCACGTCCAGCAGGCAGATCCCGAGTCGTTCCGCGAGGCGCTGCGCGCCAGGGTCGAACCCCGCGGCGCCCGGCACCGCGACGGCGCGGAAGCCGCGCTCACGGATCCGGCGCAGCATCGCGTCCTGCTGCCACGGCGTCGCAGGCGCCGTGTCGAGCAGCACCGCGAGGCCGCCGTCGGGCAGCGCAGGCAGGTCCGCCTCGGCCGACTCCACGGCGACCGCGTCCCACGCGGCGTCCTCCGGCCCGGCGATCCGGCGCAGGCCCCCGTTCTCCGGGTGCGCGCGCAGGCCCGCGAGCGACAGCCGCGCGGTCATGCGGCGTCCAGTTCGGCGAGCCCGTACGTCGACGGCAGCACACGGCGCAGGCGCTCCGGACGCTCCAGCCACCAGTCCGGTGCAGGCAGCGAGAGCACCACCACGCGCCGCCCGGGGCCGAGGTCGGTGACCTGCAGAATCTCGCGCGACGCGGCGTCGAGCACGACGATGATCGCCGGCGCCGAGGCGAGCAGCGCGCCATCGCTGAGCACCGCCAGGGACTCCGATCGGGTCACCACGCGGTCGACCGCGCCACCGGGACCGGCGATCTCGACGGACTGCACGTGCGGATCGGCGTGGTGCGGGGAGATCCGGTCGATCCGTCCCTCTGTCAGCAGCCGCGCCCCGAGCGTCGCGGCGAGCTCGGCCGGGGATGTGAAGCGGGCGGCGAGGAAGGCGCGCCCCAACGCGAGCGCGCGTCGCTGGTGCCCGGGGATCGCGTGCTCGCGGAGATCGCCCACCGTGAAGCCGGCGAGCACGGCTGCGCCGCTCCCTCCCGCCTGGATGATGGCGGAGYGGACGATGCGCTCCGCGTCCACGGCGCGATCCGTCTCGACGAGAGCGACGCCGCCGGCGCCGCTCTCGCATGTGAACACGAGTCCAGGCACGCGGTCGACGAACAGTGACATCTGATCGAGCTCTGGCACGGCGCGGCCGGTGCAGTCGGCGTCCACGATCGTGCGCTCGCCGGAGAAGAGGAACGGGACGAGGCTGTTCAACCCGCCGCCCTCGATCGAGCAGACGGCGGGGATCCGCGTGCCCAGCCAGCGCTCCGCCGCAGCGACCAGGCGTCCGAACGGCGCGAGCCCGGGCATGCGTTCGCCGAGCAGGATCGTGGAGCCCACGAACGCGGCGCCGAAGCAGGGCGTCGCGGGATCCAGCTCGTCCACGTCCACGAGCGGACGCGGGCCGGAATCGTCACCGGCGAGCATGAGCTCGAGCATGGTGGTCGTGCCGCCGCCGCCCGAGCCGAGCAGCGCGCAGCCCAGCGCGAGCGCGGTCACGTCCCCCGGTCGCAGTCGCCACGCCATCGTCCCAGACTAGCTTTCCGGGCTTGTTCGCCGAGACCCCCTCGCACCACCCAGACCCCCCGCCAGTGGCGTCACTGCGGAGGGGTTTGGATGCGCAGAGGGGGTCTCTGCGCGCCGAGCGCGCCGAGCGCGCCGTGCACGGTCTCAGGGGCGGGTCTCCACCGGGACGAACGGCTCGTCCAAGCCGAAGGCGGAGGGGCCGAAGGCCGCGAGGGCGCCCTCGGTGCGCATCATGTTCGGGGTCGAGATGCCGAGCACACGCACGCGCTGGCCGTATCGCAGACCCTCGGTCGTGATGGGCTCCGCCGTCTCATGATCCACGACGCAGATGAGATCCGGCACGATCGCGACGACCTCGCCGTCGCGCCGCGCGATGAGGTTCTCGTTCTGGAAGAGGATCTCGAACTCCCCTTCGCCCTCGACGGGCGCGATCACGGCGCGCCCCTTCGCGAACCCCTCGGTGGTGCGGCGCTCGACGTCGACGACCTTGCCCACGGCGAGCTCGCGCAGGTGCGTGTACTGCGTGAGGGAGAGCGTGTCGGCGATCGCCTCGAAGGGGGACCGGTGCTGCTCGCGGGCCTCGCGGATCGCGCGGCCGAGGGCGAGTGCCATCGAGATCGTGCGCGGAACGGCGGTGCGGCGCACGTCCGCACCGGACATCGCGTACTCGGCGATGTGTCCCACGCCGCCGAGCCGGATGGTGATCGCGCGGGCGAGCCACTCCATCTGACGATCGTCGTCACCGGTGTCGATGAGGACGGTCTCCCCGCGCTCACCGGCCAGAGCGAGGGGCGAGCCGTGCACGCCGTATACGGCGAACGTCTCCATAGACAACTCGGGGAAGGCGCGCCCCATGCCGTCCGCGTCGACGACGGGCAGCCCGGTCTCGGCGGCGACGACGAGCGGGATCATCGAGTTGATCCCGCCGCACTCGATCGGCATGGTGGCGTCGGCGGTGCGGCCGAGGTGCGCCTCGAGCGCCCGGAGCGCGGCTGTGGGCTCGGTGCCGGCCGGGATCTTCTCGACCATCACGGTCGGGGCGCCCATCTGCGCCGTCGGGATCACGAAGAGGTCGTCCGCAAGCTCCTCCGGATCCAGGATCGTGATCGCGCCGTCCCCGAGCACCCGCTCGACGAGTTTGCTGCCGATGTACGGGTCACCGCCCCCGCCCGTGCCGAGCAGCGTGGCGCCGCGTGCGAGGTCGGGGAGATCAGCCGCCGTGAGGAGCCAGCTCACTTCGATTCCTCCCGCGCGCTCGGCGCATCGCCTGCCGCCGCGCTCGATCCGGTGCCCCTCGAGACGGACCCGTCGAAGCGGTGGGCGGGCATGTCGTAGCCGAAGTAGCCGGGACCGACCATCGCGAGCGCCTCGGCGGAGTGCCAGCGCTCATCGGCCGGGGCAGCGAGCACGCGCACGCGCTGGCCGTAGCGGAGGGCCTCGGTCGTGATCGGCTCCCCGGACTCGCCCTCGACGACCATGATGAGATCCGGCGTGGTCGCGAGGATCCGCCCATCGGCCTCCGCGACGAGGTGCTCGTTCTGGAACTGCAGGGTGAGTGCGGCACCCCCTTCGCCCTCGATGCGGGCACGACCGCGGGCGAACCCTGTCGTCGTGGCGCGCTGCACGTCGACGACCTTCCCGTCGAAGAGCTCGCGCCCGGAGAGTTCGCGGACCGCGGCGTCGACGGGATCCGTCTTCGCCGCGCGGGCCTCGGCGATCGCCCGCCCCACCGTGATGCACCGCGAGAGCGAGCCGCCGACGAGACTCGCCCTGGCCTGCGCGCCGGTCATCGAGAACCCGGCGATCATCGTGGAGCAGCCCATCTCGACGGTCGCGACGCGCGCGATCCGCTCCGTCCAGGTGTTGTCGATCGTCTGCAGCACCGCGATGTTGCCCTTCTCATCGCTGAGCGCGAGCGGCGAGGCGGTGACGCCGTGCAGGGTGGGCAGCACCATCTGGAGTTCGGGGAACGCGCGGCCCATGCCGTCGGCGTCCACGAGTGGCAGGCCAAGAGCGGCGGCGGCCGCGACGGGGATCGTCGAGTTCACCCCTCCGACCTCGGCGCATGCGATGTGGGTGACCGGGCGGCCCAGATGTGAGCCCAGGGCCCGCACGGGCTCCACCACCTCGTCCAGGCTCGGCAGTTTCTCGACCATGACGGTCGGGGCGCCCATCATCGCGACGAACAGGACGTGCGCGTCGTCGGGGACCTCGGCGAGGTCGAGGACCGGGACGGGCCCGTCCGAAAGCGCCTGCCGGGCGAGGAGGGATCCGATGTAGGGATCGCCGCCGCCTCCGGTGCCGAAGACGGCGGCGCCGCGGGCGAGATCCTCGATCTGCGCCGTGTCGATCTGCCAGCCCACCTCAGGCCCCCATGTCCAGGTCGCCGACGGCCTTCGCGCGGATGCGCGTCGCGTTGCCGGGCAGATAGGGGATCGGGACCTCGTCGAAGTCGATGATCGCGACGGTGGACGGCTTCGCGCCGGCCGCGATCGCCTTGTCGACGGCCTCGGCGCGGACGGCCGCGATGGTCTCGTCGCGAGCGCCGGGGGCGATCGCGTAGACCTTATCGATCTCGCCGCCGACCTGGGCGATCGAGGCGCCGATCGCGTTCGCGACCGCGTAGTTCTCCGGGCGGTGCACGGGGCCGAACGGCTCCAGCACGTCCGGCAGCAGAATGGATCCGCCGCCGACCGCCACGACCGCGATGGGATCGGGGGAGGTACGCATGCGGTCGACCGCTTCCGCGACCCGCTCGGCGATGCGGGCGAGCACGCGTGCCACGAATGCCGGGTCGAGGTGCGCGACCTTCTCCGGGTCGCCGACCTGGGCGCGCCCTGCCGCGACCGCGATGTCGGTCGCGGTGAGCGTCGAGCCGCCGAAGACGAGCGCCTCGGTGCCGAGCCGGTAGCCGACCGAGGAGGGGCCGACCTCCGCCGTCTCGGTGTCGACGATGCTGCCGCCGCCGATCCCGAGCGAGTGCACGTCGGGCATCCGGAAGTTGGTGCGGATACCGGCGACCTTGACCTCGTTCGCGGTCTCGCGGGGAAACCCGTTCACGAGCAGGCCGATGTCCGCGGTGGTGCCGCCCACGTCGATCACGGCGCAGTCCTGCAGGCCGCTCGTGGCCGCGGCTCCGCGCATCGAGTTCGTGGGGCCCGAGGCGAAGGTCGCCACGGGATAGCGGCGCACGTACTCGTCGTCCATGAGCGTGCCGTCGTTCTGGCTGAGGAAGATCGGCGCCTCGATGCCGTGGGCGCGGACGGCGGCCGTGAGGCCGTCGACGATCTCCGAGGCGAGCTCGCGCAGGGCGGCGTTGATGATCGTGGCGTTCWCCCGCTCGAGGATGCCGATCCGGCCGATCTCGTGCGAGAGCGAGATCGCGACCTCCGCGCCGAGGACCTCGCCGATGATCTCCGCGGCGCGCACTTCGAGGTCGTGGTTGACCGGGCTGAACACGGCGGAGATCGCGACCGAACGGATCCCGTGGGCCTTCATGTCCTCGGCGATCCCGCGCAGCTCGTCAGGATCGAGCGGCGAGATCGGACGGCCGTCGAACTCGTAGCCGCCGTGCGCGAGATAGCTGCGCGCCTGGGCGGCCTCGATCAGCTCGGCGGGCCAGTCCACGAGCGGAGGCAGTGCGCGGGTCGCAGGCAGGCCGAGCCGCAGGGCCGCGGTGGGCGCGAGGCGGCTGGCCTGCACGAGCGCGTTGATGAAGTGCGTCGTGYCGATCATGACGGCCTCGATGTCGGAGCCCTCGAACGGGTGGTGCGCGCGCAGATCCTCGATCGCGTGCACGATCCCGTCGGTCACGTCGGGGGTGGTCGAGTGCTTCACCCCGGCGAGGGTCCTGGCGCCGTCCATGAGGACGGCATCCGTGTTGGTGCCGCCGACGTCGATGCCGATGTGCATGGTTCTCGCTTTCTCGGAGGTTCTGGGACGAATGGTCCCGTCGCGGGGCGTCGGAAGGCGCCGCACCCCGCGACGGAGTCTGGGGATCAGGCGGCCGCGGCCTCGGCGGGATCGGCCTGACGGGTGGGGACGGCGCCGACGCCGCGGACGAGGCCCAGCTTGCCCGCCGCGATGTACAGGGCCATCGAGAGGAACAGGCTGATGAGCGAGGGGATCCCCCAGGTCACGAAGTAGCCGACGAGGGAGGAGACCAGCCAGACGACGATCGTGGCCGGCACGATCCGTGGGGCGGAGGCGGGCAGCACCCCCTCCTCGCGGCTGGCGTCGAGCTCGCCGCGCCAGCGGCGGACGATGAAGTACTCGGCGACCATGATGCCCGCGATCGGCGGGAACGCCACGCTCAGCACGATGAGGAACTGGGTGAACTGCCCGAGGATCCCCGCGGCGGCGAGGACGGATCCGACGATGCCGAGGACGATGGTCGTCGTCACGCGGTGCAGGTTCTTGCCGAACGTCGTGGAGACGAAGTTCACCAGGCCGAGAGCCGAGGAGTAGAGGTTCCAGTCGTTGATCTTGAGCGTTCCCGTGATGACGATGATGAGGCCGACCAGCCCCACCGAGCTCGTGACGATCGCGACGATGTCGCCCGACCGCGCGGCGTGGGCCAGGAGCACGCCCGCCAGTCCGATGACGAACTCGCCGAGTGTGACGCCCACGACGGTCTGCTTGATCACGTCGGCGCGGGAGCGGTTGAAGCGCGTCATGTCGCCCGTGATGATGGCGCCCACGATGAGGCCGCCCGCGACGATGCCGGTTCCCGCCCAGACACTGATGTGCGGACCCGGCGCGGGGCTCGTGAGCAGCGTGCCGAGGTCGTGGCGGCTGAGTTCCGAGATCACGGACCAGCCCACGAGCACGAGGAACAGGGGCACGGTGATGTTCGCGAGCCACTGCATGCCGAGGAAGCCGAAGGCGACGATCGCGGTGACGGCGAGGCCGAACAGCAGGCTCCACAGCCAGGTCGGCAGCACACCGGGCATGAGCGCGTCGAGCGATTGCGCGGAGATCGCGGACTGGATGCCGAACCACCCGATGAGGCTGATGCCGATCGCAAGGCCCACCAGCGCGGCGCCGATCTCGCCGAAGCCGGTCCAGCGGGCGAGGAGAGCCGTGTTCAGTCCCTCGCGCTGACCGATGAAGCCGACGATGCACATGATGACTTCGAGGATGACGGATCCGAGCAGAAACGCGAGAGCCGCGTCGCCGAAGGTCATCCCGTAGCCGAGCGTGGCGCCGAGCAGGAACTGCGACAGTGCGGAGACCTGGCCGAAGCGCTGCACGGCGATGCCGAACCAGGGCTTTCGCGCGTCGGGAGTCACGCGGGAGAGGGCGAAGTCGTCGTGCGGCGCGATACGGGCCATGGTGGTTCCCTTCGGGCGGGGAGGATGATTCCGCTCACGCTAGTGACGCGCCGCCGCGGCCACCATGTGCGATCTGCACTGATCTCACGATGTCTTCGACAGTATGCACAATCGATCCCGCGCGCATCGTAGGTCTCGCGGGCCCGATGGAGCTCGGCGCAGGCTCGAGCCAGTTGTCTGGAATCCCAGACAGGACGTCGTCCTCCGCCCTGTCCGAGCGGCAGGCGAGGGTGTGGAATCGTCTCATGCCCCACACTTCCCCCGTCACCATCGGTGCGGCGCCGCTGCGCCCCGAGGATGTCGTCGCCGTCGCACGCCACCACGTCACCGTCGCGATCGACGACGGCGCTCTCGACCGCGTCGCGGCCGCGCGCGGCGTGATCGACGGCCTGGCCGCCGACCCGAACCCGCACTACGGCGTCTCCACCGGCTTCGGCGCTCTCGCCACCACGTTCATCGCCCCTGAGCGCCGCCGCCAGCTGCAGCAGAGCCTGATCCGCTCCCACGCCGCCGGCACCGGCGCCGAGGTCGAGACCGAGGTCGTCCGTGCGCTGCAGCTGCTGCGCCTGCAGACTCTCGCCTCCGGTCACACGGGCGTGCGCCCGCAGGTCGTCGAGACCTACGCCGCCATGCTGAACGCCGGCATCACTCCGATCGTCCGCGAGTACGGCTCGCTGGGCTGCTCCGGCGACCTCGCCCCGCTCGCGCACATCGCGCTGGCCTCGATGGGTGAGGGCGATGTGCGCAATGCCGCAGGCGACCTCGTCCCCGCCGCCGATGCGCTCGCCATGGCGGGCATCGCCCCGCTCGAGCTCGTGGAGAAGGAGGGCCTCGCCCTCATCAACGGCACCGACGGCATGCTCGGCATGCTCGTGCTCGCCCTGCACGACCTCGAGGACCTGCTCATCACCGCCGACATCGCCGCGGCCATGTCGATCGAGTCGCAGCTCGGCACCGACGCGGTGTTCGCGGCCGATCTCATGGCGCTGCGTCCGCAGATCGGCCAGGCCGTCTCCGCCTCGCACCTGCGGGCGTTCCTCGGATCCTCCCCGATGGTCGCGAGCCACAAGGGCCCTGATGACGGACGTGTGCAGGACGCCTACTCGCTGCGCTGCTCGCCGCAGGTGCACGGCACCGCCCGCGACACCGCCTCCTACGCCACCACGATCGCCGAGCGCGAGCTCGCGAGCGTCGTGGACAACCCCGTCGTGACGAGTGACGGCCGCATCGAGTCGAACGGCAACTTCCACGGCGCCCCCGTGGCCGCCGTGCTCGACTTCCTCGCGATCTCGGTCGCCGACGTGGCCTCGGTCGCCGAGCGTCGCACCGACCGCGCCCTCGACCCCGCCCGCAGCCACGGCCTGCCGCCGTTCCTCGCGGACGAGGTGGGCGTCGACTCGGGGCTGATGATCGCGCAGTACGCCGCGGCCGGCATCGTCTCCGAGCTCAAGCGCCTCGCGGTGCCCGCGTCGGTCGACTCCATCCCGTCCTCCGCGATGCAGGAGGACCACGTCTCGATGGGCTGGGCCGCGGCCCGTAAGCTCCGCCGCGCGATCGACGGCCTCGGCCGCGTCCTCGCGATCGAGATCCTCACCGGCGCCCGCGCACTCGACCTGCGCGCGCCCCTCGAGGCCGGCCCCGCCACCGGCGCGGTCCGCGACCTCGTCCGCACCGTGGCCGGAGGCCCCGGTCCGGACCGATTCCTCAGCCCTGACATGGAGGCCGTCGCTGCACTCGTGCAGTCCGGCCGTATCGCTGCGATTGCGAAGGAGCACGCGAATGACTGACACCACCACCACGGTCCCTGAGCCGGTCGAAGGGCCGACCCTGTCGGACCCGACCCGCCGGATCCGCGCGATCCGCGGCAACGAGCGCACGGCGAAGAGCTGGGGCGCCGAGGCCGCCAAGCGCATGCTCATGAACAACCTCGATGCCGAGGTCGCCGAGCATCCAGAGGACCTCGTGGTCTACGGCGGCACCGGCCGCGCCGCGCGCAGCTGGGAGGCGTACGACGCGATCGTGCGCACCCTCGACGAGCTCGAGCCCGATGAGACGCTGCTGGTGCAGTCCGGCAAGCCGGTCGGCGTGTTCCGCACGCACGAATGGGCGCCGCGCGTGCTCATCGCCAACTCCAACCTCGTGGGCGACTGGGCCACCTGGCCCGAGTTCCGCAAGCTCGAGCAGCTCGGCCTGATGATGTACGGCCAGATGACGGCGGGATCCTGGATCTACATCGGATCCCAGGGCATCCTACAAGGCACCTACGAGACGTTCGCCGCGGTCGCCCGCTCGCTCGGCAAGGACTCGCTCAAGGGCACCCTGTCGCTCACCGGCGGTGCCGGGGGCATGGGCGGCGCGCAGCCGCTCGCGGTCACGCTGAACGACGGCGCCTGCCTCATCGTGGACGTCGACGAGTCGCGTCTCGCGCGCCGGGTCGACCACGGTTACCTGGACGTCTACTACACCGACCTCGACGAGGCGATCGCCCGTGCCGTCGCCGCGAAGGAGGCGGGCGAGGCCCTGTCCGTCGGTATCGTCGGCAACGCGGCCGAGGTCTTCCCCGAGCTGTTCCGCCGCCGCGTCCCGATCGACATCGTCACTGACCAGACCAGTGCGCACGACCCGCTCGCGTACCTGCCGATCGGCATCTCGGTGGCGGACTGGAAGGCCGAGGCCGAGCGCGACCCCGAGGAGTTCACGCGTCGCGCCCGCGAGTCGATGGCGGCGCACGTCGCCGCGATGGTCGCGTTCCAGGACGCGGGGGCCGCGGTGTTCGACTACGGCAACTCGATCCGGGCCGAGGCGGTCCTGGGCGGCTTCGACCGCGCGTTCGAGTTCCCGGGCTTCGTGCCGGCGTACATCCGCCCGCAGTTCGAAGAGGGCCGCGGCCCGTTCCGCTGGGCCGCGCTCTCGGGCGACCCCGAGGACATCTACAAGACCGACCGCGCCATCGCGGAGCTCTTCCCGGAGGACGCCGCCCTGCACCGCTGGCTGGAGAAGGCCGGCGAGAAGGTCCACTTCGAGGGCCTGCCCGCCCGCATCTGCTGGCTGGGCTACAAGGAGCGCCACCTCGCGGGACTGAAGTTCAACGAGATGGTCGCCTCCGGCGAGCTCGCGGCTCCCATCGTGATCGGCCGCGACCACCTCGACTCCGGCTCGGTCGCCAGCCCGTACCGCGAGACCGAGTCCATGAAGGACGGATCCGACGCGATCGCCGACTGGCCGCTGCTCAACGCGCTGCTCAACACGGCCTCCGGCGCGAGCTGGGTGTCGCTGCACCACGGCGGCGGCGTCGGCATCGGCCGCTCCATCCACGCCGGTCAGGTGACCGTGGCGGACGGATCCGCTCTGGCCGCGGAGAAGCTCGAGCGCGTGCTCACGAACGACCCTGGCACCGGCGTCATGCGTCACGTCGACGCGGGCTACGACCACGCCAAGGACATCGCCCGCGAGCGCGGTCTCAAGGTCCCGATGGGGCTCTGAGCCGAGCTCGGACACAGACGGCGTCCCGCTCTGCGCACCTCGTCGGGGGATGGGGGAGCGCAGGGCGGGACGCGACCAACCGGGGCGGCACCCCCGTGTCCCACTTTTGGCACCTCCATGTCCCACTTCTGGCTCCTCAGGGGCCGGTATCTGGGCCGAAAGTGGGACATGATCGACCAGACGCGGCACGAACGGCCGGGAGGATGAATCACATGCGGATCCTGATCACCAACATCGGCGAGCTCACGACGAACGTCGCGGCGGGCGATGACCTCTGCGGCACACTGCACGACGCCGCCGTGCTCATCGACGGCGACAGGATCGCGTGGGTCGGCGCAGCCGCCGACGCACCTGACGCCGAGGAGACCATCGACGCCGAGGGCCGCGCGGTCATCCCGGGCTTCGTGGACAGCCACAGCCACCTCGTCTTCGGCGGCGACCGCGCCGCGGAGTTCGAGGCGCGGATGCAGGGGCAGAAGTATGCCGCGGGCGGCATCCGCTCCACGGTCGCCGCGACCAGGGCCGCGACCGACGATGAGCTGCGGATCCGTCTGCGCGGATTCCTCGACGAGATGCTCGCGCAGGGCACCACGACCGTCGAGATCAAGAGCGGCTACGGCCTCGACGTCGCGACCGAGGAGCGCTTGGTGCGTCTCGCCGCGGAGGTCACTCCAGAGGTCACCTTCCTCGGGGCGCACGTGGTGCCTGCGGAGTACGCCGACCGCGGCGACGACTACGTCGAGCTCGTGACAGGGGCGATGCTCGACGCCTGCGCCCCGCACGCCAAGTGGATCGACGTGTTCTGCGAGACCGGCGCCTTCACCGTGTCCCAGTCGCGCCGCGTGCTCGAGGCCGGCATCGCCCGCGGGCTGCGGCCGCGCGTGCACGCGAGCCAGCTCGGCCCCGGCGAGGGCGTGCAGCTGGCCGTCGACCTCGGCGCCGCCTCGATCGACCACGGCACCTACCTGACCGATGACGACGTGTCGGCGCTCGCCGGATCCGAGACCGTTCTCACGCTGCTGCCCGGCGTCGAGTTCTCCACCCGGCAGCCCTATCCCGATGCCCGCCGGCTCATCGACGCCGGCGTGACCGTCGCGATCGCGTGCGACACGAATCCCGGTTCGAGCTTCACCTCGTCCATGCCGTTCTGCATCGCGGTCGCCGTGCGCGACATGCGCATGACGGTCGCGGAGGCGATCCACGCGGCGACGGCCGGGGGAGCGGCGGCCCTGCGCCGCACCGACATCGGCCGCATCGCTCCCGGCATGCGCGCCGACGTGGTGCTGCTGAAGAGCCCGAGCCGCGTGCATCTCGCCTATCGCCCGGGCGTGCCGCTCGTCGATGCCGTCTGGAAGGACGGCGCGCGCGCGGTCTGACTCGCGGGGTCCGCCGCCTGTTCGCGAGTGGCAGCAACATCGTCACGGGGTGTGCGGATCGTCGCACCTGGCCCCCACCCGGCCGCGGCTCCGCCCGCCGCCCGGATCGGACGCAGGAGCTCCTAGGCCAGCGCGTGGGCGCAGACCACGGCAGCCGCCGCCGACCAGGCCTGCGGGCGGCACGACGCCGGATACGGCACCGGGGCGCCGCCGGGGGTGCGGGTGTCGCCGGCGTGCAGCTCCGGCATCCGGTAGTCGAAACCCTCGGCGGCTTCTACGAGCTGACGGGCGACCGCGGCCGCCTCATCGCGCAGCCCCGCACGGAGCATGCCGTGCACGGCCACCGCGGTGTCGTGCGCCCAGACGCTGCCGCCGTGGTAGCTGAGCGGCCAGAAGCCCGCCGCCCCGGACGACATCGTGCGGATCCCGAAACCGCTCGACATCGAGTCGCCGAGCAGCAGAGCCGCGCATGCGCGCTCCTCCTCCGGATCCAGCAGCCCGGTTCCGATCAGGTGGCCGATGTTGCTCGTGAGGGTGTCGACCGCCGCGCCCTGCGCGTCCAGTGCGATCGCCGGATAACGCCCCTCGGGCGTGGTCACCCAATACGCGGCACGGAAGCGGGCGCGCAGGTCCGCGGCCCAGACGCGCAGGGCGTCGCCGCCGTCCTCGCCCAGGGCGTCGAGCAGATMCGCGCCCCGCACCGCGGCCTCGTAGGCATAGGCCTGCACTTCGCTGAGCGCGATCGGGCCGTCGGCGAGCCGGCCGTTGCGCCACTGGATCGAGTCGCCGGAGTCCTTCCAGCCCTGGTTCGTGAGGCCGTGCCCTGTCTCGTCGACGTAGTCGATGAATCCGGATCCGCTGGCATCGCCGTGATCGGTCATCCAGCCGAGTGCCGCTCGCAGGCTCGGCAGCAGCTCGCGCACCTCGCCTTCCGGCATTCCCGCCTCTCGGGCGTCGGCGAGCAGGCAGACCCAGAGCGGCGTGGCGTCGACCGTGCCGTAGTACAGCGGAGGCAGGTGCACGCCCTCGTTCGGAAGGGACAGTGCGCCGCTGCGCAGCTCGTGCGGGATCTTTCCCGGGGCCTCGGCGGTGGCCGGATCCTTCTTGGTGCCCTGCAGACGTGCGAGCACCCGCAGGGTCGAGGCGGCGATCACCGGATCCTGGGACAGGGCGAGGCGCGCCGCCCAGATCGAGTCGCGGCCGAAGAGCGTGAAGAACCAGGGAGCGCCGGCGGCGTAGAACGCGTCGTCCGGATGCGCCGGCAGTGCGAGGCGCAGGGCAGCGAGATCGCCCGCGGCGCGGTCGAGCCAGCGGCGCAGGCGAGGATCGCTCGTCACGGGAACGGTGGTCCGGCCCTCCTCGGCGGGCGCCGCCACCACGAGGCTGGAGTCCTCGAGCGTCAGCGCGAAGGAGAACTCCGCCGTGCCGCGCGGCGCGAGCACGGTCGTCCACCGGATCGCGATCGCCGGCCCGTCGACGGCGATCGCGGCGCCCGGCGCCGTCAGCGCGAACGATGCGGCACCCGAGGAGGCGCGCTCGCCATCCCATCCCCAGGCCCCGTCGTCGACGAGGCCCGCCTTGACGCGCTGCAACGGCGCGAAATCGGGCACGAGCGTCGCCGTCACCGTGACGGGAACGGGCACCTCTCGGTGCGAGGAGACAACGATCCGCTCCTTGACCTGGCCGGCGTGCACCGTGCGGGCGCGGTCGAGCCGCACCTTCGGGTCGGGCTGGTCGTCGTCGATGCCGCGCAGGACCGCCGCGAACATCGCCTGCTGGGGCTCGGGGGAGGAGCAGGCGATCGGCTCGACCGCCRTGCCCTCGACCGCCACGGTCAGCGCGCGGACGTGCCGCACGTCACCGTGGTAGATCCCGTGGATCGGTGCGGCCCCCATGCCTCCGGTCTCGTCCGACCAGACCTGGGTCGGGGCCTGAAGGACGATGACGGCGTCGTTCAGGAGGGGCTGCAGCGGGGTGTCGGTCATGGGGCTCCTTCGTGAGGGGCGGGCGCTCCGGTGCCGGGTCGGCACGATGCACGGGCAGGTCGGGGGGTGCGGGTTCGGTATCAGCGGGCGCGGGCGGGCGGACCCTCCTCTGCGCCGTTCGGGGAGGCCGCCGGAGCGCCCGCGCCCGCCGCGGCGCGGGCGCGCATGAAGTCCGCGCCCGCGCCGCCGTGGTC
>NZ_JBFTMT010000004.1:0-169137 GCF_056397105.1 Microbacterium sp. 05N427
GTACACGATTCTCGGCGTGACCGCGACGAACGCTCCCACCGGAGCCGAGCCCAGCAGCTACTTTCAGGTTGTTTACATACACGGCGCGAATCCCAAGCCCACGCCACTGCCTTCGGACGGTGGCAGGTATCCCTCTTCGGTCGTCCGCGTGGACGACGACGGCACGAGCTGCATCTATACCCTCGACGGCGGCCCTCGAAAGGTGCGATAGCCGCAGCGCAGCTGCTGCGCAAAGCACGGAGCTCAGAGGACTCCGCGCCGGCTCAGAGCGGACCGCTCGCCCACTCCCCGCCGTCCACCAAAGCTGACGCCTGCGCCAGCAGGCAACGGTGGGGCGTGGGCGTATCCCCCGCGACAGCTAACTGGCGACGTGGGCATCGTCTCCCCCGGCGCGCGTTGCGCGTCGATAGAGCAGCGCATGGGCGACGCCGAGGATGAGGACAGTGAGGCAGATGCCGAGCAGCACCGGTGGAAGCGCTCCTGCATATATGTCTGAGTGGCCCGATTGCCCGGCGGCGATTCGATCGGCCGCGCCGGCCGCACCGGGCTGCGAGCTGATGGACGCAGTGAGGGCCGCACCGTAGAGGGCGACGAAGGCCGCCTCGCTCCCGATCCGGAAGAAGTTGAGAAGTCCGGCCGCAGAACCACTCCGGTGCGGAGGGACAAAGCTCAACGCCCGCCCGTCGACGATGCCCAGGGGAAGCCCGAATCCGAGCCCGGCGAGGACCATCGGAATCGCGATCAGCATCGCGGTCACGTCGGGACGCAATGCGAGGAGACCTAGAGGCGCGATGAGCAAGCAGGCCAGTGCGATCAGGCTGATGGCCCCCGCACCGACACGCGGATAGCGTCCCATGACGCGATGAGCGACAGTGGGCGCGAGCAACACTGGCAGCGTCATGAAGAGCATCATGGCGCCGGCTGAGCTCGCCGAGAGCCCGTGCACAGCCTGGAGCGCGGCGGGCAGGTAGGTCAGAAGGGTGACGAAGCCAACGGCGCCCGCCACCGGAATCAGGGTCATCGCGAGGAAACCGGGGTTGCGAAGGAGGGAAAAGCCGAACACTGGCTCGCCGCGCCTCACAGCCACAACGGTCTGGCTCGGAAGCATCAGACTCCCCGCGAGCGCAACGACGAGCACGCCCGCGTGCACGACGAACACGGCCCGCCACCCCAGTAACCCGATCAGTGCGCCGGAGATGCTCGGCCCGGCCGCCAATCCCAGCCCATTGACGGTGCCGAACGCGGCAAACGCCCTCGCTCTGATGGAGCCTTGGTAGACACGGGAGATGGTCGTCGTTGCCCCGGTGATCACAGCGGCTGCTCCGGCACCGGCGATGCTACGGCCGATGTCGAGCATGATCAGCGTCGGGCTCAGCGCGCTCACGGCCGAGCCGATGATGACCAACAGCACGCCGCCCGCAAATGCGCGACCGGCACCGAAGCGATCGGCGACTGCTCCCCACAGCACGGTGCAAAGGGCGAACACAACGTTGAAGCTGTTGACGACCCCCTGTAGCAGGACGGGTTCCGTCCCCAATTCTGCGGAGATCGACGGGAGACCGATCGCCGTGCCCGCGATCGACAAAGGGATGACGAACTGTGCAAGCAGGATCACCGGAAGCACGGCGCGGTGAGGCGCTGGCTGCGGCGAAGCGGAGGCGACTTCTTGAGCGGTCATAGGTAAGACTCTCAACGTAGGTACGAGTGGGTACGTACCTATAGTGGCCGCCGTAGAGGTATGATGCAAATGAAACCTTTTGGAGACGATGAGATGCCCGACAGCGAGGGACACCCCGAGACCGCCGAGATGGAGCTCGGGCACGTGCTCACCGCGCTCAGCGACCCACTCCGCAGGAAGGTGATCCACGACCTGCTCCACAGCGACGCCGGCGTGGAGCGCACGTGCACCAGCTTTGCGCTGCCCATCTCTAAGTCCACCCGCACTCATCACTTCCGCGTGCTTCGCGAAGCGGGACTCGTGCGCCAGGTCGATCGCGGCAACATGCGCGGCGTCACCCTGCGGCGCGACGACATCGAGGCGCGATTCCCCGGGCTCCTCGACCTCATCGCGAGTGACAGCACGGATGTCCCAGACGCACTCACTGGCTCCGCGCAGAGGTGACCTGCAGGCAGCGCACGGTCGTCGCGTCCTTGTTGGGTTCCTTCTCACCGTCTTCACCGACGCCGACGTGGTCCGCGGTGGAATCAATCCTTGGGTGCCTGACCCTGACGAAGCGTCGCGACCTTGGGACTACTCCAGCGCAGCAAACCGGGCTCATCCCTGGGATCTAATACCGCCAGTGCCTCCGAACAGAGGTACCGATCGCCGACGCCGGAACTCGTGATGCACTGCGGCGTGCGCTCACCCTTGTTCGGTCGCACCGTGGAAGCGGTGCTTGATGTTCACTCGAGCGTCCTTGAGAGCCGATATGGCGCCCTGAATCTCGGCGACCTGCCGTCGTGAGGCCAGCTCCGGCAGCGCGGATGACAATTGGGCTTCCGAGTAGAGGTCTGCGGCGATCCTCGCCAAAGTGATCTGAGCGCGATCAATCGGATATCTGATGCTCTTCCAATACGCGCCTGCACGGAGGTTCGTATCGGCGTCCGCAATCGCTCGTTCGACCAGATCCTGATACGACGGACTCACTCCTCGTCCGCTGTCGTCGGTGTCATGCTCCACGCGCTCCCCTTCCGCTGATGTGCCGCTCTCGACCTAGAGACGCAGGACAGGGACGCTTCTTATGCGCATGCGGGTGACAGTTTCGTGTCGCCCCGGTGAATGGCTGTTCCGGCCGCGCCGCCGATCAGGAGGTTCGGCGAAGATCAGGGGCGCGACCTGTTCACTGGCACGATGTAGGAATGACTGGTGTCGGTAGCGAATCAACTCGCCTCGTGGTCCTCCGCGGAGACTCTGCGTCTGGAAAGACGACGACAGCGCTGGCTCTCCGGGAGAAGCTTGGTACACGCGTTGCGCTCATCCATCAGGACTACTTTCGTCGCGAGGTCTTGTGGAACGAGGATCGAGGGCAACGTTCTCGGGATGCGAGCCTTCTGATCGTCAGCAGCGCGAGACAGGCCCTGAAGCTCGGATATGACGTCATCCTGGACGGGATCTTCAATCTGCGCGACTACTCCGCGCTGTTGGAACGGCTGCATCACGACCACCGCGGCCTGACACGCATCTATCAGTTCGATGTCGGGCTCGACGAGACGCTCCGACGCCATGCGGGCCGCCCATTGTCGAAGGAGTTCGGCGAGGGCAAATTGCGCGAGTGGTACGACGGGTGGCAGCCGCTGTCTTGGCACAACGAGACGAGGGTGGGTCCCGACCTTGCAACGGATGATCTCGTTTCAAGGATCCTGCGGGACCTGGGCCAAGATCGACACGACGTTGTGTCGGAGCAGTCGCGTTCTCGGTAGTCGCCGCCGTCCGGAGCCGTGTGGTGAAGAAACGGCGAACGAGACTACCCATCATCGGATGTGCGGTTCGCCCTGAGGGCTGTGCGGGTCTTGCCCGCGGCCGTTCCCGATGGGGTCACACCTCTGGACGCGTAGGCTCCCGCGTATGGCCGACAACATCAACATTTCGATCGCTGAGGCCGTGACGAATGCCGAGAGTCAGCAGATTGAAGAGCTTCTCGAGCAGCTCTCGTCGACAGCCACTTTCGATCCTGAGCGATTGCAGGCCATCATCGGGGAACCCGGCGTGGACCTGTTCCTTGCGCGAAGCGCGGGCCGGGTGGTGGGCATGGCAACCCTTGTGACCTTCCCTCTCGTCACCGGTTGGCGCGGCATCGTCGAGGATGTCGTTGTCCACCGCGACGCTCGCGGGCTTGGAGTCGCCCGCCTGCTGCTCGAAGCGATTACCCAAGAGTCGACGYGGCGCCGGCTCCGGACCCTTGACCTGACATCCCGGCCGTCGCGCGAATCGGCGTTGCGGCTATACGAGTCTGTGGGGTTCGAACGTCGGAAGACGAACGTGCTGCGGTACGTACCCGCGTCGGACTGAGCGCGTGGCATCTGCCTCACCGGCCGGTAGCTAGGCGGCGCAGGTCGCCAACTGCGCCTTTCTCGCCGTTCGAGGTCACGGCCTCGGGCGTAGTTTGAAGATCAGGATCCCGAGGTACTTGTTCATCCATGCCTGCTTGTGCGGGTACCGCAGGGCCGCTTCATCTGAGAGACGCGGTTCGACCACGGCCTCGATCCACAGGTCTGCGGCACTGAACACATTGAGGAGGTTCGACATCGTGTACGTGCGCTTCTTGAGGGTGATGTTCTCGTTCCAGCCGCTGGGATAAGAGAACGCAGAGTCGGAGAAGTACTCCTCCCCCAAGGTCGTGCCGTTCTGCTCCGCGCGTTCCAGCGCATATCGGACCGGTTGGGTCCTGCTCAGAATGATGAACCCGTCCTCGCTCAGCATCTCCTTCGCCTCACGGAGAGTGCGCACCGGATCAGGCGTATACCCGAAGGACTGGAGGAAAAGGATGCGATCGAACGTACGCCCGGAGAGCTGCGGAACGGCGCTCAGATCGGACAAGTCCCCGGTGATGAGCTCCAGTCCCTGCGGCCTGTCCGCGATGAAGTTGCCGCTGATGTCAACCCCGACCGATGCAGACGCACCATTGTTCACCAGCTCGGCGAGTTTGCTCCCGTTTCCGCAACCGAGATCGAGGATCGACTGTCCGGTCACGTCGCCGAGGAGGTCACGTTGGGCGGGCCACTCGACAAGACTGTCGAGTGAGTCTTCGCGGGCGCGGGCAGCCTCGTAGTCGAAGGCGAGACGTGTCCAAGGTCGGCCGATGTCGGCTCGGGTGCCGAGGGAATGATTGACGGGGTCTGAGGAGCCCATGGTGGTCACCTGAGGAACGATACTCACTGCGGCGCAACGATCCCAGGGTCGAGCTGCTCTCAGGTAGACCTGTAACGGAGACGCAAGGTCACCAGTTTCGGTGCCCGGCTGAGCTCCCCCTAGGGTCGTAGCCTGGTGGCATGCGAGCTGTTCGTCGGGGCCGTCGAGACTATGACATCGATGATCGCGCGCCTGCCTACATGGTTCGCGTCTGGTTGCCACCGCGGCTCCCGATGCAATCCTGGGCTGCGGACGACTGGGACATCGTTGAGGCGCCCTCGATCGTTGACGTGCTGGAATGGGCGTCCTCCCAACAGGCTGACGGGTTCGTCACGGAGGTGTTCGTCCGCGGTGGATCTGAAAACTCTTGGATCCGAATCGCCGGAGAGCAGCCGGATGACTCCGGAAGGGTGATCGAGATTCCACTCGTGACTTGATCAGTCCCGTTGAGCTCCGTGCAGGGTCCCGTGCGACCTTATGGTGTGTCGTAGAGCGTGTAGATGCAGGCGGTATTGTCGTTGTCGACGCGGACAATCGATGAGAGGTATCCCTCCTCGGATGTGAGCGGCGGTGTGGGCTTGGGGTTATTGCCTACGTAGTAGCGGGCGGTGAAGTAGGTGCCGGGTTTCGCCGTATCCGGAGTTCTCGTTGGGGTGACGCTGGCGATCGTGTACCAGTCGCGGTGCGGAGCATCCATGAGACTTTGGGCCATGAACTGGTCTTTGCTTTCTGGGCAGAGGAGAGCTTGGATGGCTCGGGCGTAGCTGTCCTCGTCGACGGAGTCGATGGTGGCCTGTCCGAGCCGCTCAATTTGTGCCTGTGCTTGGTCCTGCGCCACCGGTGTGCACCCGGTCAGTCCCGATACTCCGAGGCAGGCCAGWACAATGACCGCGGCGACTTGCGCAACGTGTTTCGTTTCCATCCGGTCCCTCCTAGCCCAGCATCGCGCCAGGTGCCCAGGCGCGGAGTCCTCTGAGCTGCGTGCTTTGCGCAGCAGCTGTGCTGCGCCTATCGAACCTTTCGAGGGCCGCCGTCGAGAGTATAGATGCAGCTCGTGCCGTCGTCGTCCACGCGGACGACCAAAGAGGGATACCTGCCACCGTCCGAAGGCAGTGGCGTGGGCTTGGGATTCGCGCCGTGTATGTAAACAACCTGAAAGTAGCTGCTGGGCTCGGCTCCGGTGGGAGCGTTCGTCGCGGTCACGCCGAGAATCGTGTACCAGTCGAATTGGGGCGCGCCCCAAAGAAGAYTGGTGSCGTCGGGCATCTGATCCTTGCTCTCCGGGCACAGAARCTTCTTYACGTGGAGCTGTATYTTTCTGCRTCTCTGGCTGACATGGATTTCGTCGCCTCTTGGAGGCGCACGATGGTGTCCCGAGCCTGGTCTCGTGGCGCAGGGGTGCAGCCGGTCAGTCCCGATACCCCGAGGCAGGCCAGTACAACGACCGCGGCGACTTGTGCGGCGTGTTTCGCTTCCATCCAGCCCCTCCTAGCCCGGAGTCACGTTGGGCGGGCCACTCGACAAGACTGTCGAGTGAGTCTTCGCGGGCGCGGGCAGCCTCGTAGTCGACGGCGAGACGTGTCCAAGGCCGGCCGATGTCGGCTCCGGTGCCGAGGGAATGATTGACGGGGTCTGAGGAGCCCATGGTCGTCACCTGAGGAACGATATTCGTTGCGGCGCAACGATCCCGGGTCCTCGCAACAGGCTGACGGGTTCGTTACGGAGGTGTTCGTCCGCGGTGGATCTGAAAACTCTTGGATCCGAATCTATGGAGAGCAGCCGGACGACTCCGGAAGGGGTGATCGAGATTCCACTCGTGACTTGATCAGTCCCGTTGAGCTCCGTGCAGGGTCCCCTGCGACGCAAGGTCCGGGCGGACGGCCCCACGGGACGCATCAGTACGAGCGCGCGATGATCGCGACGAGGTCCCGCCCGGGGTTCAGCGGGTCGGGCATCTGTCCGTCACGCGTCTGCAGGCAGCGCACCGTGATGGCGTCCTTGTTGAGTTCCTTCTCACCGTCTTCGCCAAGCACAGCCCAGTCGATCACGGCGAAACCGGTCTTCGCGGCTTCACGCGCCTCATCGATCGTCGACACGTGGGTCGTGCGTTCAGCGAGGCGTCTACGGGCGTTCGCGAGCATGTCGTCCTGCATCCGAACCAGCAGCGCCGGGATCGTCGATGCGAGGTCCGCAAGCGGCAGCGTCGACTTGCCGTCTGCGTCGCGGCGCGCGTATGTGACCTGCGCGGCGTCCAGATCTCGCGGTCCGACCTCCACGCGAAGCGGCACACCCTTGAGTTCCCACTCGGTGGCGCGGCGACCGAAGCCGGGGGTCATGCGTGCGTCGAGCTTCGCGCGCACCCCCGCGGCGGCGAGGTCGGCGACGATCCGGGTCGCGGCGCCGACGGTGCGGTCGTCGTCCTTCACGGCGATGACGACCACCTGATGCGGCGCGATGCGCGGCGGAATCCGCAACCCGGAATTATCACCGTGCGACATGAACAGGCCACCCATCATGCGCGTCGACGAGCCCCAAGAGGTGGTCCACGTGGTCTCCACCTTGCCGTTGGAGTCGGTGTAGGTGATGTCGAAGGCCTTGGCGAAGTTCTGGCCGAGCTCGTGGCTCGTGGCCATCTGCAGCGCCTTGCCATCGCCCATCATCGCCTCGCACGTCATCGTGTTGATGGCGCCTGCAAAGCGCTCGGACGGGCTCTTGAAGCCTGGCAGCACAGGGATCGCGAGCACGTTCTCCAGGAAGTCCCGGTACACCTCGAGGTGAATGCGCGTGGCGTACGAAGCGGCATCCTCGCGCGTGGCGTGGGCGGTATGCCCCTCCTGCCACAGAAACTCGCTGGTGCGCAGGAACAGTCGCGGACGCATCTCCCACCGCACGACGTTGGCCCACTGATTCAGCAGCATCGGCAGATCGCGGTGCGACTGGATCCACTTCGCCATCACTTCGCCGAAGACGGTCTCGGACGTCGGGCGCACGACCACGGGCTCGGTGAGTTCCTTGCCACCGGCGTGCGTGACCACGGCGAGTTCGGGGCTGAAACCCTCGACGTGCTCGGCCTCGCGCTCGAGATGTGCCTGCGGGATGAACAGCGGCAGATAGACGTTCTCGGCGCCGGTCGCCTTGATGCGTGCATCCACCTCGGACTGCATACGCTCCCACATCGCGTATGCGTACGGTCGGATGACCATCGTGCCGCGCACGGGTCCGTTGTCGGCGAGCTCGGCCTTCTCGAGCACGTCCTGATACCACCGTGCGAAGTCGGTATCCACGGGTGCGAGGATCTTCTGTCGTTCTGCCACGACACCAGGGTATGACCCCCTGACCCGCCTTGCCGAAGCGAACTCCTACAGCGACGCTCCGATGAGGTGACCGAGTCGAGCGATCTCGTTCTCGTTGCGCTGGTAATGAGACCACTGCCCCACCCGTGTGCAGGTCACCAGGTTCGCGCGCTGCAGCGTCGCCATGAACTGCGAGGCGGTGGACTGCGAAACCTCCGCCCGGGCCTGTATGTGCTTCAGGCACACTCCCACTTCTTCGGCCGGCCGATCTTGCGGAGGAAACGAGTCAGGGTGTTTCAGCCAGCCGAGGATCGCGAGCCGAGTGGGATGCCCCAGGGCCTTGAACACCGTCACCAGGCGATCCTCATCGGTTTCGTGCATGCCTTCACTGTATCGCAACATCGCGATTTACCGATGATGTGCTAGACAGTACATCGTAAAAAGACGATGCATGATCGGAGCGACATGAACAGGACCGCGTTGGTGGTCGGAGCCAGGGGCGTGATCGGGGGCAACCTCATCGCCCATCTCGAGCGCGAAGGGGGCTGGTCGATCGTCGGACTGTCGCGCCGGGGCGGCCACGACACCGCTGCCGTGCGGCATATCGCCGTCGACCTCCTCGACCGCGACGACACGGCCGCGAAGCTCGCGGAGCTCACCGACGTCACCCACATCTTCTACGCCGCCTACCAGGATCGTCCGTCCTGGGCCGAGCTGGTGCCGCCGAACCTGGCGATGCTGGTCAACGTCGTAGAGGCGGTCGAGCCGATCGCGCCCCGGCTGGAGCACATCAGCCTCATGCAGGGCTACAAGGTCTACGGCGCGCACCTCGGACCGTTCTCGACCCCAGCCAAAGAGAGCGACCCTCCGCACATGCCGCCGGAGTTCAACGTCGACCAGCAGCAGTTCCTGGAACGGCGCCAGCAGCACGCTTCCTGGTCATGGTCGGCGCTGCGTCCCTCGGTCGTGGCCGGGGTCGGACTGGGAAACCCGATGAACCTCGCCATGGTCATCGCCGTCTACGCCTCCATCAGCAAAGAACTCGGCATCCCGCTGCGCTTTCCTGGAAAGCCCGGCGCGTACACCAGCCTGATCGAAATGACGGACGCCGACCTGCTCGCCAAGGCCACGGTCTGGGCCGCCACAAGCCCTGGCAGCCGCAATCAGGCCTACAACATCACCAACGGCGACCTGTTCCGCTGGTCGAGCATGTGGCCGGCGATCGCCGCCTTCTTCGAGCTCGACGTCGCGCCTCCCCTGCCGATGAGCCTGTCCGAGGTGATGGCGGACAAGGCCGAGCTCTGGGATGCGATGGTCGAGAAGCACGGGCTGCGCCGTACCCCCTATGAAGACGTGTCTTCGTGGCCGTTCGGAGACTTCGCCTTCGCCTGGGACTACGACGTGATCGCCGACACATCGAAATCCCGCCGCGCAGGCTTCCATCACTATGTCGAGACCGAGGCGATGTTCCTCCGCATCTTCCAGGACCTCCGCGACCAGCGCATCATTCCGTAGGCCCGTAACCTTGCCGGATCTGCCTACAGTGGGAGCATGCGCGGTGCTGCGGACGATGCTCGGACGGCCGCACACCGTCGCGAGGTTCTGGCGCATCCGGCGTTCGCCTACTTCTGGAGCGCCACGACGATCAGAGCCTTCGGTGGGGCTATCGCCGGCGTCGCTTTCCAGGTGCTCATCGTGACGGTGCTGAATGCCACTCCCCTCCAGATCAGTGTGCTGAGTGCGCTCGGAGTCGTTCCCTATCTCTTCCTCGGGCTGATCATCGGCGCGCTGATGGATCGCTGGCGCAGGCAACCAACGCTCGTCATCACCACCATCGGGCGCGCGCTCGTCCTGGGTGCAGTGCCGGTCCTTCTCCTCGTGGGCGTGCTGAACTTCTGGACGCTCGCGGCGGTGACGCTCGCGCTCGGCGTGCTGACTCTGTTCGCGGACTCGGCCGCCCAGCCGCTGCTCCCCCGGATCGTTCCACGTTCCTCGCTCGTTGCAGCGAACGCCCGCCTGGGCCAGACCGACACGATCGCGGGAACCGTCGGTCCCGCACTCGGAGGACTACTGCTGAAGCTGATCGGTGCGGCGTGGTTGTTCGTGTTCGACGCGGTGATCAACGTCATCGCGGCGCTGTTGCAATCCCGCATACGCGTCGAGGAGCCCCAGCCCGCCTCCCGACCGCCGGGGCGACACGTCGGCCACGACATCGCCGAAGGGATGCGTTTCACCTATCGACATCCGACCCTTCGTCCTCTAGCCATGGCCGTGCACGTCTGGTTCCTCGCCAACAGCATCGTGACGACGACCTTCGGCGTGTACGTCCTCCGGGATCTGGGTCTGCCCGCATGGGCCTTCGGCATCACGCTCGCCGCGGGAGGCGTCGGCGGGTTCGTCGGCGCGCTCATCGCCCCGCGGCTCGGTGAGCTGCTCGGTGCGGGAAGGGCGATCCTGCTCGGTCGCGCGCTGATCGTCGTCCCGTGGTTGGCCCTTGCGGTCGCGCCGCTCTCAAAGGCGGCCGGAGTAGCCGTCGTTCTCGCGGTCGTGGCCGTTGCCCAGTTCCTCTACGGCCTCGCCATGGGGATCGAGGACGCGAACGACATCTCCTATCGTCAAGCCGTCGCACCGGACGAGATCCAAGGCAGGATGAACGCCACCATCCGCACCATCAACCGGGTCTTCTTCTTCTTCGGCGCCCTCGCGTCAGGAGCATTGATGACGTTCGCCGGATTCCCGGTGACCATCGGGATCGGTGCCCTCGTCTTCGCCATCGCTGCGGCGATCGTCTTCTTCTCGCCGCTGCGGAATGCGCGACACGAAGACGTTCCGAGTCCGTCAGGAGAGCTCGGCGTCATCGAAGAGTGAAGAGCTTGTCCGTGGGATCGACGACCACGTCCGTGGCGTACCCGACCCGTGCCGGACGCCCGAGGTGGAGAGCCGATCATCGTCGCCAGGGCATGTGCTGCAGGGTCCAGGTGTTCCCGTCAGGATCGGCGAATCCGGCGTAGAACACGCCGCCGACGTCCTCTACGGGCCCGACATCGACGCCGCGTTCGACCAGCTTCGCGCGAGCGGCGGCGATGTCCGCGACGACGAGATGCAGCCCGCGGAGTGATCCGGCCGGCATCTCGGTCCCGGGCAGGCCGGCACTGAGAGTGATCGAGCAGTAAGAACCTGGCGGCGTGAGCTGCACGATGCGGACTCCCTCAGCAGGGCTGACATCGACGTCGACGGTGAAGCCGACCTGATCGGCATAGAAAGCCTTGGCCCGGTCGATGTCGCTGACAGGCACGAGGACGAGCTCGAGCAGCAGCGCGTCGGGAGAAACGACGGGCACAGGATTCTCGGTCATGGTGCGATAGTGCCACATTATCCAACCAATCGGTTGCATAATTGCGGCGCAATAGTGGTGGGACTACCGCGGCTTGTGCCAGGTGAGGGCGTACCGCCACAGCGCGAATCGCTGCCACCGGACTCCCGGTAGCTCTTCGGCCGCGGTCTGGCGAACCTCGGAGTACGAACAGCATCGCCCGCAGCTCCCCGGCCATCATGCCGTCGCCGGTGCCGACATCGAGTGCCGATGTCGCGCCTCTGGGGATCGCGTGCGTGACGAGGCGGTGAAAGTGGATGTTGTGGTTCCACCGCTGACCGTTATTGCGGCTCACCGGAAGATCCGCGGATCCCGAAGACTCATGCCGCGCCGTTGTGGTGACGAGCTGCAGCATCGCCTGTCCACGGAGGCGCTCCCTCGATGGTGCCACGCCCCTCTCGCCGCGCCGCGAGCACCGAGGAGAAGCCCACCAGGGCGAGGACGGCCGTGCCGGACCCGATACCGATCCACGCGTTCTGGAGCAGCAGGCCGACGCCGACCCCGGCGATGGCGCCGATCAATACGGCGGCGGCCCAGATGGCGACGATGTAGCCCCGGGTAGGCCGAGGAATCGGAGTCTCGCTCATGGCTGAAGGATACGGATTCACCCTTCGAAGCACCAGGAGACGCGACTTCAGCGAAGCCGGACGCCGACTTCCGCGGCGATGGACGTGACCATCGTGATGAGCTTTGCGGTTCGTGCCGGCATCGTCTGGCGGTAGTTCTCGATCGTGAGCAGCCCGGGGCCGACGAAGCCCCAGGCGCGGGCCCTGGCCCAGGTCGCGTCGTCGGCTGCGGCAGCGGCGCGAAGCACCTCGCGCGCGGGAGCGTCGAACATGCTCCACGCGTAAAGCAGGTCGACGGAGCGATCGCCGACGCCCAGGCCGCCCCAATCGATCACGCCGGACAAGCTCCCGTCGGCGCGGACGAGCAAGTTCTCGACCGACAGGTCGGTATGGATCCAGCAGGACGGCGCTGTCGCCGGCGGGACATCACGCAGAAGCCGCCAAGCTCGACGGACCGCTTCCGGATCGAACAGGTCGGAGAGCCGCGTCGCCGCATATTCGGCCCACTCGTCGATCGTGTCGGTGACAGGCTCGCCGGCCCGGTACCCCCAGTGCTCGGCGCCTTCCGAAACGCCTGAGGCATCCACGTCATGCAGGCTCCGCAGGAAATGGCCGAGCGTCTCGGCCATTGCAGCCTGCTGTGCAGCGTCGAGGTCGGTCGGCGGGTCTCCGGGCAGCCACGAGACGACGGTCCAAGGTCGGGGGAACACCTCCGAGGCATCACCGACGAACTCCACGTGGGGAATTGGAACAGGTACCGCGGAATCGAGTCGCGGGAGCCATCGCGCCTCTTTGAGAAGGTCCTCGGCGTGACCGTCCGACCGCGGCAGGCGAACGGCCTGCGCGCCGCCGAGCCGGAACACCCAGTTGCTGCTCCCAGATGAAGTGCTGGGGCGTACCGCCTGGTTCGAGAGATGCGGAGCCTGCTCCTGGAGAAGCCGAGCGACCAGCTCGGAGCCCGGGACGTCCTGCCCCGCGGTGGCCGGATCCTGAGTCACCGTGCCTATGATAGGCCAGCCGAACAGCTGCGCCCGGGCCGTTCTCCGCACTCGGCTGCGTCCTTTCCAACGAAAAGCGGGCGTCCCGGCAAGTGAATGCCGTGACGCCCGCCGCAGGTAAGAACTCAGATGACCTGAATGTTCGCAGCCTGCATGCCCTTCGGGCCACGCTCGGAGTCGAACGAGACCTTCTGGTTCTCCTCGAGGTTCTTGTATCCGTCACCGGTGATCGCGCTGAAGTGCGCGAAGACGTCGGCGGTGCCGTCGTCGGGGGCGATGAATCCGAAGCCCTTTTCGGTGTTGAACCATTTGACGATGCCAGTGGCCATGTCGTCATTCCTTCTTTTCTGGGACCCGTTGAATGGTCCGCGAATCCACGACGATGCCGCCGGGAAGTGTGGGGTGGTGCCGTGCGGCGCTCGTGCTCGGTCTCGTCCGCGTACGGACGCCGTGGGAGGAGTCGACGTGAAGCCCGAGGCCGACGCGGGCCGCGGGAGAGAGACAGGAACAGCAGGAGAGATCAGAAAACCAACCGGTGAGGAGCGCATCACAATGGCTGACGCAACCAGAGTCACTGAACTGAATACCCGCTCGGTCGATGCCCGAGCCCAGAAGCTGGTCCGGAGCAGGACTCCGGCAGAAACCACAACTTCAACAACCTGAACAACATCCTATCCCCCTTGGACCTGAGTGAAGGCCCAGAGACACGGATCAGGCCGGTCCGTACGGATGGGCCAGGTCATATGCGCGGGCCAGCTTCTGCGGGACGACCATGCGCCACGCATCCACGACGAACTCCCGAGCCTCCCCCGGATCCAGGGCAGAGAGTTCGGATCGCACCCAGTGGAAGCGCATGTCCGACGGCGATGGCAACTGGAACTTCTCAGGCTGGCCCCCGACCAGCCCTTCGCGCAGCTCCTTCGGAAATCCGAACTCCATGATGCGCTCATCGGACGAGAATGCGACGTAGACGATCTGCCCCACGCGGAACTTCAACCGGCCACGGAGGAAGACCTCATACGAGCGCTCGAGCGTGGATCCGAGAGCCCTCACGTCGTCGATCGTCGCCATGCTCAGTCTCTCTGCTCACGCGCGGCGAGCAGAGAGCGACCGTGTGCGCCTTCCATTGCTGCGCGCGATTCCTCGGGCATGACTTCATCATGCCAGCGCCGCGAGAGCGGGAGCCAGCGTGCGCTCCCGTGTCAGGATCGGAGGCATGACGAATCGGTCACGGGCTCAGGACGGCAGCGCGGGCGACGCCGACTACGGTGTCATCGGCGCGACCTACAGCGATTTCCGGCGACCGGATCCGAGGATCGCGGCCATCCTGCGGAACGCACTCGGCGATGCCGGCACGGTCCTCAACGTCGGGGCGGGCGCAGGGAGCTACGAGCCCGTCGATCTGGTGGTGACCGCCGTCGAACCGTCCGCGAGCATGCGCGCACAGCGGCCGCCGCACCTCGTCTCCGCGATCGACGCCCTGGCGGAATCGCTGCCGTTCGCCGACGCGAGGTTCGACGCCGCGATGACGACCTTCTCCGTGCACCAGTGGAGCGACCTCGCCTCCGGGCTCGCGGAGGTCCGCCGCGTCACGCGCGGGCCCGTCGCGATCCTCACCTGCGACCCGGATCTGCTGGATCGATTCTGGCTGGCCGAGTACGCCCCGGAAGTGATCGAGACCGAGCGCCGGCGCTATCCCGCGATCGCCCGGCTCGCCGCAGGCCTCGGTGGCACCGTCACCGTCGAGCCGGTGCCGATCCCCCTCGATTGCATCGACGGCTTCAACGAGGCGTACTACGGCCGGCCCGAGGCGCTACTCGACGCCCGAGCACGCGCTGCCTGCTCGGCCTGGAGCTTCGTGGATCCGACACGGGCGAGCGAGTACGCCGACCGACTGCGGAATGCGCTCGACTCCGGCGAGTGGGATCGCCGGCACGGCACCCTCCGTCACCAGGCGAGCTTCGAGGGCTCGCTCGTGCTGGTACGCGCTCTGCCTTGACCTCAGCGTCGGGGCGTCCAACCCGATGGGAGCGGGCCGGCGAGCAGCGCTCGCTCCTCGTCGGCGGAGAGCGACCACCCCTGGGCGGCGTCAGCGCGATCGAATCCGCCGCGTGCAACGCGGAAGCCGAGATCGTCCTGAGCCGTACGCGGGTCTCCCCCGCGCCGCACCGAAGCGCGGACGCTCCATGCGTCGTCTGCGAACCCGCCTCCGCGGAACACGCGATACTCGCCGTAGCGTGCCGGATCCAGCAGGTCCCAGCACCACTCCCAGACATTGCCGAGCGTGTCGAAGAGCCCGTTCAGGTTGGGCATCCTCTCCCCCACGCGCTGCGGGTGGCGCAGGCCATCGGCCGCCGTCCACGCGATGTCTGCAAGCGGTCCGTAGTGCGGCGCGGTCGATCCCGCACGGCACGCGTACTCCCACTCGGCCTCGGTCGGAAGCCGGTAACCGTCCGCGGAGACGTCCCAGCGCACCTCCGCGCCGTCGAACCGATATACCGGATCCAGCCCCTCCCACTCAGAGGCGGCGTTGCAGAATCGGATCGCCCGTTGCCAGGAGACGTCGACGGCGGGGCGATCAGGGTGTTCAGCCGCGATTCCGAGCAACTCTGACACCTGCTCTTCGGTTACCGCGAACATGCCGATCTCGAACGGGGCCAGGTCCACATGCCAGCGGCGCTTGGTCCGCGCGTCATGCAGGGCGACGGAACCTGCCGGCAGGGCGCGCATCTCGATGTCACTCATCTCAGGGCAGTCTAAAAGCCCTCGAACGTACGATCAGGTCTATGACGGCCGTCGCCTCCCACCGCACCCTTGACCGGGTGTTCGCCGTGAGCATCGTGCTCAAGGGGCTGGACGGCGTGGCCGAGCTGATCGGCGGCCTCGCACTGCTCTTCATCTCCCCTGCGGCGTTGCGCGAAGCGCTCGGCGATGTCGTCTCGTTCGTGCTCGTGGGCCACGAGCACTCCCCCGTCTTCCACTGGGCGATACACCTCGGTGACTCCTGGGGCACAAGGACCACGCTCTTCGCTGCCGCATACCTGTTGCTGCACGGGATCATCAAGGTGGTGCTGGTCTGGGCCCTGCTCGGACAGCGACTCTGGGCGTATCCATGGATGCTGGCCGCGCTCGGGGTGTTCATCGTCCTGCAGTGCTACGAACTCATCGTGCGCTTCAGTTGGTGGATGCTCGCGCTCACCCTGTTCGATGTGTTCATCGTCTTCCTCACCGCACGGGAGTGGCAGCTGCATCTGCGGCGCCGGGAGGCAGCTGGAGATGTCGGAGCCCTCGGATAACGTCGCCGGCATGACGCGCGCCATCTTCTACACCGCCTCGACCCTCAACGGCTTCCTCGCTGACGACGCGGATTCGCTGTCCTGGTTGCTCTCGATACCGCAGGACGCAGCGACCGCCGACATCGCCGCGTTCACCGAGAAGGTCGGCGTTCTCGTGGAGGGTTCCACGACCTATGAGTGGGTTCTGCGGGAGGAGGGTCTGCTGGACCACCCGGAGCGCTGGCAGCAGTTCTACGGCGACCGCCCGACGTTCGTCTTCACCTCGCGAGAACTCCCCCGAGTTCCGGGCGCCGACATCCGGTTCGTGCGCGGCGCGGTCCGCGACCACTGGGACGAGATCGCCGCAGCGGCCGGCTCCCGCGATGTGTGGATCGTCGGGGGCGGTGACCTCGCTGGGCAGTTCGTCGACGAGGGCCTGCTCGACGAGATCGTCGTGACGTTCGCCCCTGCCACGCTCCGTTCGGGGAAGCCGCTGCTGCCACGCGATCTGGATCAGTCCCGCCTCGAACTGACCGGAGTGCGCCAGGCGGGGCCCTTCGCAGAGCTCACCTATCGGCTGTCGCGCTCGTCCGACGCCCTGTGACAGCGCGACGTCGCACGGCGGAGCAGCGGGCCCCGAAACGTCTACGCTGAACGGGTGCCCGACGCCCTCCTGATCGCCGAACGACTCGTGCGCCGGTTCGCCCGTGACACCAACCTGCTGGTGGCCGGCCGCACCGTCAGAGTCGTCGGGGACGACGACGTAGCCGACGAGCTGCGCAAGCTGCTCGGTCGGCTGGGCGCCCGGGTCGGCGAGGGCGCGGTCGCGTTCGCACCCGGGGCCGCGACGGAGATCCTTCTCGACGGCGCACCGCTGCCACGGCGCGTGAGCGCCGACGAACGCATCGACTTCGCCGGCTCGCACATGCCCGTGTCCCGAGGAATCGCCGAGGCGCTGAGATCCGCGGGCACGGTTCGCGGCGTCCGGATCGGGATCGCGATGGTGCTCGAGCCGAAGACCGCGCAGCTCGCGCTGCAGCTGCGTGATGCGGGCGCGGAAGTCGCGGTCTACGCGCACCCCGACGAGATCGATCCAGAGGTCGCGGCCGCGTTGCGCGCACGAGGGATCCCGGTCGACGGGCACCCCTCGCTGTCCGGGACGGCCGAACGTGAGGCTGCCGTCGCCTTCCTCCGTCGCGGCCACGATCTGCTGCTGGACGACGGTTCGCACCTGATCCGGCTCGCCCACGAAGAGGAGCTCCTCGCCGGCCTCAGGGGTGCTGCAGAGGAGACCACGAGCGGCCTCACCCCGCTGCGCCGGATGGCGGCGGAAGGCGTGCTGCGGATCCCCGTGGTCGCCGTGAACGACGCCCCGATGAAGACCGCGTTCGACAACCGCTACGGCACCGGCCAGTCCTGCGTGTTCGCCGTCGCGGACGTGCTCGACGCGGCGGGCGTCTGCGTGCGCGATCAGCCGGCCGTCGTCGTCGGATACGGTCCTGTCGGCGAAGGCGTCGCCGCGCATCTGCGCGCCCTCGGAGCCACGGTCAGCGTCACGGAGACCGATCCGGTGCGGGCTCTCCGCGCCGCGCACGACGGCTACGCGACCGGACGCTTGCACGTCCTCGCGCCCGGCGCTCTGGTCATCTCTGCCACGGGCGCACCGCACACCATCGATGCCGGGGTCCTGCGTGCGGCGCGGATCGTGGCGATCGCCGGCGGTGTGCCAGGAGAGGTCGATATCGACCTCGCCGGGCTCCACCAGGTCGAGCTCGCCGGCACTGTGCTCCCGCACCTCGAACGTGCGGGTGAGGGCGCGCTCATCGTAGCTCGGGGCGGGTGCGTCAATCTCGCGGCAGCCGAGGGCAATCCGATCGAGATCATGGACCTCTCCTTCGCGGTGCAGCTGTCCGCTGTGACGCAGCTGCTCGGCACGGTCTTGCCGGCGGGCGTGCACGCCTTCGCTGCGGAGGCCGACGAGGCGGTCGCGCGCGCTGCGCTGGCTACTCGCGACGAATCGCTGGACGTACGCAGCGACGCGCAACTCCGCGCCCAGGACGACTGGCGCTCGCCTCGGTATCGCGAGGYGGCAGTATGAGCGGCGTGACCCTGTACTCCGCGGGACAGATCTTCCCCATCACCGCCCCGCCGATCACCGACGGTGCGGTGGCCGTGCAGAACGGCAGGATCCTGCACGTGGGCGAGCGCACCTGGGTGAAGCGCTCCCTCGCTGACCGAGGCGTCGCGTCCACAGAAGTGCGCTGGCCCGGCGTGCTGATCCCTGGGCTCGTCAACGCGCACACCCATCTGCAGTACACCGGCATGGCGGAGGTCGGACGAGGCCGTTACCAGGGCTTCGAGGACTGGGTCACCGCCTTCGATCCGGTGTACGAGGGCGGGCGGGACTGGGCTGCGGACGCGGCCGACGGCGCGGCGCGTCTGATCCGCACCGGAACGACCGCCGCCGCCGACGTCGTGACCGACCGGTCTGCGGCATCCGCCCTGCACGAGGCCCGCCTGCACGGGATCACCTACTGGGAGGTGATGAGCTGGACCAATGCGGAGTGGRCCCGCACCGGTCGCCGCCAAGTGGAGGATTCCCTGGATGCGCTGCCCACGCCCCCCGGCACCGGGCTGTCGCCGCACGCCCCGTACTCGCTCGACATCGAGCCCCTGCTGGAGATCCCCGACATCGTCCGCGAGCGCGGCAGCCGAATCCACATCCACCTCGGGGAGGCGGCGTTCGAGAGCGAGTTCGCGCACGACCAGGCGCACGCCTGGCACACGGCAGGTCTCGCCAGCTTCCAGGAGCTGCGCGACGCGGGCTTCGGCACCAGCGCGACCGAGTTCGTGGACCAGCTCGGCGTGCTCGGCCCCGACTGCCACATCGCGCACGGGGTCTACATGAGTGCCCGCGACCGTGCGATCCTGCGAGAGCGGCACACGAGCGTCGCGCTGTGCCCTCGCTCGAACGCGGTGATCGGGCTGGAGGAACCACCGATCGCGGCTTACCTGCGTGAGGGCAACCCGATCGCCGTGGGCACCGATTCGCTCTCGTCGAGTCCTTCGCTCGATCTGCTCGCCGACGTCGCGGAGCTCGCGCGCATCGCCCGGTCCCAGGGATACACCGATCGCGACCTGCATGCACGGCTCCTGAACGCTGCCACCCTCGGCGGCGCGCACGCGATGGGGATCGACGTCGGCCCGGACCGCACCGGCTACCTCGCCRTCGGCGCCCTCGCGGATCTCGCGTTCTTCGACGTCCCGCCAGGGCCGGATGCGGTCGCGGAACTCGTCGAAGCCGGGGCTGGACGATCCGCCGCGACGGTGATCGCCGGCGAGGTCCGTCACTTCACGACGGCTTTCGAGACCCCCTGACCCGTCTGCGAACGGAGACCTCCATGACTGCGCCCGTCCCCTCGACCGCGATCCGCCTCGGTCTCGAGCCGCACCCGGAAGGCGGCTGGTTCCGCCGTATCTGGACGAGTCCGAATCCGATCGAGACCGCCGGCGGCACGCGTCCCGCGGCCACCTGCATCCACTATCTCCTCACGCCGGAGGAGTCCAGCGCCTGGCACGTCGTCACCAGCGACGAGCTCTGGCTCTGGCACGGCCCCGGTCGCCTCGAGCTCAGCCTCGGCGGATCCGACGTTGCACCGGGAGAGGCGGAGACGATCGTGCTCGGCCCCGAGGATGCCGCGCAGGCGCTCGTCCCGGCCGGGGTGTGGCAGGCCGCTCGTCCGCTGGATGACCGCGAGGTGCTGGTCTCCTGCTTCGTTTCGCCGGGTTTCGACTTCGCCGACTGGCGACTCGTCGATTCCTCTACGGTATGAACGGGGCACCTGCGCCTGCAGTCACACCAGTCCGCCCCCGCACCCGCATCTCAGGAGTCTCCGTGTCCCTCGCACCCGCTCTGCGCCGTGTCGCGCTCGTCTCGACGATCGCCGCCGCCGCGCTCTCCCTCGCCGCTTGCAGCGGTCCCGCTGCCTCCGCCCCCTCCGCCGGCGCCGACGCCACCGGTGCTGCCCTGCAGACCGTCACCGCCGGCAAGCTGACAATCGCGACCGGCGACCCTGACTACGAGCCGTGGTTCGCAGACAACGACCCGTCGAACGGCAAGGGCTTCGAGGGCGCCGTCGCCCACGCCGTCGCCGCCGAGCTGGGCTTCTCGGACAAGCAGATCGAGTGGACGCGCACCGGCTTCGACGCCGCGATCGCCCCTGGGCCCAAGGACTGGGACCTCAACATCCAGCAGTTCTCGATCTCGGAGGACCGCAAGAAGGCCGTCGACTTCTCCTCGTCCTACTACACGACCACGCAGGCGGTCGTCGCGGCGAAGGGCACCCCCGCCGCCACTGCAACGAGCATCGCGGATCTCAAGAAGGCCAAGGTCGGCGTCGCGACCGGCACGACGAGCTACACCGTCGCGAAGGCGCAGCTCGGCACCGGCGACCTCAGCGTCTTCAACTCGGTCGACGACGTCGTCCAGGCGCTCAAGGGCGGCCAGATCGACGCGATGATCACGGATCTGCCCGGCGCGTTCTACGTGACGGGGGCGCAGCTCGATAACGCCGCAGTCGTCGGACAGTTCGCCGACGACAAGGGCGGCGACCAGTTCGCCTTCGTCCTCCCGAAGAACTCCTCGCTCACGCCGGCCGTCACGAAGGCCGTCGACACGCTGCAGAAGAACGGCACCATCGCCGAGCTGCAGAAGAAGTGGCTCAGCGAGGCCGTGAACGTCCCCGTCCTGAAGTGACCACTCCCCTGGTCGACGCGTCGTGGCAGCCGAGCACGCTCGAGCTGTCCCGCCGCGCGCTCCGACGCCGGGCGACGGTGCGGTCCGTCCTGCTCGCGCTCTTGAGCAGCGTGGCGGTCGCCGCGGTGCTCGTCGTCGTGATCGCCAACACCCCTGGTTGGAAGGTCGTCCGCGAGACGTTCTTCGACCCGAAGGTCGCCCTCGCGAGCGTCGGCCCGATCTTCCAAGGCCTTCTCCTCAACATCGTCGTGCTCGTGATCTCTGCGGTCTGTGTGGCGCTGCTCGGCACCCTGCTCGCCGTGATGCGCTCGCTTCGCGGTCCGGTGTTCTTCCCGCTGCGCCTGCTCGCCGCGGCATACACCGACTTCTTCCGTGGCGTGCCACTGCTGATCGTGCTCTATCTGGTGGGCTTCGGGATCCCAGCGCTCATGATCTTCCCCCGGATGCCCGCGATGTTCTGGGGGACGATCGCCCTCGTCATCAGTTACTCGGCGTATGTCGCCGAGGTGCTCCGCGCCGGCATGGAGGCCGTGCACCCCTCGCAGCGGGTCGCGGCTCGTTCGCTCGGCCTCACGCACGGACAGACCCTGCGGATCGTGGTTATTCCGCAGGGTGTGCGCAAGGTCGTCCCCGCACTCATGAACGACTTCGTCTCGATGCAGAAGGACGTCGGTCTCATCTCGGTCCTCGGCGCGATCGACGCCGTCCGCGCGGCACAGCTGCAGGTCGCCGAGACGTTCAACTTCACGCCGTACATCGTCGCCGGGCTCTTCTTCGTGATCCTGAGCTGGCCGATGATCCGGCTCACCGACGTCGTCACGGCGCGTCTCAACAAGCGCGAGCAGGCCGGAGGGATCGTATGACCGCACCCGTGATCGAGGCGCTCGGAGTCCGCAAGCGGTTCGGTGACCACGACGTGCTGCGCGGCATCGACCTCGCCGTGGACTCCCACGAGGTCGTCGTGCTCATCGGCGCATCGGGATCCGGTAAGTCCACGTTGCTGCGCACGATGAATCTCATCGAGCGCGTCGACGACGGGCAGATCCTGCTCTCCGGGACGGACATCACGGATCCCCGGATCGACGCGGATGAGATCCGCGCGCGGATCGGGGTCGTGTTCCAGCACTTCAACCTGTTCCCGCACCTCACCGTGCTCGACAACGTCACGCTCGCAGCCCGCCGTGTGCATCGGTTGCCGAAGGCCGAAGCGGCCCGGCGGGGCCGCGAACTGCTGACGACGTTGGGTCTCGGGGACAAGGCCGATGCGTACCCGGACCGCCTGTCCGGCGGACAGCAGCAGCGCGTCGCGATCGTGCGCGCGATCCTCACGGATCCCGAGCTGCTGCTTCTGGACGAGATCACGAGCGCGCTCGACCCGCAGCTCGTCGGTGAGGTCCTCGATCTGGTCCGCGAGCTCAAGGGCCGCGGCACGACGATCCTCATGGCAACGCACGAGATGTCCTTCGCGCGCGAGGTCGCCGACAGGGTCGTCTTCCTCAAGGACGGGGTGCTCGTCGAGCAGGGGCCGCCGCAGCAGATCTTCGACGCGCCGCAGCATCCCGCAACGGCGGAGTTCCTCGCCCGAGTGCCGCACTGAAGGTCCCTCGCTGGTTGAGCGGCCTTCCGTAGGGCCTGCTCAGCCTGCAGATGACGGGCGGATCTCGGTCCACTCGGCGAACTTAGGCCGGCGGCCGTCACCGGAAGAGCGCCGCGTCACTCGGCGCTTGATCCACGGGCCGACATGCCGTCGGTAATACGCGGCGGTGCTGAGCGGTTCCTCTTCCGGCACCTCGCGAGCATGCCACCACTCCTCCGGAGCTCCGGCGCCGACGGCGTCGAGAACTCGTGCGGCGACGCGGTGATGACCGTTCGCGTTCATGTGCAAGCGGTCCTCCGCCCAGTACTCGGGCCTGCTGAGCTCGCGATCGGGCCAGTTCAGAGCCTGCAGCACGTCGTGGCGATCCTGGATCCTGCGGAGCACCGCGGCGGACAGCTCGTCGCCCCTCCGCTGGATGAGCGACGTCAGCGGCAACTGCGCCGAGGGGTTCGCGCCGGAAAGCACGATGAGGATGGCCCCGGCCTCGTCGCATCGGCGCAGCACACGCGTGAATGCGTCGGCGATGTGCTCGATGTCCGCCTTCGGGCGCAGCATGTCGTTGCCGCCGGCGTTGAAGGACAGGTGCGTCGGCTTCAAGGCGAGGGCGGGCTCGAGCTGCTCCTCCACCACCGGCCAGGCCAGGCGCCCGCGGATCGCGAGGTTCGCGTACGAGATCGGCTCGCCGATCGCCTCGGCCCACCCCATCGCCGCGAGATCGGCCCAGCCTCGGACAGTACCGTCGGGCAGTTCGTCACCGACAYCCTCGCTGAAGGAGTCTCCGATGGCGACGTAGCGGACAGCACTCATCCCCTCAGCCTACGACGACACCAGCACACCATCAGTCCTCCGCGAGCAGCTTCCGCACCCGCGGGATCACCTCGGTGCCGTAGAGCTCGATGCTGCGCATGAGTGCCTCATGCGACGTCGTGCCAGTGGCGTACTTGAGGTCGAAACGGCCGAGGCCGAGGGTCCGGACCGTGTCGGCGATCTTGGCGGCGACGCGGGCCGGCGATCCGGCGTACACGGCGCCTTCCGGCCCCACCTCGTTCTGGAACTGGGCCCGGCTGTACCCCGTGCCCCAGCCGCGCTCCGCCCCGATCGTGTTACGCATGGTCTCGAACCCCGGGTAGGCGGTGGACCAGGCTTCCTCGTCGGTGTCCGCAACGTGCCCCGGTGAGTGCACGGCCACCGGGAGCGCCGGATTCCCGAAGGCATCGACCGAGCGGTGATACAGATCGACGAACGAGCGGAATCGCGCAGCCGGTCCTCCGATGATCGCCAGCATGAGCCCGAGGCCATGACGAGCGACGCGCACGACCGACTCCGGCGATCCGCCGACGCCCACCCAGGTGCGCATGCCGTTCGCGGTCTTCGGGAACACCTCCGCATTCTCGAGCGGCGGGCGGACCGTCCCCTGCCAGTTCACGGGCGTCTCTTTGAGCAGCTCGACGAACAGCTCGAGCTTCTCCTCGAAGAGGCGGTCGTAGTCGCGCAGATCGAAGCCGAACAGCGGGAAGGACTCCGTGAACGAGCCGCGTCCCAGCACCACCTCGGCGCGGCCGCCGGAGAGCGCGTCGAGCGTTGCGAAGCGCTCGTACACGCGCACGGGATCGTCCGAGCTCAGCACGGTCACGGCGGTTCCCAGGCGGAGGCGCTCGGTGCGTGAGGCGATCGCCGCCAGCACCATCTCCGGGCTCGACACCGCGAAGTCTCGTCGGTGGTGCTCCCCGACGCCGAAGAAGTCGACCCCTACGCGATCGGCGAGAGCCGCCTCCTCCACGATGTTGCGGATGGTCTGCGCCGCGCTGAGCGTGTTCCCCTCCGCATCGACCGTGATGTCGCCGAACGTGTCCAGTCCGAACTCGATCTCCATGCCGGGCCCCTTTCTATTCACCTGAATGAACTAAGAAGGGGCCGCGGACATTCCCGCGACCCCTTCTCAGGCTCTGACAGGCGCTCAGTCCACCTGGAACACGCTACGAAGCGTGTCCAGTCCGACGCCGCCCATGTCGAGCGCGCGCTTGTGGAACGCCTTGATGTCGAAGGCGTCGCCCTCGCGCGCCTTGACAGCGTCGCGGACCTGTTCCCAGATGCGCTGGCCGACCTTGTACGACGGTGCCTGTCCCGGCCAGCCGAGGTAGCGGTTGACCTCGAACTGCCGGAACTCGTCGGACATGTTCACGTTGCGGCGCATCATGTCGAGCGCGTAGTCGTGGTCCCACACGCCTTCGCCGTCCAGGCGCGGCTTGCCGAGGTGCACGCCGATGTCGAGCACCACACGCAGAGCGCGCATGCGCTGCCCGTCCAGCATGCCGAGGCGGTCAGCGGGATCGTCGAGGTATCCGAGCTGCTCCATGAGGCGCTCGGCGTAGAGAGCCCAGCCCTCGGCATGGCCCGAGGTGCCGGCGAGCACGCGCCGCCAAGTGTTCAGTTCGGCGCGGTTGTACGTGGCCTGCGCGATCTGCAGGTGATGGCCCGGCACACCCTCGTGATAGACGGTCGTGAGCTCGCGCCAGGTGTCGAACTCCGTCACGCCCTCCGGAACCGACCACCACATGCGGCCAGGGCGGGAGAAGTCGTCGGTCGGGCCCGTGTAGTAGATCCCGCCTTCCTGGGTCGGCGCGATCATGCACTCGAGCTCGCGGATCTGCTCGGGGATGTCGAAGTGCGAGGCGCCGAGTTCGGCGATGGCCCGGTCGCTGGTCTCCTGCATCCAGCGCTGCAGCGCCTCCGTGCCCACGAGCTTGCGCGCGGGATCCGCCTCCAGATGTGCGACGGCCTCCTCGACCGTGGACCCGGGCAGGATCTCGTTCGCGATGGCGGTCTGCTCGGCCACCATGCGGGCGAGTTCTTCACGGCCCCACTCGTACGTCTCGTCGATGTCGATCGTGGCGCCGAGGAACCGGCGCGAGGCAAGGGCGTACAGCTCGCGCCCCACAGCGTCCTGATCACCTGCGACGGGTGCGAGCTCCGCACTGAGGAACGAGCGCAGTCCGTCGTAGGCGACGCGGGCGGCGGCGGAGCGGTCGGCGAGGTCGCGGGCGAGGCTCGCGGGCAGCTGTCCCTCGTCGGTCGCGGCATCGGCGACGAATGCGGCGAAGAAGCCGTCGTCCGCGGTGTAACGGGCGATCTGCGTCGCGACCTCGACGACCTGGCGCCGCGCAGGCACGACGCCCTTCGCGATGCCCTCTCGGAGCGTCTCGACATAGCCCTCCAGTGCGGCGGGGACCGCACCGAGGCGTTCGGCGATGACGCTCCAGTCGTCGGCCGTTGCCGTCGGCATGAGATCGAAGGCCTGGCGCACGTCCTGCGCGGCGGAAGCGATGACGTTGAGGTCGCGGAGGTGCCACTGCGCATCGTGCTGCTCGATCGAGAGCCGGAGCTCGGAGGAGAGATCCGTCTTGGTGACGCGGTCGATCTCGTCGACGGGCTCCTGCGCGTCGAGCTCCGCAAGAACACGGCGGGTCTCCGCGATCGCGTGCTCGTGTCCGGCGGGGCTGAAGTCGTCGAGCCGGCCGTTGACCTCGTTGCGGCCGATGTAGGTGCCGAGGATCGGCGAGAGCTCGGCGAGAGTGTCGACCCAGCCTTCCGCGATCTGATCGATGGTGGACGGCGTGCGCGTCGTGGGCTGCTCTGCGGTCATCCCCTGAGYCTATCCATGGAACAGGCCCCGCTCCATGGAACGACGCGTCCCCGAAGGGCGGGTCCTGAAGCGAGGCCCATCACGGCTCGACGTGTCAGTGCGCTGCCTCGTTCCAGTCGCCGCCGCGGCCGACCTGCACGTCGAGCGGAACTGACAACTCGGCTGCCCCGCCCATGCGCTCGCGCACGATGCGCTCTGTCGCGTCCCACTCCCCCGGAGCGACCTCGACCACGAGTTCGTCGTGGATCTGCAGCAGCACCCTCGACGCGAGACCCTCGTCGACGAGATCCGCGTGGATCCGGAACAGCGCGATCTTCATGATGTCGGCGGCGCTGCCCTGGATGGGGGCGTTGAGCGCCGCGCGCTCGGCGTTCTCGCGGAGCACGCGGTTGGGGCTGACGAGATCGGGGAAAGGACGACGGCGTCCGAAGATCGTCTCGGTGTAGCCGACCTCCTTCGCCGCGAGCACGGAGGCACGCAGGTAGTCGCGCACGGCGCCGAAACGGGCGAAGTACTCCATCATGAGCTGCTTCGCCTCGGACTGCTCGATGCGCAGCTGCTTGGACAGGCCGAAGGCGCTGAGCCCGTAGACCAGGCCGTAGGACATCGCCTTGACCTTGGTGCGCATGGCGGACGTGACCTCCTCCGGCTCGACGCCGAAGACGCGCGCGCCCACGAAACGGTGCAGGTCCTCCCCCGAATTGAAGGCCTCGATGAGGCCCTCGTCACCGGAGAGGTGCGCCATGATGCGCATCTCGATCTGCGAGTAGTCCGCGGTGAGGAGGGTTTCGTAGCCCTCTCCGACCTGGAAGGCGCTGCGGATCCGCCGGGACTCCTCGGTGCGTACCGGGATGTTCTGGAGGTTGGGGTCTGTGCTGCTCAGTCGGCCGGTCTGACTGCCCGTCTGCACGTAGGTCGTGTGGACACGGTGATCGGCGCGGATCGCCGTGTCGAGCGACTCGATGATCTGCCGGAGCTTCGTGGCCTCGCGGTGCTGCAGCAGCAGATCGAGGAACGGATGCGGGTTGCTCTCCTGCAGATCGGCGAGCACGGCCGCGTCGGTCGAGTAGCCGGTCTTGGTCTTGCGCGTCTTCGGCAGCTCGAGCTGCTCGAACAGCACCTCCTGCAGCTGCTTGGGCGAGCCGAGGTTCACCTCGCGCTCGATGATCGCGAAGGACTCCTCGGCGATACGGCTCGCGCGCTCCCCCAGCTCCTGCGAGAAGCCGGAGAGGATCTCGTGCGAGACCGCGACGCCCGCGAGCTCCATGTCGGCGAGCGTGATGAGGGTCGGCAGCTCGATCTCGCGGAGCACCCGATCGACGCTCTCCGGCACATCCGCACGGAGAGCAGTGGCGACGCGCGCCGCGAACCAGGCGATCTGCGCGGGCGAGGCGCCCTCGGTCTCGGGCACGAGCTGAGTCGGATCCGCCTCGGGGAGCTTCTCGCCCAGGTAGCGGTCCACGAGATCCGCGAGCGTCTTGTCGGGGTAGCTCGGACGCAGCAGCCAGCCGGCGAGGTTGGTGTCGTAGGCCAGTCCGCCGACACGCACGCCCGCGGTGTGCAGTGCCTTCACCTGCGGCTTCGCGTCGTGGAGGATCTTCGGCGCGTCCGACGCGAGCCAGTCCGCCAGGGCGGCCTGCACCTGCGGGGACCACGAAAGCTCGACCAGATCGTCGCCGTGCGCGAGCCCCACGCGCTGCGRCAGACCGCCGGCGCTGGTCACCTCGACCGCGACATCACCGGTGGCGGTCTTCAGCCAGGTGGCGACGCCCTCCGCCGCGAGCTCGGCTGCGGCGGGGACGGCGACCGTGGCGACGTGCTCCTCTTCGGGAGCGTCCTCGCCGACGGCCTCGAAGACGCGTGGCAGCAGCGTGCGGAATTCGAGGCGCGCGAAGATGTCGCGCACGGCCTGCGCGTCCATCGGGCGCGTCTCGAGGTCGGCGGGGCCGACCGGGAGTTCCACGTCCTGCAGGAGGCGGTTCAGCCTGCGGTTCCGGCGGACGTCCTCGATGTGCTCACGCAGGTTTCCGCCCACGACGCCCTTGATCTCGCCCGATCGCTCGAGCAGCTCGTCGAGCGATCCGAACTGGGTGAGCCACTTCACGGCGGTCTTCTCACCCACCTTCGGCACGCCGGGCAGGTTGTCGCTGGTCTCGCCCACGAGCGCGGCGATGTCGGGATACTGCTCGGGCCGCACGCCGTACCGCTCCTGCACGGCGATCGGGTCGTACCGCTTGAGCTGCGAGACGCCCTGCACATTCGGGTAGAGCAGGGTGACCTGGTCGTTCACGAGCTGGATCGTGTCGCGGTCGCCGGAGACGACGAGGACGTCGAAGCCCTGCGCCGAGCCCTGGGCGGAGAGCGTCGCGAGGATATCGTCGGCCTCGATGCCCTCCTTCGTGAGCACAGGGATCGACATCGCCGCGAGGCAGTCCTGAAGCAGCGGGATCTGCCCGCGGAACTCCGACGGCGTCTCCGAGCGCGTGGCCTTGTACTCCGGGTATTCGTCGGTGCGGAACGAGTGCCGCGAGGTGTCGAAGGCGATCGCCAAGTGGGTCGGGCGCTCCGCCTTGATGAGGTTCACCAGCATCGACAGGAAGCCGTAGATGGCGTTCGTGTGCTGGTTGTCCTTCGTGGTGAAGTTATCGACCGGAAGGGCGAAGAAGGCCCGGTATGCGAGCGAATGGCCGTCGACGACCATGAGGGTAGGCTTTGCGGAGTCCGTCACGACTTCCAGCCTAACGACCCCGGCGGACATCGAATCGAGGAGGACCCGCGTGAGCGAGCAGGTCGACGCGAGCACCGCGCGGAAGAGCCCCGGACTGGAGTGGGCGATCGAGCGCGGCATGGGTGCTCTCGCCGAGAAGATGGGCCTGAGCTGGCTCGAGTTCTCGGTGGATCGCTGCGTCGCCACGATGCCCGTCGAGGGCAACACGCAGCCGGTCGGCCTCATGCACGGCGGCGCTTACGTGGTGCTCGGCGAGTCCCTGGGCTCGATGGCGGCGAACCTGCACGCCGGGCCGGGGCGGCTCGCGGTGGGCGTCGACATCAACGCCACCCACACGCGCTCCGCGACGAGCGGCGTCGTCACCGGCGTGTGCACGCCGATCCACCTCGGCCGCAGCGTCACCGTGCACGAGATCGCCGTCAGCGACGATCAGGGCCGACGTTGCTCGACCATCCGCATCACGAACATGATCAAGGATCTGCCCGGCGCCTGACCTGTCAGGCGCCGCTCCCGGGAGCGTCTTCCAGGATCCGCTGGAAGAGCACGTGGTCCTGCCATTCCCCTGCGATGCGCAGGTAGCGCGGAGCGGACCCGATCCGCGTGAAACCGGTCGCCCGCAGCACGCGCTGCGAGGCCTCGTTGTGCACGAGCGTCGCCGCCTGGACGCGATGGAGTCCGAAGTCGTCGCGCGCGAGCGCGCAGACCGTGTCCACTGCTCGGCGCATGAGGCCTCGGCCCGCGAGCCCCCGGTCGATCCAGTAGCCGAGATGCGCGCTCCAGAGCGCGCCGCGGACGATGTCGCTGAGGTTCACCCGCCCGACGATGCGGCGCTCACCGTCTGCGAGCACGTATGAGGCGCTGCGACCGTCCACGACGGCCCTCAGCGCCTCGGCGATCAGCTGGTGCTGACGTGCGGCGGTGAAGAACTCCTCGGAGCGCAGCGGCTCCCACGGCTCGAGGTGCGCGCGGTTGCGGGTGTACGCCGCCGCGAGTTCCTCGCCGTCGCCGGCCAGAAGCGGACGGAACAGGATCCCGTCGCCGAGATCCACGCCGCTACTTCTTCGGAGCCAGCTGCTCGATGATCGCCTTCGCCACGTCCTGCATCGTGAGGCGACGGTCCATCGACGCCTTCTGGATCCAGCGGAACGCCTCGGGCTCCGAGAGGCCCATCTTCTCGTTCAACAGCCCCTTGGCGCGGTCGACGAGCTTGCGGGTCTCGAAGCGCTCGACCATGTCGGCGACCTCGGCCTCGAGCGTGATGATCTGCTCGTGGCGCGCGAGGGCGATCTCGATCGCCGGCAGGAGGTCGTTCGGGGTGAACGGCTTGACCACGTAGGCCAGCGCGCCGGCCTCGCTCGCGCGCTCGACGAGCTCCTTCTGGCTGAAGGCGGTGAGCAGCACGACGGGGGCGATGTTGCCCTTGTGCAGCTTCTCGGCGGCGCTGATGCCATCCAGCTGGGGCATCTTCACGTCCATGATGACGAGGTCGGGGCGCAGTTCGGTGGCCAGCTGCACCGCGGTCTCTCCGTCGCCGGCCTCACCGACCACGTCGAAGCCGTTGTCGCGGAGGATCTCGACGATGTCGAGGCGGATCAGCGACTCGTCCTCGGCGACGACGACGCGTCGCGGAGCGGACGAGGCGGGCTGCTCAGGCTGCTGCTCTTCAGTCACGGATCCATCCTACTGGACTGGAGTTTCGGATCTTGTGAACCACGGGTGCTGCGGGCGTTGCGGAACGGCCTGGCGGCCGCCCCGCAACGCTCTTGGTGCCGGCGGTGGGACTCGAACCCACACGTCCTTTCGGACAAAGCATTTTGAGTGCTCCGCGTCTGCCATTCCGCCACGCCGGCCCGGATCGACTGTAGCGCACCCGGAGACACGACGAGGGCCGGTCCCCTCGGGGAACCGGCCCTCGTGCGCGCGTCCTACTTGACCTGGTAGGCCGGAGCGGCACCCTGAACGGTGTCGCCGACCCGGTGGATGCGCAGGTCGTTCGTGGATCCGATGATCCCGGGAGGGGATCCGGAGATGACCACGACCTTGTCGCCCACCTCTGCCAGGCCGGATCCGAGCAGGTGCTCGTCGACCTGGTGGAACATCATGTCGGTGTGCGGCACGAAGTTCACGAGGCTCGTGCGGACACCCCAGGTGACGGCCAGGCGGCGGCGGATGGCCGGGTCAGGCGTGTACGCGAGCATCGGGATGCGCGAGCGCAGCCGCGACAGGCGTCGCGCCGAATCGCCGGACTGCGTGAACACGCAGAGGTACTTCGCCTCGACGAACTCGGCGACCTCGAGGGCGGCGAGCGTGATGGCTCCGCCCTGGGTGCGCGGCTTCGTGGTCAGCGGGTGGATGCGCTCGAGCCCGTGGTCCTCGGTGGACTCGATGATCCGCGCCATGGTCTCGACGACGATGACGGGGTACTCCCCCACGCTGGTCTCGCCGGAGAGCATGACGGCGTCGGCGCCGTCGAGGACGGCGTTGGCGACGTCCGAGGTCTCGGCGCGCGTCGGTACCGGGCTGGAGATCATCGACTCGAGCATCTGGGTCGCCACGATGACGGGCTTCGCCATGCGGCGCGCGAGTTCGACGGCCCGCTTCTGCACGATCGGGACGGCCTCCAGAGGCAACTCCACGCCGAGGTCGCCGCGGGCGACCATGATGCCGTCGAACGCGTCGACGATGCTCTCGAGGTTGTCCACGGCCTGCGGCTTCTCGATCTTCGCGATGACCGGGACGCGAACGCCCTCCTCGGCCATGATCTCGTGCACGCGGGTGACGTCGGTCGCATCGCGGACGAACGACAGTGCGATGAGGTCGGCGCCGATGCGCAGACCCCAGCGGAGGTCGTCCTCGTCCTTCTCGCTCAGCGCGGGGACGCTGACGGCGACGCCCGGCAGGTTGATGCCCTTGTTGTTGGACACCGCGCCGGCCACGATCACGCGGGTGGTGACGACGGTGCCGTCGGTCTCCTCGACCTCGACGCGGACCTTGCCGTCGTCGATGAGCAGGAAGTCGCCCGGCTTGACGTCCTGCGGGAGGCCCTTGAAGGTCGTCCCGCAGATCTCCTTGTTGCCGAGGATGTCCTCGGTCGTGATCTTGAAGATGTCGCCGACGGCGAGCTCGTAGGGACCGGCCTCGAACTTGCCGAGACGGATCTTCGGGCCCTGCAGGTCGACGAGGACGGCGACCGCACGGCCGGAGTCCTCCGCGGCGCGGCGGACGTTGGCGTAGTTGTTCTCGTGCACGGAGTAGTCCCCGTGGCTGAGGTTCAGTCGGGCGACGTCGACGCCCGCATCGATGAGGGCCCGCACTGTCTCATACGTCGAGGTTGCGGGGCCGAGTGTGGCCACGATTTTGGCACGTCTCAATGCGTTCTCCGATAAATGTCAGGGGGATGGAATAAAGGGCCACGCTGCCGGGCCCAGCCTACGCGGGCTAGACGCCGATCGCGACATCCGACGGGCGGACCGGAGCAGGCAGCACGGTCTGACCCATGAGGTGCCGGTCGACCGCGGCGGCCGCGGCGCGACCTTCGGCGATGGCCCAGACGATGAGGGACTGACCGCGTCCGGCATCGCCGGCCACGAACACGCCGGGGATGGTCGAGGCGTAGTCCTCGTCGCGACGGAAGGCGCCGCGCTCGGTGCGCTGCGGTCCGTCCTCGCCATAGGCCTCGTACTCGGGTCCGGTGAACCCCATCGCGATGAGCACCAGATCCGCCGGGATCTCTCGCTCACTGCCGCTCTTGGGAACCCGTCGCCCGTCCACGAACTCGGTCTCGGCGACGCGCAGTGCGCGCACCTCGCCCGCCTCGTTGCCGAGGAACTCGACGGTGGAGGCGAGGTACTGCCGCTCCCCGCCCTCCTCGTGCGCCGAGGAGACCTCGAACACGGTCGGCATCATCGGCCAGGGCTGGTGCTCCGGGCGATGGTCGGTCGGCTGACGGCCGATCGCGAGGTTCGTCACGCTGAGCGCACCCTGACGGTGTGCCGTGCCGATGCAGTCGGCGCCGGTGTCTCCGCCGCCGATCACGATCACGTGCTTGCCCTCTGCGGTGATCTGGTTCGAGACCGGATCCCCGGCGACCGCCTTGTTCGACTCGACCAGGTACTCCATCGCGAAGTGCACGCCGTCGAGGTCGCGTCCGGGGATCGCGAGCTCGCGGGGCAKGGTAGCCCCTGTCGCGATCACGACGGCGTCGTACCGAGCGCGCAGATCCGCCCAGCTGATATCGGTGCCGATGCTCACTCCCGCGCGGAAACGGGTGCCCTCCTCGGACATCTGCCGCAGGCGCGCGTCGAGGTGCGACTTCTCCATCTTGAAATCGGGGATGCCGTAGCGCAGCAGGCCGCCGATGCGGTCGTCGCGCTCGAAGACCGCCACGGTGTGCCCGGCGCGCGTGAGCTGCTGGGCGGCGGCGAGGCCGGCGGGACCGGATCCGACCACGGCGACGGTCTTGCCGGTGAGGCGGGCCGGCGGCTGCGCCTCGACCCAGCCCGAGGCGAACGCCTCGTCGATGATCGAGACCTCGATCTGCTTGATCGTGACGGCCGGCTGGTTGATGCCCAGCACGCACGCGCTCTCGCACGGCGCAGGGCACAACCGCCCGGTGAACTCCGGGAAGTTGTTCGTCGCGTGCAGGCGGTCGATCGCGGCGCGGCCCTCGCCGCGCCAGGTGAGGTCGTTCCACTCCGGGATGAGGTTGCCCAGCGGGCAGCCCTGGTGGCAGAACGGCACGCCGCAGTCCATGCACCGGCCGGCCTGGCGGCGGAGCACGGCCGAATCACCCGGCTCGTACACCTCCTTCCAGTCCATGATGCGGACCGGGACGGGCCGGCGAGCAGGGAGCTCGCGCTCCGTGACGGTCAGAAAGCCCTTGGGATCAGCCACCGGTCACCTCCAGGATGCGGGTCCAGACGATGGAGCCGTCGGGGTCGATCCCCTCGGCCTCTGCCTCTGCGCGGGTGCGCAGCACGGCGGCGTAGTCGCGCGGCAGGATCTTCGTGAAGGCGGCGGCGAAGTCGTCGTCCGCCAGGATCGACGCGGCGAGCGGGGATCCGGTGCGCTCCACGTGCTGCGCGAGCAACTCGCGGAGTTCCTGCGTGTCCACTTCGTCGAGCGGGAGGAGCTCCAGCTCCCCCGAGCCCAGTGACAGCGGGTTGACGCGCTCGACCTGCAGGTCGTGCACGTACGCGATGCCGCCCGACATGCCGGCACCGAGGTTGCGGCCGGTGCTCCCGAGGATCACCGCGACACCGCCGGTCATGTACTCCAGTGCGTGGTCGCCCACGCCCTCGGCGACCGCGATCGCCCCGGAGTTGCGGACCAGGAAGCGCTCGCCGACAACGCCGGAGATGTGGATCGTGCCGCTCGTCGCGCCGTAGCCGATCACGTTGCCGGCGATCACGTTGCGATGCGGTTCGAACGTCGCATCCCGGTGCGGCCGGATCGCGATCTCACCGCCCGAGAGGCCCTTGCCGACGTAGTCGTTGGCGTCGCCCTCCAGGTCGATCGAGATGCCCCGCGGCAGGAAGGCCCCGAGGGACTGACCCGCGGTGCCGTGCAGAGAGATCCCGATCGTGCCCGCGGGCAGACCCTCGCCCCCGTGCTGCACGGTGACCTCGTGGCCGAGCATGGTCCCGACGGCGCGCTCGGTGTTGCGGATGGGCAGGTCGAAGGAGACCGGCACCGCCTGAGCGATCGCGTCGCGGGCGGCCTCGAGCAGAGGAGCGTCGAAGTGCTTCTCCAGCTCGTGGTCCTGCGCGCGGGCGCTGCGACGCGGTTCGTCGGCGGGGAATGCCGGGCCCTCCAGCACGGGGGCGAGGTCGAGGCCATCCGCCTTCCAGTGCCTGATCGCGGCGTCCGTGCGGAGCAGGTCCGCCCGTCCCACGATCTCTTCGAGGCTGCGGAAGCCGAGCGCGGCGAGATGCTCGCGCACCTCTTCCGCGATGAACTCCATGAAGTTCACGACGAACTCCGGCTTGCCGGTGAACCGTTCGCGCAGCACAGGGTTCTGCGTCGCGACGCCGACCGGGCAGGTGTCCAGGTGGCACACGCGCATCATGATGCAGCCGCTCACCACGAGCGGCGCGGTCGCGAAACCGAACTCCTCCGCGCCCAGCAGCGCACCGATGATCACGTCGCGCCCGGTCTTCAGCTGCCCGTCGACCTGCACCACGACGCGGTCGCGCATGCCGTTGAGCATGAGCGTCTGCTGCGTCTCGGCCAGCCCCAGCTCCCACGGGGTGCCCGCGTGCTTGAGCGAGTTCAGCGGGCTCGCTCCGGTGCCGCCGTCGTGGCCGGAGACCAGGATCACGTCGCTCAGCGCCTTGGCCACGCCCGCGGCGACCGCCCCGATGCCGGACTGGCTCACCAGCTTCGTGTGGATCCGCGCGTCCGGGTTGGCGCGCTTGAGGTCGAAGATCAGCTGCTTGAGGTCCTCGATCGAATAGATGTCGTGGTGCGGCGGCGGCGAGATGAGCCCCACGCCCGGCGTCGCGTGCCTCGTGCGCGCGATCCACGGATACACCTTCTGCGGCGGCAACTGCCCGCCCTCGCCGGGCTTGGCGCCCTGCGCGAGCTTGATCTGGATGTCGTCCGCCTCGGTGAGGTACTGGCTGGTGACGCCGAACCGGCCGGATGCGACCTGCTTGATCGCGCTCCGGCGCTCCGGGTCGACCAGGCGATCCGGGTCCTCACCGCCCTCGCCGGTGTTCGACTTCGCACCGAGACTGTTCATCGCGATCGCGAGCGTCTCGTGCGCCTCCTGCGAGATCGAGCCGTAGCTCATCGCGCCGGTCGAGAACCGCTTCACGATCGACGACACCGACTCGACCTCGTCGATCGGGACGGGGGGACGCTCGCCCGTGCGCAGCTCGAACAGGCCGCGCAGGGTCTTCAGCTCCTTGGCCTGGTCGTCCACGAGCTGGGTGTACTCGCGGAACACGTCATACCGGCGGGTGCGGGTCGAGTGCTGCAGGCGGAACACGGTCTGCGGGTTGAACAGGTGCGGGGAACCGTCGCGGCGCCACTGATACTCGCCGCCCGTCCAGAGGCGCTCGTGCGCGCGCGCCGCCGCGTCTTCGGGATAGGCGAAGTCGTGGCGAGCCTGGTTCTCGGCGAACAGGTCCTCGATGCCGATGCCGCCGAGCTTGGTCTCGGTACCCGTGAAGTACGCGTCGACGAGGTCCTGGCCGAGGCCGACGGCCTCGAACACCTGCGCGCCGGCGTATGAGCCGACCGTGGAGATGCCCATCTTGGACATAATCTTCAGCACGCCCTTGCCGAGCGCGTAGATGAGGTTGCGGACCGCCTTCTCCGGCGTGATGCCGGTGATGTACCCGGTGCGCACGAGGTGCTCGACCGTCTCCATCGCGAGGTAGGGGTTCACGGCGGACGCGCCGTAGCCGATGAGCGTCGCGACGTGGTGCACCTCGCGGACGTCGCCCGCCTCGACGATCAGACCGACCTTCATCCGGTCCTCGCGGCGGATCAGATGGTGATGCACGGCAGACAGCATCAGCAGCGACGGAATCGGGACGAGGTCCTTGTTGGAGTCGCGGTCGCTGAGGATGATCAGCTCCGCGCCGTCCTCGATCGCGGCGTCGACTTCGGCGCACATCTCGTCGAGGCGCTGCGCGAGCGCGTGCGGCCCCACGTCGAAGTGGTAGAGCCCCTTGATCGTCGCGCTGGAGCGCTCGGGGCGCGCCCGGTCGATGTGACGGAGCTTGGCGAGTTCGTCGTTGTCGATGACCGGGAAGTCCAGCACGATCGTGCGGGCGTGGTCGGGTCCCCAGGCCAGGAGGTTGCGCTCGGGTCCGAGGCCGAGCGACAGGTTCGTCACGACCTCCTCGCGGATCGCGTCGAGAGGCGGGTTGGTGACCTGCGCGAACTGCTGCACGAAGTAGTCGAAGAGCAGCCGCGGCCGTTCCGAGAGCACCGCGATCGGCGTGTCGCTGCCCATGGCGCCGAGCGGCTCGGCGCCCGTCTGCCCCATCGGGGTGAGCAGGATCCGCACCTCCTCCTCCGTGTAGCCGAAGGTGCGCTGGCGGCGGGTGATCGACGCGACCGGGTGCACGATGTGCTCGCGCTCGGGGAGGTCGGCGAGGCGCACGCGGCCCTCGTCTAGCCACTCCTGCCACGGGTGCAGAGCCGCGAGGTCGCGCTTGACCTCTTCGTCCTCGACGATCCGGCGCTGCGCGGTGTCGACGACGAACATCGTGCCGGGCTGCAAGCGGCCGCGGCGCTTGATGCGCTCCGGCTCGAACTCGAGGACGCCGGTCTCGCTGCCGATCACGACGAGCCCGTCCGTCGTCTCGGTCCAGCGGCCAGGGCGCAGGCCGTTGCGGTCGAGCGTGGCACCCACGACGGTGCCGTCCGTGAAGATGAGGGCGGCGGGGCCGTCCCACGGCTCCATCTGGTTCGCGTGGTACTCGTAGAACGAGCGCAGTTCGGGATCCAGATCCGTCTGGCGCTCCCAGGCCGCGGGCACCATCATCATCACGGCGTGCGGAAGGCTCCGGCCGGTGAGCGTGAGCAGCTCGAGCACCTCGTCGAACGAGGCCGAGTCGCTCGCGCCGTCGGTGCAGATCGGCAGCAGCGGGCGGATGTCCCCGAGCAGCTCCGACTCGAGCTGGGACTGGCGGGYGCGCATCCAGTTGCGGTTGCCGCCGACGGTGTTGATCTCGCCGTTGTGGGCCAGCATGCGCAGCGGCTGCGCGAGCGGCCAGGACGGGAATGTGTTCGTCGAGTAGCGGGAGTGCACCACCGCGAGCTCGGAGGCGAAGCGCTCGTCCTGGAGGTCGGGGTAGAACGGCTCCAGCTGCAGGGTCGTGACCATGCCCTTGTACCCGAGGGTGCGCGCAGAGAGCGAGACGAAGTAGGCGCCGAGCTCGTGGCCCGCGCGCTTACGCAGCCGGTACGCGACGCGGTCCAAGGCGATCCCGGAGAGGGCCTCGGCACCGCTGGAAGCGGGACGCGAGACGAACAGCTGCTCGAACGCGGGGCGGGCCTCGTCGGCCAGCTTGCCGAGATGCTGGTTCGCGGTGGGGACTTCGCGCCAGCCGAGGACGGTGAGTCCTTCCGCACGGGCGATCTTCTCGATCCCGGCCTTCTGCTCGCGGCGGGTGCGCGAATCGAGCGGGAGGAAGGCGAGTCCTGCGGCGTACTCGCCGACCGGAGGAAGCTCGAAAGAGGTGACGGCCCGCAGGAACGCGTCCGGCATCTGGGTCAGGATCCCGGCCCCGTCGCCGGTACCCGCGTCGGACCCGATGGCGCCGCGGTGCTCCAGGTTGCGCAGCGCCTCCAGGGCGAGCGCGATGATGTCGTGGCCTGGCTCCCCGCGGAGCGTCGCGACCATGGCCAGGCCGCAGGCGTCCTTCTCGAACGCGGGGTTGTACATGCCCTGCTTCGGGGGGTAGGCGCCAGAGGCGCCGTAGGGAGGCTGGAAGTACACCAGTCACCGTCCTCAGATTTCTGATGAACCCGGGGACATCATCGGCCCGCTCGTTCAGTGCGTGATTCCCGGTGGACGTGCGTCCACCGCAGCGAGGCTCCTGTCGGTGCCGTTCTCAGGGGCGGGAGACGGCGCTCGTGGCGTCCGCCTCCGCGCGATTCTCGTCGGACTGAGGCTCGCTCAGGTCGACGAAATCATCGGGGTTTTGCGATTCTACCCCAGCGTCGCTCGGCTCCCGACCCGGCTGGTACGGCGAGGGCTCGAAGCCGGGGTGGCGGCGGTGCTGCACGACGAGGATGACGATGCCGAGCACGACGCCGAACAGCGCGGCCCACACGTTGGTGCGCAGCCCGAAGTAGATCTCGCTCGGGTCGATACGGATCGACTCCCAGACGATGCGCCCCGCGCCGTACCAGATCAGGTAGACGGCGAACAGCTTGCCCCACTGCAGGCGCAGCTTGTGGCCGAGCCAGAGCAGGAAGAGGCAGCCCAGCGTGTTCCAGATCACTTCGTACAGGAACGTGGGATGGAACAGCGTCCCCGGGGCGAGCCCGGCGGGGAAGGCGACGTTCGTGGACTCGATCTCGAGGCCCCAGGGAAGGTTGGTGGGAAGACCGAACAGCTCGTGGTTGAACCAGTTGCCGAAGCGGCCGAATGCCTGTGCGAGGATCAGGCCCGGTGCGAGCGCGTCGGCGAAGGCGGAGAAGCGCACTCCGGTCCACTTGCAGCCGAGCCAGGCGCCGATCGCGCCGCCGATGAGGGCGCCGAAGATCGCGATGCCGCCCTCCCAGATCGCCCAGACCGAGCCGGGTTCGAAGGGGTTCCAGGTGTTCTTATCCGGGCCGAAGTAGAAGCCGGGATGAGTCAGAACGTGGAAGATGCGCGCTCCGATGATCGCCAGAGGCACCGCGATGATGCAGATGTCCACGACGACCCAGCGCTCCGCACCGCGCTTGCTGAGGCGGTGATTGGTGAGCAGCGTGGCCGCGATGATGCCGGCGATGATGCACAGCGCGTAGAAGTGGATCTGCAGCGTCCACCCGAAGATGTTCAGCGTGAAGTAGCTGACCGGCGGGCTCGGGATGCTGGCGTGCACGCCGATGAGGGCGTTCTGGAGCGCGAAGGGCATGGTCACGAGTCTACGTCGTCAGGGCGCCATCACCGTGCGCGTGAGGTACCCGTGGCGAGTTCGCGAGTCACCTCGGCGAGTCGCTCCACTCCCCCGTCCCTGAGCGCGCGCACGAGAGCCGTGCCGACGATCGCGCCGTCGGCGTATTCCAGCACGCCCGCGATCTGGTCGGCCGTGGAGATGCCGATGCCGACGCAGGCACGCCCGGCGCCGTGCTCCCGCAGCCGCCCGACGAGCGTGCGCGCCGCTTTGTCCAGCTCGGCGCGCTCTCCGGTGATGCCCATGGTCGATACCGTGTACACGAAGCCGGTCGAGCTCGACGCGACCAGATCGAGCCGCGTGTCGGTCGAGGTGGGCGCGGCGAGGAAGACGCGGTCCAGACCCGTGCGCTTGCTCGCGGCGATCCACTCGGGCGCCGCCTCCGGCGTGATGTCCGGGGTGATGAGCCCTGCGCCGCCCGCGGCGAGCAGGTCGTCGGCATAGCGGTCGACGCCGTACTGCAGCACGGGGTTCCAGTAGGTCATCACGACGACGGGAGCGTCCACCACGTCGGTGATGGCCTTGACAGCCGTGAACAGATCGCGCATCCGGAACCCGTTCGCGAGCGCGGCCTGCGTGGCCTCCTGGATGATCGCGCCGTCCATCACGGGGTCGCTGTACGGCGGGCCGAGCTCGATGATGTCGACGCCGTTGCGCGCGAGCGCGATCGCCGCGTCGATGCTCGTCTGCAGATCCGGGTACCCGACAGGCAGGTAGCCGATGAAGGCGCCGCGTCCTGCGTCGTGCGCGCGCTGGATGGCCTCTTCGACGCGGCTCATGCGCCGGCTCCGTTCTCTGCGGCACCCTCGTCGTACAGCCCGAAGTAGCGGGCGGCGGTGTCCATGTCCTTGTCGCCGCGACCGGAGAGGCAGACCGCGAGGATCGCGTCGGGGCCGAGCTCCTTGCCGATCCGGATGGCCCCCGCGAGGGCATGCGCGGACTCGATCGCGGGGATGATGCCCTCGGTGCGGCTGAGCAGGCGCAGCGCCTGCATGGCCTCGTCATCGGTGGCCGGGATGTACTCGGCGCGGCCGATCGCGGCGAGCCAGGAGTGCTCCGGCCCCACGCCGGGATAGTCGAGCCCCGCAGAGATCGAATGCGACTCGATGGTCTGACCGTCCTCGTCCTGCAGCACGTAGGTGCGGGCGCCGTGCAGCACGCCGGGCCGGCCGCGCTCGATCGATGCGGCGTGCTTGGGCGTGTCGACGCCGTCGCCGGCCGCCTCCACCCCGTAGAGCCGGACGTCGGCGTCGTCGAGGAAGGCGTCGAACATGCCGATCGCGTTGGATCCGCCGCCGACGCACGCGATCACCGCGTCCGGCAGGCGACCCGCCTCGTCGAGGAGCTGCTGACGCGCCTCCTCGCTGATGATCTTCTGAAAGTCGCGCACCATGGCAGGGAACGGGTGCGGGCCCGCCGCCGTGCCGAAGATGTAGTTGGTGGTCTCGACGGAGGCGACCCAATCGCGGTAGGCGTCGTTGATCGCGTCCTTGAGGGTGCGCGAGCCCGTGGTGACGGGGACGACCTCCGCGCCCAGCAGCCGCATGCGGGCGACGTTGAGCGCCTGGCGCTCGGTGTCGACCTCGCCCATGTAGATCGTGCAATCCAGACCGAACAGCGCGGCCGCGGTCGCCGTGGCGACGCCGTGCTGACCTGCTCCGGTCTCGGCGATCACGCGTGTCTTGCCCAGCCGCTTGGTCAGCAGTGCCTGGCCGAGCACGTTGTTGATCTTGTGCGACCCGGTGTGATTGAGGTCCTCGCGCTTGAGGAAGATCCGCGCGCCGCCGGCGTGCTCGGCGAATCGCGGCACCTCGGTGATCGGCGACGGACGCCCGGCGTAGGAGTGCAGCAGCGTCGCGAGCTCGGACTGGAACGCCGGGTCGGCGATCGCCTCGTGGTAGGCCTCGGTCAGCTCGTCGATCGCTGCGATGAGCGATTCGGGCATGAAACGTCCGCCGAATTCGCCGAAGAACGGCCCCGGCTGATCGCGCAGACTCACGTCGTCTCCCTCCGGTCGCTCCGTGCGACGAATAATCCTGCCTCCAGGAAGGAATGCAGGGTGGCGACAGGATCGCCGGTGACGAGGGCCTCGCCGATGAGCACGGCGTCGGCGCCGGCCGCACGGTAATGCGCGACGTCGGCGGGCGTGAGCACGGCGGACTCGGCGATCTTCACGGACGTCGAGGGGATCCGCTCCGCCAGCCGTCCGAAGAGGTCGCGGTCCAGCTCGAGCGTCTTCAGGTTGCGGGCGTTCACGCCGATGAGGTGCGCGCCCAGGTCGATAGCGACCTCGAGCTCCTCGGCGGAGTGCGTCTCGACGAGCGGGGTCATGCCCAGCTCGAGGATCAGCGCGTACAGCCGCTCCAGGTTCGGGCGGTCCAGGCCAGCAACGATGAGCAGCGCGAGGGATGCGCCCGCGGCGCGCGCCTCGAACACCTGATACGGCGTGGCGATGAAGTCCTTGCGGAGCACGGGGACCTGCACGGCGGCGGTGACCGCCTCGAGATCCGCGAGGCTGCCACCGAACCGGCGCTCTTCCGTGAGAACGCTGATCGCGGATGCTCCGCCCTGCTGGTACAGGGTCGCCTGCAGCGCAGGATCCGGGATCTCGGCGAGGGCTCCGCGTGACGGGCTCGCCCGCTTCACCTCGGCGATGATCTTCACCTGGTCGGCGGGCGTCAGCGCGGCGCGCGCATCGAGTGCGGGGGCACGATCGAGGGCGGCGCGCTCCACGATCGCGAGCGGACGGTCCCGCTCGCGACGGGCTGCGTCCTCGACTGCGCCGGCCGTGAGGTCGGCGAGCACCATTAGTGCGCCTTCGGCTGGTACTTCGGGCCCTTCGCGCCGTAACCGGCCTTGGAGAGCACCCAGCCCGCGATCGCACCGATGACGATCAGCGCGACGCCCACCCACACCACGACAGGAGTCTCGAGGAAGAACGCGGTCGTGCCGACGGCGAAGCCGAGCAGCATGATCACCACGGCGGTCCAAGCGGCAGGCGAGTGTCCGTGGCCGGGATCTGCGATGGGGTTGCTCATGTTCTCCTCCGAGCGTCGGGTGGTGGGTTCAAAGTCTATCGGGATCGTGCATCGCAGCGAGGACGCCGGACGGCACAGGGCGTCGATCGGCGCGCGTCAGCGCGTGGGATCCGTGCCGCGGCTGAGGTCGTCCCAGCTCTCCACCGCGTCGACGGGTCCGTCATGCGGCACGGGCGCGGTGCGGTAGCGCCGCCCGCCGCTGCGCCATCGACCGGCCGTGATGAGTGCCAGTCCGCCGCCGAGCAGGAGCAGGATCCAGCCGACGAGCGCCGCCCAGGGCCAGGCCGTCACGGCGATCCCGTCGATCAGGGCCGACAGCGCGGTGCCCCCGGCGAGACCCGTGGCCTTGGTCAGGGCCGGGCTCACGGCGTCGAGGGGGTGCAACAGGAGGACGCGCGCCGTCAGCACGAGCATGAGGGCGCCGACGAGGACCGCGATCGCGGCGAACACCCGCCGCATCACGGGCCCGACCAGTGCGATGGCTGCGCAGAGCGCGAGCGCGGTGAGGCTCAGCGGGGCGAGCACGGGCAGCGCCGCGTTGCCGGCGACCTCGAGCGCCTCTCCCCCGTCGGCACGCCCGACCGTGAGCCAGGTCTGCGTCGAGGAGAGGATGCCGAGCCCGCCCGCGAGCAGGATCAGCAGAAGGCTCGTCGACTTCGCGCGGCGCGTGAGCATCACTCCGTCGCCTTGTCTGCGTCGTCCACTGCCGCATCGTCCTGCACCGCGGTCACGACGGGATCGAGATCGGTACCGTCGAAGCACGTGCGAGTGCCGGTGTGGCAGGCCACGCCGATCTGGTCGACGAGCAGGAGCACGGTGTCGCCGTCGCAGTCGAGGCGCGCTCCGCGCACGTGCTGCACGTGGCCTGAGGTGTCGCCCTTGCGCCAGTACTGCTGGCGGGAGCGGGACCAGTAGGTGGCGCGGCCCGTCGTCAGCGTACGACGCAGCGCCTCCTCGTCGGCCCACGCCATCATGAGCACCTCGAGGGTGTCCCACTGCTGCACGACCACGGGGACCAGGCCCTGATCGTTCCAGGTGACGAGGCCCAGCTCGGCCTCGATATCCTCAGTCATCGGACCAGCACCCCCGCGGCGCTCAGGGCCGCCTTGACGTCGCCGACCGTGAGCTGGCCGGAGTGGAACACGCTCGCGGCGAGCACGGCGTCGGCCCCCGCGGCGATGGCCGGGGCGAAGTCCTCCGCCGTCCCCGCGCCGCCCGAGGCGATCACGGGCACGCTGGAGACCTCCCGCATGAGACGTACGAGCTCCAGGTCGAAGCCGTCCTTGGTGCCATCGGCGTCGATCGAGTTGACCAGCAGCTCGCCCGCTCCACGTTCGATCGCCTCGCGGGCCCAAACCAGCGCGTCGAGGTCGGTCTCGGTACGGCCGCCGTGGGTGGTCACGGCGAACCCGGAGGCGGTGCGTGCGCTGCGCTTGATGTCGAGCGACAGCACGAGCACCTGGGCGCCGAAGCGGTCGGCGATCTCGCCGATGAGTTCGGGCCGGGCGATCGCCGCGGAGTTCACGCCGACCTTGTCGGCGCCGACGCTCTGCAGACGGGCGACGTCATCGACCGAGCGCACCCCTCCGCCGACCGTGAGCGGCACGAAGACCTCCTCGGCGGTGCGGCGCACCACGTCGTAGGTCGTGGCGCGCTCGTCCACGGTCGCCGTCACGTCCAGGAACGTGATCTCATCCGCCCCCTGTGCGGCATAGTGCCGCGCGAGTTCCACCGGATCCCCCATGTCGCRCAGGTTCTCGAAGTTCACTCCCTTGACGACGCGGCCCGCGGCAACGTCGAGGCACGGGATGACGCGCGCCGTGAGCGACATCAGAGCCTCGCGGCGTGGATCGCGGTCACGAGGATCGCGCGCGCGCCGAGCGCGTAAAGCTGGTCCATGACCAGGTTCATGCCGCGACGCGGGATCATCACCCGCACGGCGACCCACGCCGGATCCCGCAGCGGGGACACGGTCGGCGACTCGCGCCCGGGGGCGATCGCGGCCGCCTGCTCGACGAGGTCGGCGGGCAGGTCGTAGTCCAGGAGCACGAAGCGGTGGGCGACCATGACGCCGCGCAGCCGTCGCAGCAGCTTCTCGGTGCCCTCGGCGTCTCCGGGACGGCTGATCAGCACGGCCTCGGACTCGATGATCACGGGGCCGAAGATCTCCAGGCCCGCCTGGCGCAGGGTGGTGCCGGTCTCCACGACGTCGGCGATCGCATCGGCGACGCCCAGGCGCACCGCGGATTCCACGGCGCCGTCCAGCGGGACGAGCTCCGCCTCGACGCCGTGCTCGCGCAGGTAGTCGTCGACCAGACCGGGGTAGGCCGACGCGACCCGCACCCCGTTGAGGTCCTCCAGGGTCTTGAACCGGCCGGGAGGCGCCGCGAAGCGGAACGTCGAGCGCGCGAAGCCGAGCTGCTCGATCTCTCGCGCATCGGGGCGGCGCACGTCGCGCAGCAGGTCGCGGCCCGTGATGCCGACGTCCAGCGCGCCGGACGCGACGTAGGTGGCGATGTCACGCGGACGGAGGAAGAAGAACTCGACGTCGTTGTCGGCGTCGATCACGTGCAGGGTCTTGGTGTCGCGACGGCCGGCATAGCCGGCTTCGGCGAGCATCTCGGCGGCGGTCTCGGACAGCGATCCCTTGTTCGGGACGGCAATGCGCAGCATGGGAAGGTCTTTCGTTCGAAGCGATCTGTGTTCGAAAAGAGCCCGTCGGGGCGCTTCACAGATGTCGGTAGACGTTCTCCAGGGTCAGTCCCTTGGCCAGCATCAGCACCTGCAGGTGGTACAGCAGCTGGGAGATCTCCTCGGCCGCGGCCTCGACGCTCTCGTACTCGGCGGCCATCCATACCTCGGCCGCCTCCTCAACGATCTTCTTGCCGATCGTGTGCACTCCCGCGTCGAGCTCGCGCACCGTCCCCGATCCCTCCGGGCGCTCGGCCGCCTTGCGGCTCAGCTCGGCGAACAGTTCGTCGAAGGTCTTCACCCTCCCAGGCTACCGGCTCGCGCGAGGCCACGGAGCCGCGTGACGGCACCTTCGATGTCGTGAGAGCCGTAGACGGCGGATCCGGCGACGAACGTGTCGGCGCCCGCCGCGGCGGCCTGGGCGATCGTCGCATCGGAGATCCCGCCGTCGACCTGCAGCCACACGTCCGATCCGCGGCGCTTCGCCTCGTCCGCGAGAGCACGCAGCTTCGGCATCGTCTCGGGCATGAAGCCCTGCCCGCCGAAGCCCGGCTCGACCGTCATCACGAGGATCTGGTCGAACTCGCCGAGGATGTCGTAGAGCGGCTCCGCCGCGGTGCCGGGCTTGATCGCGACACCGGCCCTTGCGCCCATGCTTCGGAGCCTCCGCGCAAGAGCGACGGGATCGGTCGCCGCCTCGAGGTGGAAGGTGACGCTCGCGGCGCCCAGTTCGGCGTATCCGGGCGCCCAGCGGTCCGGATCCGTGATCATGAGGTGCACGTCGAGCGGGATCGGGCTCGTCGCCTGGATGCGCTCGACCATCTGCGGTCCGAACGTGAGGTTGGGCACGAAGTGGTTGTCCATCACGTCGACGTGCGCGAAGTCGGCGGTCGCGATGCGGGCGAGATCCGCCTGCATGTTCACGAAGTCGGCGGCGAGGATCGAGGGGTTGATCCGGGGGGCTGCGGGCAGTTCGGCACGGGACGCGGGCATGCGCCCATTATCCCGGCATCCACACCCCGATCTCCCCCTTCCTACTTCCGAGTCGTCCCCGCCAGCGCACGCTATGGGCTCCGCTGATGGGGACGACTCGGAGGTGGAGAGGGCAGCGGAGCCCCGCCTTAGGGCTTCTTGCGCAGCAGCGACAGGAACATCGCGTCGGTGCCGTGACGGTGCGGCCAGAGCTGGGCGTGACCGGATCCGCTGGACGGCTCCGGCAGGTCGATCGGATGCTGCGACACGGTGCGGACCGCCTCGCGGGCGTCGAGCTCCTGCACGTCGTCCCTGCCTCGGAGGACGGTCTGCACCACGGCCGCGGTCTCGGCGAGATGCGGCGAGCAGGTGACGTACGCGAGGATCCCCCCGGGCTTGAGCGCGCCGAGCGCGGCCGTCAGCAGCCCTTCCTGGAGCGCGGCGAGCTCGGGGACGTCGGCGGCGGTCTTCCGCCAGCGCGCCTCCGGACGGCGCCGGAGCGCCCCGAGTCCGGTGCACGGCGCGTCCAGCAGGATCCGGTCGTAGGCTCCTGGCCGGTCCGCGGTGAGCGTCCGGCCGTCCTCCTCGGCGACATCGACATGCAGAGGCACAGAGGCGACCGCCTTGCGGACCAGTCCCGCCCGAGCAGGCACCACCTCGTTCGCATCGAGCACCGCGCCGCTGCGCAGGGCCTCCGCGGCGAGCAGCGCCGTCTTGCCGCCCGGGCCTGCGCAGAGGTCCAGCCAGCGCTCCCCTGCCGAGACCGGCTGTGCGCCGATGAGCGCGAGCGCGACGAGCTGCGAGCCCTCGTCCTGCACGCGCACCCTGCCCTTGCTCGCCGTGACGACCGCTCCGGGATCTCCGCCTTCGGACCCGAACGCCGTCGGCGCGTACGGCCGCCGGGGATCCTGCGGCTCCGCGAGTCCTGGCAGGGCGACGAGCGTGACCTCGGGCGCGACGTTGTCGGCGGCGAGGAGTGCCTCGAGCTCCTCCTCCCGTCCCTCGGCCGCGAGTGCGCGGCGCAGGGCGCGGATGATCCACACCGGGTGCGCGAAACGGAGTCCGAGGCGCTCGTCGTCCGAGCGCGCCGCGGCGGCGACGGTGTCGAGCCACTCCTCCTGGGTGCGCGCGGCGACCTTGCGGAGCACCGCGTTGGCGAATCCGGAGGCGCCGCGGCCGGCCTGCAGCGCGACGAGGTTCACCGACTCGTTGACCGCGGCGTGCGTCGCCACGCGGGTGGCGAGGATCTGGTGCGTCCCGAGGCGGAGCGCGTCCAGCACCGGTGGATCGATGTCGGCGATCTCCCGTCCTGCCGCCTGCGCGATGATCGCGTCGTAGGTCCCGAGACGACGCAGCGTCCCGTAGGCGAGCTCGGTGGCGAGGGCGGCATCCGCGCTGGAGAGCCCCGCCTCCCTGATGGCGCCCGGCAGCAGCAGGTTCGCATAGGCGTCGGATGTGCTGACGGCTCGGATCACGTCGTAGGCCACACGACGTGCCGGCTGCACGTCGCGACGACGCGCGTCTCGTGACGGTGCGCGATGCGTCGTGCCGCCCGTGCTCTGCCGGCGCGGGCTGCCCTGGCCGTCCGTGCGCCGCTGAGGCCCCGTACGGTCGTCGCGGTTCTGCCGTCCCTGCGCGCTCACAGTGCCTCGTTCCGCTCGCTCGGCGACGCGGCGTCGAGCCGCACTGTCGCGCCCTCGGCCACCCGCAGACCGCGGAGCCAGTCGGCGGCCCCCATCGCAGCCTTGCCCGCCGGCTGCACGCGCACGAGCAGCAGCGGCACGGTGCCGGTGCCGACGAGCACGCCGCCCTTGACCCCGCGCAGCACGCCCGGCGGAAGTGGATCCGCATCCTGCACCCGCGCGAGCTCGCGCACCTTGAGCGGCGCGCCGTCGATTGCCGTATGCGCGCCCGGCTCACTGGTGACCCCGCGATAGCGGGCGAACACGACGTCTGCCGATTCGGTCCAGTCCAACCGCCCATCGTCGAGGCCGAGCTTCGCGGCGTGCGTCGCGTCGCCCTGTTGCGGCACCGGACGGGCCGTGCCATCGGCGATCGCGGCCACCGCCTCCGCCGTCAGCTGGGCTCCGTCGGCGGCGAGCGAGGCGAGCGCCTCGTCGGCGGTGGCGTCGTCCGCGACCGGATACACGCGCATCGCGTGCACGTCGCCCGCGTCGAGCGCCGGCACGAGCTGGAACACGGTGGCCCCCAGCTCCGCGTCGCCTGCGATGAGCGCCCGCTGCACAGGGGCGGCTCCACGCCAGGCGGGCAGCAGCGAGAAGTGCAGGTTGATCCAGCCCTGCGCCGGCGCGCTCAGCAGCGGTTCGCGCACGAGGCCGCCGTAGGCGACGATGACGCCGAGCTCGGGGCGCAGCGCGGTGATCCGTCCTGTGGCCTCCTCGTCCAGGCGCGCGGCCTTGATCACCGGGATCCCGAGCGCATCGGCCTCCTGGGCGACCGGCGAGGGCGTGAGGATCCGTTTGCGTCCGAACGGCGCGTCGGGACGGGTCACGACCGCGACGATCTCGTGCTCGCCGGCGAGGCGACGGAGGGTGGGCACGGCGGCCGCCGGGGTTCCGGCGAAGACGAGGCGCATGAGGGTCCTTCGAAGGTGCTGCGGGATGTTCGAGGTGAACGGGATGGTTCAGAGGTCGGGTTCGGTGACGTCGAGCCTCACCGAGAGCGTAGTCCGTGGGGTTCTGCCGCGGGCCCGACGACGCCCCATCGCCTCAGCCACCACGGCGGCGCGCAGCGTGCCGGCCACGCGCGTGCCCTCCGCGTAGGGGAAGCGCACGAGCGCGCGTTCCCGGCCGTCGTCGTCGCCCTCGATCGGAACAGGACCGAGCACGGCGTCCGACGGCAGCTGGAGCGCGGCGATGTCGTCGAGGGCGCGGCGGACTCCTGCTCCCGTGCCCTCGAGCTGCGCGACCCGCACCGACGGCGGCATGCGCAGGGGCGCGCGCTCGGCCAGCTCGGAACGGGCGTATGCCGCCTGCGACCACGTGGCGAGGGCACGCGCCACCGCCCCGTCGACGCCCACGAGATGGATGGGCGCTCCTGGTGCGGCCAGAGCCGCGGCATTCGACCACCAGCGCAGGCAGGACTCGCCGATCCGCAGTTCGGGCGCCTGCAGCATGCGGGAGCCGTCGAGCAGCACGACCGCGCGATAGCCGCCCTCCGCCAGCGGCTCCGCGCCCCGCGTGGCGACGACCAACGCCGGTTTCGCGTCGATGCGCTCCACAGGATGTTTACCGTCCGCGACGATCACCCTGATGCCGGGGAACGCTCGCCCCAGCTCCTCGGCGGTCCGCTCGCTGCCGGACGCGGCAAGGCGCACGGTCTCGCCGCCGCAGGAGCTGCACGCCCATTGCCGTGCGCCGCGTCCGCACCAGGCGCACACCGGCGTCGCCCCGCGATGCGCGGCGCCGAGCGGGCCCCCGCAGGTCTTGCAACGCGCTGGTGCACGGCACGACGCGCACACCAGCGTCGGTGAGAAGCCGGGTCGCGCGACCTGCAGCAGCACAGGGCCGGTCGCCGCGGCCTCCCGCGCCGCCAGGAAGGCCCGGGACGGCAAGCGCTGACCGCGGCGGTCCAGATCTTCGGTGGTGTCCAGCACGACGCGCGGCAGCTGCCGACGCGCGGCCGTGATCGAGCGGATCCAGCCGGTCTCGACCAAGCGCTCGACGTCCGTCGTGCGGGTGTGGCCGGCGAAGAGCAGCGCGGATCCCTCCTGCTCCTGCCTCAGCAGGGCGACGTCGCGCGCATGCACGCCGGGAGCGAGCGGCTCGGCGAGCAGGCTGTCGCCCTCGTCCCAGATCGCCACCAGCCCCGCCCGCACGGGAGCGTACACGGCGGAGCGGTTGCCGACGACGATGCAGGGCGCGTCCTCGAGAGTGCGGAGATACGCGCGGTAGCGGTCGGGATTGGTCTGACGAGAGTCCAGGCGTGCGATCGGGGCGTCGGGCGCGAGCGCCTCGAGCGCACCGAGCAGCAGGTCGAGGTCGCGATAGTCCGGCACGACCAGGATCGTCGAGGCGCCGTCGGCGATCGTGCGCGCGGCGGCCGACGCCAGCAGCCAGGTCCACTCCGGCAGTCCGTCGGAAGCCAGCCGCGGAATCGCCTCCACCGCGGCCCGCGCGGAATCCGCGAGCGCCTCGGCGAGCCCCTCGTACCGGGCGATCGTTTCGGAGACGGCGGGGAGCACTGTGCCGGTCGACGAGGCGGCGCCGCCGTCCGGATCCTGCGGGGCATCATCCGGATCCTGCAGGGCGCCGTCAAAAGCCTGCGTCGGCGCCTCGGCAGCCTCCGGCGCGTCCTCGACCGTGTCGGGCTCGCCGACCGCCACGTCCGACCGGCCGCCGCCTGCGGCGAGCCACGCCTTCTCCACGCGGACCTGACGCTTGGGCACGATCAGCCGGAGCACGTCCGAGGCGCTGCCCGCGGCGCGATCCGCTACACGCCGGGCGAGCGTGCAGAGCTGCTCGGGCAGCACCTGCGCGCGCGACACCACGGCATCCACCTCGGCGAGCGTCCTGGCGTCGTCGTCCTCGGTGTCGAGCTCCACCACGTAGGCGTCGATGAGCCGTCCCGCGGAGCGCAGCGGCACCCGTACCCGCACCCCCGGCATCGCGTCATCGAGCAACTCAGCCGGGATGGCGTAGTCGAACAGCCGATCCAGCTGAGGGACCGGCGAGTCCAGCAGGACGCGGGCGATCGGCCGTGGCACGAGCGGAGCTTGCGAAGGAACGGGGTCGATCAGAGGCCGGCGGCGCGGCGCAGATCGTCAGCGCGCGTCGTCTGCTCCCAGGTGAACGTCGGCAGCTCGCGGCCGAAGTGCCCGTACGCGGCCGTCGCCGCATAGATCGGGCGCAGCAGATCCAGCTCCTCGATGATCGCCTGCGGGCGCAGATCGAACACCGAGCGGATCGCGCGGGTGATCGTCTCGTCGTCCACCGTGCCGGTACCGAAGGTCTCCACATACAGCCCGACGGGCTGCGCCACGCCGATCGCGTACGCCACCTGCACCTCGAGCCGGTCCGCAAGACCCGCGGCGACCGCGTTCTTGGCGACCCAGCGCATCGCATAGGCACCGGAGCGGTCGACCTTGGACGGATCCTTCCCGCTGAAGGCCCCGCCGCCGTGCCGGGCCGCCCCGCCATAGGTGTCGATGATGATCTTGCGCCCGGTGAGGCCCGCATCACCCTTCGGGCCACCGGTGACGAAGGGACCCGCCGGGTTGATGTAGTGCGTGACGCCGTCGAGGTCGAGACCCGTCGTCGCCAGCACGGGATCGATCACGTGCTCGCGGACGAGCGTCTTGAGCTCCTCCTGCGAGATCTCGGGGTTGTGCTGGGTGGACAGCACCACCGCATCGACCGTCTTCGGAGTGAAGCCGTCGTAGCCGAGGGTCACCTGGGTCTTGCCGTCGGGGCGCAGGAACGGCAGCGTGCCGTCGCGGCGTACCTCGGTCAGCCGCTCTGCCAGGCGGTGCGCGGTCCACGCCSCCATCGGCATGAGCTGCGGCGTCTCGGTCGTGGCGAAGCCGAACATGATGCCCTGGTCGCCGGCGCCCAGGAGGTCCCTGGGATCCGAGGAACCGCCCTCGCGGTGCTCGCGCGCCTGGTCCACGCCGCTCGCGATGTCGGCCGACTGCTCCCCCACCGAGACGCTCACGCCGCACGAAGAGCCGTCGAACCCGGTGTCGCTCGAGGTGTAACCGATGCCGTTGACCACGTCACGGACGATCGTCGGGATGTCGACGTAGCCGGAGGTGCGGATCTCGCCTGCGACGTGCACGAGGCCGGTCGTCACGAGCGTCTCCACGGCGACGCGCGACCCGGTGTCCGCCGCGAGCAGACCGTCCAGGATCGAGTCCGAGATCTGGTCGCAGATCTTGTCGGGGTGCCCTTCGGTGACGGACTCGGAGGTGAACAGACGCAGCGCGCTCATCGGTGCTCCTTGGTGTGGAGGGCGGTCGGGGCCGATGCGCCCCTGGATACGGGCCGGTGCGCCCGAGCCCAGTATGGACGGAGCCGCCGACATCCACGGACGGGATGACGGCGGCTCCGGAGGTTCAGCTCACTCCGCGTGGCGGATGCGGAGCTTGTCCTCGTTGATCTCGTGCAGCGCGATGGTCAGCGGCTTGTCCTCGACCGAGGAGTCGACCAGCGGGCCCACGTTGTCGAACAGGTTGCCCTCGTGCAGGTCGGAGTAGTAGTCGTTGATCTGACGCGCGCGCTTGGACGCGTAGATGACGAGCTCGTACTTGGACGAGACGCGGTCGAGCAGGTTGTCGATGGGCGGGTCGATGATGCCGTTGTTGTGTCCGGCCATGGTGGACCTCCTGTTGGTGGGATTTTCAGCGACGCGTGTCGCGAAGAATTCGGGCGTGCGCACCGGCCCTTCGACAAGCTCAGGGACCGGCGAAAGCGTTCAGCGCGCAGACGCCGAGGTCAATTCTACGACCTCTCGGGCCGCAGTGGCGACGTCCTCGTTCACGACCCGGTGATCGAACTCGGACTGAGAGGCCAGTTCGACCTTCGCCGTGCGCAGGCGTCTGGCCCGTTCCTCCGCGTCTTCGGTGCCCCGGCCGACCAGTCGCTGCACGAGTTCGTCCCAAGACGGGGGCAGCAGGAACACGAGGTTCGCAGAGGGATCTGCGGCGCGCACCTGCCTGGCGCCCTGCAGATCGATCTCCAGCAGCACGGTCTTGCCCTCGGCCAGCGCCGTTTCGATCGGCCTGCGCGGAGTGCCGTAGCGGAACCGGTTGTGCACGGTCGCGTGCTCGAGCAGCTCGTCCTTCGCGATCATGCGGTCGAACTCAGCGTCGTCGACGAAGAAGTAGTGCACCCCGTCCTGCTCCCCCGGACGCGGCGCGCGCGTGGTCGCGGAGACGGACAGGTGGATCTCGGGGTGGTTCTCACGGATGTGCGCGGCGACCGTGCCCTTGCCGACCGCGGTCGGTCCCGCCAGCACGAGCAGGCGGCTGCGGCCCTCGCGGGGCACGGGCTGCGGGAACCGGGAGTCGACCCAGTGGCGCAGCGCCAGCTGCTGGCGGGATCCGAGGCCGCCGAGTCGCTTGACCGGTGAGATCTGCAGCTCGGCGAGGATGCGATCGCGCTTGCCGGCGCCGATCGCGGGGAGGGCCGTGAGGAAGTCCGGCACGCGCAGCGTTCCCGCCGTCGAAAGCGGGTCGGCCGCGGCCGCGGACAGCACGTCCTGCGGAGCGATGACCCGCATGGTCAGATCGCGCTTCAGCGACGCCCGCGCGCGGCGGCGCTCGACCGCTCGACGAGCGGCGGCGACGCGATCGACCTCGGGGACTGCACGCCCTGCCGGTTCAACCACCCATGACCTCCTGGTAGCGCGCGGCGCGCTCTTTGATCGTCGCTGCGATCCGGTCCGGACCAGCGGACAGGATGCTCCGGCTTTCGGAAGCCAGGACGTTACCTGCCAGCGTACCGAATCTCGAACGCAGATCCGCGGGTGTCGCGCCCTGCGCGCCGAAACCGGGTGCGAGCAGCGGCACCGTGCGCAGCGTGTCGTCATCCAGCGCGAAGTCGGCCCGATCGATGGTCGCCCCGATCACCAGCCCGACGGAGCCGAGTCCGCCAGCCGGGGAGTCGTAGGCCGTCACATCCCTGGCGACGCGCAGCGCAGTGGTCTCCCCCGGCGCGGTCGCGAGAGCGACGGGGACGAGCGCCTGCTGCACCGGCGCTCCCTCGGGATTGCTCGTCGCGGCGAGCACGAACACGCCCTTGCCCGCCGGCAGCACGCGCGTGATCGCCTCCGCGAGCGACCCGCCGCCGAGATAGGGACTGATCGTGAGCGCATCGGCCTCCAGCGGTGCACCGGGCTCGAGCCATGCCTGCGTGTACCCGGTCATGGTCGTGCCGATGTCGCCGCGTTTCGCATCGGCGATGACCAGGAGCCCTGCCGCGCGCGCCGCGGACATCACGTCTTCGAGCGCGGCGAAGCCGCGGGATCCGAACCGCTCGAAGAAGGACACCTGCGGCTTGACGATCCCCACGCGCCCCGCCGCGGCCTCGACCGTGGCGAGCCCGAACGCACGCACGCCGTCCGCCGTCTGGGGCAGGCCCCAGGCGTCCAGCAGCGCCTCGTGCGGGTCGATGCCCACGCACAGCGGGCCGTGCGCGTCCAGCGCTCGGCGCAGCCGCTCTCCGAAGGACGTCACGGTCACGCGCGCGCCAGCCGATCCTCGGCGTACTCCTGGAGGCTGCGCACCTCGAAGCCCTTGTCCGCGGCGTCCATTCCGCTCACGGCGGCGCCGAGCGTCGCGATCGTGGTGAACAGCGCCTTGTCCGCCGCGACCGCGGCCGCGCGGATCTCGTAGCCATCGGCACGTGCGGCGCCGCCGGACGGCGTGTTCACGATGATGTCGATCGCGCCCTGGTCGATCAGGTCGACGATGTTCGTCTCGCCGCTCGCCTGGGTCTCGCTGTACTTCTCCACGACGGTCACCGGGATGCCGTTGCGCGAGAGGATCTCCGCGGTGCCCGTGGTCGCCACGATCGTGAACCCGAGCTGGTGCAGCCGGTGCGCGGGCAGGATGACGGCGCGCTTGTCGGCGTCGGCGACCGAGATGAACACGGTGCCGGATGTGGGCGTTCCCCCGTAGGCCGCGGCCTGGCTCTTCGCGAACGCGGTCGGGAAGTCGCGGTCGATGCCCATGACCTCACCGGTCGAGCGCATCTCGGGGCCGAGCACGGAGTCGACGATGCGGCCGTCTGCCGTGCGGAACCGCTTGAAGGGCAGCACCGCCTCCTTGACCGAGACCGGCGAACCCAGCGGCACGCGCGACCCGTCCACGGGCGGCAGCAGGCCCTCGTCCTTGAGCGTGGCGATCGTGGTCCCCGACAGGATGCGGCTCGCCGCCTTCGCGAGCGGGATGCCGAGAGCCTTCGACACGAACGGCACGGTGCGGCTCGCACGCGGGTTCGCCTCGATGACGTAGAGCACGCCGGCGCTGATCGCGAACTGCACGTTCAGCAGGCCCCGCACGCCCACGCCCTCGGCGATCGCGAGCGTCGCCTCGCGCACCCGGTCGATGTCGGTGCGTCCGAGCGAGACCGGAGGAAGGGTGCAGCTCGAGTCGCCGGAGTGGATGCCGGCCTCCTCGAGGTGCTCCATGACGCCGCCGATGTAGAGCTCGGTTCCGTCGTACAGCGCGTCGACGTCGATCTCGATCGCGTCGTCGAGGAAGCGGTCGACGAGCAGGGGCTTGCCCTCCTCGATGATGACCTCCCCCGCCGTGCGCACGAAGTAGTCGCGCAGCGCCGGGGTGTCGTAGACGATCTCCATGCCGCGCCCCCCGAGCACGAAGCTCGGGCGCACCAGCACCGGGTAGCCGATCTCCTCGGCCACCGCGACGGCGCCGTCCGCGTCGATCGCCGTGCCGTTGCGCGGCGCGACGAGGCCGGCCGCGTCGAGCAGCCGCGAGAACAGCTCGCGCTCCTCGGCGAGGTCGATCGCCTCTGGGCTCGTGCCGAGCACCGTGTAGCCGGCCGCCTCGATGCCCTTCGCGAGCCCCAGCGGGGTCTGCCCGCCGAGCTGGCAGACGACGCCGAGGATCTCGCCGCTCTGCGCCTCGGCGTGCAGCACCTCGAGCACGTCCTCCAGTGTGAGCGGCTCGAAGTACAGCCGGTCGGAGGTGTCGTAGTCGGTGGACACCGTCTCCGGGTTGCAGTTGACCATCACGGTCTCGAAGCCCGCATCCGAGAGCGCGAAGGAGGCGTGCACGCACGAGTAGTCGAACTCCACGCCCTGGCCGATGCGGTTCGGGCCGGATCCGATGATGACGACCTTGGTGCGCCCGGACGGCGTGACCTCGGTCTCACTGTCGTAGCTGGAGTAGTGGTACGGCGTGAGCGCGGGGAACTCCCCTGCGCAGGTGTCGACGGTCTTGTAGACCGGGCGGATGCCCAGCCCATGCCGGACGCCACGCACCTCGGCCTCGGGGAGGCCGCGGAGCTCGGCGAACTGCGCGTCGGAGAAACCATGGTCCTTGCCGAGCCGGATCGTCTCGGCGTCGAGCTCCGGCGCCGTGCGGATCTGCTCTGCGACCTCGTTGATGAGCACCATCTGGTCGATGAACCAGGGGTCGATCGCGGTGGCCTCGAAGGCCTGCTCGATCGTGGCGCCCTTGCGCAGCGCCTGCTGCAGCGTCACGATGCGGCCGTCGGTGGGGATCTTCGAGATCTCCAGCAGCTCCTCGACGCTGCGGTTCTCCGTGCCCCAGTGGAACGAGGATCCGCGCTTCTCGAGCGAGCGGAGCGCCTTCTGCAGCGCCGTCGTGTAGTTGCGCCCGATCGCCATGGCCTCGCCGACCGACTTCATGGTCGTGGTCAGCGTCGCATCGGCGGCGGGGAACTTCTCGAACGCGAATCGCGGCGCCTTGACCACGACGTAGTCGAGCGTCGGCTCGAAGCTCGCCGGAGTCACCCCGGTGATGTCGTTGGGGATCTCATCCAGGCGGTAGCCGAGGGCGAGCTTGGCCGCGAGCTTGGCGATCGGGAAGCCGGTCGCCTTCGAGGCGAGTGCCGAGGAACGGGACACGCGGGGGTTCATCTCGATGACGATGACGCGGCCGTTCTCCGGGTTCACGGCGAACTGGATGTTGCAGCCGCCGGTGTCGACACCCACGGCGCGGATGATGTCGATGCCGATGTCGCGCAGGTTCTGGTATTCGCGATCGGTGAGGGTGAGCGCCGGGGCGACCGTGATCGAGTCGCCGGTGTGCACGCCGACCGGGTCGACGTTCTCGATCGAGCACACCACGACCGTGTTGTCGGCGGTGTCGCGCATGAGCTCGAGCTCGTACTCCTTCCAGCCGAGGATGGACTCCTCCAGGAGCACCTCGGTGGTCGGCGAGTCGTGCAGGCCTGCGCCGCCGATCCGGCGCAGGTCCCTCTCGTCGTAGGCGAAACCGGATCCGAGTCCGCCCATCGTGAAGGAGGGGCGCACGACCAGCGGGTAGCCGAGCTTCTCGGCGCCTTCGATCAGCTCGTCCATCGTGTGGCAGATCACGGATGCGGCCACGTCCGCGCCCGCATCGAGCACGAGCTGCTTGAAGATCTGGCGGTCTTCGCCCTTCCGGATCGCGTCGACCTTGGCACCGATGAGCTCGACGCCGTACTTCTCCAGGATCCCGCGCTCGTGCAGCGCCATGGCCGCGTTGAGCGCCGTCTGGCCGCCCAGGGTCGGCAGGATCGCGTCCGGCTTCTCCTTGGCGATGATGGTCTCGATCACCTCGGGGGTGATCGGCTCGATGTACGTCGCATCCGCGAAGTCGGGGTCGGTCATGATCGTGGCCGGGTTGGAGTTCACGAGGATGACGCGGATGCCCTCCTCACGCAGGACGCGGCACGCCTGGGTGCCGGAGTAGTCGAATTCGCAGGCCTGACCGATCACGATCGGGCCGGATCCGATGACGAGGACGGAGTGGATGTCGTCGCGCTTGGGCATTACTTGCTGTCCTTCTGGGAGAGGTGGGCGACGACGGTGTCACGGAATCTGTCGAAGAGGTAGTTGGCGTCGTGCGGGCCGGCGGCGGCCTCGGGGTGGTACTGCACCGAGAACGCCGGGATGTCGAGGGCGCGGAGCCCCTCGACCACCTGGTCGTTGAGGCCGACGTGGCTGACCTCGACCTTGCCGTAGCCGTTCGGGCTGTCGAAGGAGCCCTCGATGGGCGCCTCGACTGCGAAGCCGTGGTTGTGCGCGGTGATCTCGACCCGGCCCGTCGCCTTGTCGAGCACCGGCTGGTTGATGCCGCGGTGGCCGAACGCGAGCTTGTAGGTGCCGAGCCCGAGAGCGCGGCCGAACAACTGATTGCCGAAGCAGATCCCGAAGTACGGCAGGCCGGCGTCGAGCACCTCGCGGAGCACCGCGACCTGCGTGTCGGACGCGGAGGGGTCGCCGGGGCCATTCGAGTAGAACACGGCGACCGGGTCGATGGCGGCGATGTCGGCGAACGTGGAGGACTGCGGCAGCACGTGCACGTCGAACCCGCGCGCCGCGAGGTTGTCGAGCGTGGACTGCTTGACGCCGAGGTCGAGCACGGCGAGGTTGCCGACGCGCTCCGCCGTCGCCGGCGTGATCTGCGCGTACTCGACGGAGACCGCGGCGGAGAGGTTCTGGCCGGCCATCTCCGGCGCCTCGGTCACGCGGCGCAGCTGCTCATCGGCGTCCAGCGCGGCCTCCGCACCGGAGAAGATACCGCCGCGCATGGATCCGGCGGAGCGGATGTGCCGGGTCACGGCGCGCGTGTCGATGCCGCTGATGCCGACGATGCCGTCACGCACGAGGATTTCGTCGAGCGACGCGTTCGCACGCCAGTTCGACACGACCCGCGAGGGGTCGCGCACGATGTACCCGGCGACCCAGATGCGTCGGGACTCGGGGTCCTCGTCGTTCATCCCGGTGTTGCCGATGTGCGGTGCGGTCTGCAGCACGATCTGACCTGCGTAGGACGGGTCGGTGAGGGTCTCCTGATAGCCGGACATGCCGGTCGCGAAGACGACCTCGCCCAGCGTGCTGCCGTGGGCGCCGTAGGCGCGCCCGACGTGGCGGGTGCCGTCCTCGAGGACGAGCACGGCGGAGTCGTGGGGAAGGGTCATGCGGATTCTCCTGTCTCGGAGGCAGCGTCGGGGCGCTGCGAGCTGATGAGTCGCTGGAGGTCGGTGAGCGCGGCGCCGGAGGCATCGGTGTTGCCGATGTCACCGGTGACGCGGAGATAGCTGTCGACAACGGTGCCGTCGTCCGTGCGCCAGGCGAGGCGGATCAGTCCGCCGGGCTCGACGACCCGGTCGATCGTGACGGTGGCCCGGTCTGCGCCGATCAACCGCGCCGACGCGAGGAAGACGGTCGGTGAGCCGTCCAGGCTCAGCGCCGCACCGCGATCGGTGATGGTGAGCTCGCCACGGGCGCGGTAGACGAGCGGACGGACGGCGAGACGCTCGAGCGAGTGGTCGTGCCTGGTCGTCGCGACGTACAGGGTCTCGTAGCGGGCCTGCACCTCCGCGTGCTCCGGCACGCCGAGCGGCGCGGTGAGGCCCGAATCGCGACGCAGCCGTGCGCGCCACGCGAGCACGCCGCCGAGGATCAGCAGCACGGCGACCGCGAGGACGACGGTTCCGGCGATCTGCTGATTCACGAGCGCGCTCCCGCGGCTCGCCCGGACTCGCGAAGATCGGCCAGTACGCCGTTCTCGAGCGTCGTGTACCCGTGGTGCACCGTCCAGAGGACCTTGCCCGGCAGGTCGCGGCCGAGATAGGGCGAGTTCGTGCTCTGCCCGTGCAGATCCGACTCGGCGAAGACCCCGACGGCGTCGGCGTCGTAGAGCGCGAACTCGGCCGGCTGCCCTACCGCGATCGGCGTCCCGTGGCCGGCGAGGGAACCGATCCGCGCGGGGGCTGCGCTCATGACGCGGGCGACGTCTGCCCAGTCCAGCAGTCCGGTCTGCACCATGGCCTGGTGCACGACCCGCAGCGCGGATTCGAGACCCACCATGCCGTTGGCGGCGGCCTGCCACTCGCAGGCCTTCGCCTCGCTGGGGTGCGGGGCGTGATCCGTCGCGACGATGTCGATCGTGCCGTCCGCGAGGCCCTCGCGCACGGCGAGAACGTCCTCCTGAGTGCGCAACGGCGGGTTGACCTTGAACCGCGCGTCATAGCCGCGGGCGAGCTCGTCGGTCAGCAGCAGATGGTGCGGAGTGACCTCGGCGGTCACGGCCACACCGCGCTTCTTCGCCCAACGGATGAGCTCGACCGAACCGGCGGTGGACAGGTGGCACACGTGCAGCCGTGAGCCGACGTGCTCGGCGAGCAGGATGTCGCGCGCGATGATCGACTCCTCGGCGACGGCGGGCCAGCCCGTGAGGCCGAGTTCCGCCGAGACGGAGCCCTCGTTCAGCTGAGCGCCCTCGGTGAGCCGCGGATCCTGCGCGTGCTGCGCGATCACGCCGTCGAACGCCTTCACGTATTCGAGCGCGCGGCGCATGATGAGCGGATCCCAGACGCAGAAGCCGTCGTCGCTGAAGACGCGGACGTTCGCGCGCGAGGAGGCCATCGCGCCCAGCTCGGCGAGCCGCTCGCCCTTCTGACCGACCGTGACGGCGCCGATCGGCTGCACCGTGGCGTAGCCGGCGGCCTCGCCGAGTGCGAGCTCCTGCTCGACCACACCCGCCGAGTCGGCGACAGGCGAGGTGTTCGGCATCGCGAACACGGCCGTGAAGCCGCCGGCGGCGGCGGCACGGGTTCCGGACAGCACGGTCTCGCTGGCCTCGTAACCGGGTTCGCGCAGGTGCGTGTGCAGATCGACGAGGCCGGGCAGCGCGACCAGCCCGTCGGCGTCGATCACGCGGGCGCCGGCCGCGGAGAGGCCGGATCCGACCTCGGCGATCCGCCCGTCCTGCACCAGGATGTCCGCGGAATCGGCGCCGAGGATCTTCGCGCCTCGGAAAAGCAGGCCCTCGGTCATCGGTCTCCTCGATTCATCTCGTCGTTCTCGGCCGCTGACCCTGTCGAAGGGCCGGTGTCCGTCGAAGGGCGCTCCCCCGCCAGCAGCAGGTACAGCGCCGCCATCCTCACGGACACGCCGTTCGTGACCTGCTCCAGCACGGTGGAGCGGGCGGAATCGGCAGCGTCGGAGGAGATCTCCAGTCCGCGGTTCATCGGACCGGGGTGCATCACGATCGTATCGTCGGGCAGGCGCCGCAGCCGCGCCGCGTCCAGCCCCCACCGGCGGGTGTATTCGCGCTCGGAGGGGAAGAAGGCCGCGTGCATGCGCTCGAGCTGGATCCGCAGCATCATGACGGCGTCGGGCTCCTCCGCCAGAGCCGCGTCGAGGTCGTACAGGACCCGTGCCGGCCAGCCGGTGACGTCCTGCGGGATGAGCGTCGGCGGGGTGACCAGGGTGACCTCCGCGCCGAGAGTCGAAAGCAGCCAGACGTTGGAGCGGGCGACGCGTGAGTGCAGCACGTCTCCGACGATCACGACACACACCCCGCTGAGATCGCGGCCGCGGCTGTCCGCGCCGAAGCGGCGCTTGCGGATCGTGTAGGCGTCGAGCAGCCCCTGGGTGGGGTGCTCGTGCGTCCCGTCGCCGGCGTTCACGACGCCGGCCGAGATCCAGCCGCTCGTGGCGAGGGTGCGCGGTGCACCGGACGCGGGGTGGCGCACGACGACGGCGTCGGCGCCGATCGCCTCCAGCGTCTGCGCGGTGTCCTTGAGGCTCTCGCCCTTGGAGACGCTGGATCCCTTCGCGGCGAAATTGATCACATCAGCGGAGAGACGCTTGGCAGCGGCCTCGAACGAGATGCGCGTGCGCGTGGAGTCTTCGAAGAACAGGTTCACCACGGTCTTGCCGCGCAGGGTCGGCAGCTTCTTGACCTCTCGGGACTGGGTGTCGGCCATGTCCTCGGCGATGTCGAGGATGCGCATCGCGTCCTCGCGGGCGAGCGTGCGGGTGTCGAGCAGGTGCCTCATTCGTCGCCTCCCTCGATCGAGACGTACTCCTCGCCGTCGTCCTCGCGCAGGCGCACGTTGACGCGCTCGGCGCGGGACGAGGGGATGTTCTTGCCCACGAAGTCGGGGCGGATCGGCAGCTCGCGGTGTCCGCGGTCGACGAGGATCGCGAGGCGCACCACGGCGGGGCGGCCGATGGACTGCAGCGCGTCGAGCGCGGCGCGGATGCTGCGCCCGGAGAACAGCACGTCATCGACGAGGACGACGGTCTTCCCGTCGATGCCGCCGGCGGGGATGTGCGTGCGGTGCGGCGATCGCGTCGGGTGCTTGGCGAGGTCATCGCGGAAGAGCGTGACGTCGAGCGATCCGACCGGGACCGCGATCTGCGAGATCTCCGTGATCAGCATCGCGAGGCGCTCGGCGAGCGGGACCCCGCGGGTGGGGATGCCCAGGAGGATCAGATTCTCCGCTCCCCGGTTGGATTCGAGGATCTCATGGGCGATGCGCGTCAAGGCGCGCCTAATGTCGGCTTCCTGCAGCACGATACGTGCGCTCATCTGCCGGCTCCCTTCTCCGCCTCACGGGACGGTGTTAAAGGTTGCTCTTTACCAGGGCCTATCTTAGCGGAGTCACTCAGGCGCCTACGACCTCGACGCCCCGCTCCCGGGCCGCGTCGGCAAGTCGCTTGTCGAACGTCGCCAATGTGGCATCCAGCTCGATCGCGGTCGCGAGCACGTAGACGTGAGGAAGCTTGAGCCTGGTTTCCGCGCGGACCCGTGCGACACGGATCGGCTCGTCCATCAAGGGCGCGTAGCGCTCCACGCCCAGCCGGAGGTAGGCGTCGAGCCCGTCTTTTCACGTCCTTCACGAACCGGAGCCACGAGGGTCTCCGCGAGAGTGACCGGATGAATCGTCAACTCCTCCTCTGTGTCAAGAAGGTCAAAGGCGGTCAGCGTGTGCGCATCGGGACGCCCCCAATATGAGATCATCACGTTCGCATCGAGCACGATCACTCGGGCCAGTCCTTCCGCAGCTCTTCGAGATACCCCGGCGGATACACATCGCTGAACATTCCCCGGGTCTCTTCGAGCACCTTGCGCCGCTCGGCTCGCCGAGCGGCCCGCTTGGCGGCAATCGTCTCCGTCCCTGCCTCCGCCAGACGCGCGACGAGTTCGGACCGGGACGCGCCCGGCCACTCCTTCGCCGCCAGTTCGAGCCCCGCGGCGAGCTCTGGCGTCTGCGTGACCTGGATCCGCGGAAGTGTGGTGGCCATAGCGTCAGTGCACCGCCTGATCGAACAGTGGTACAGGTCAACGGCGGGGCCGGCAGCCGGATCGAATGACAGGCGTCCTGAGATACAGTGAACGGGCAACCGGTGCTCCCTCTCGACGAAGAGAAAGGCGAAGCCATGCACGTCACCTCGACCCTCGGCGGTGCGGTCGTGAGCGGTTACCTCGACGAGGCGACCAGCGATCACCTGCCGGGCGACGCGGTGGTCGTCCGTCCCGGGGAGGATCCCTACCGCGCCCGTTCCTCCTCCTGGGCGCTCGGCCGCCTGCTCGGCTGCGATATCAGGGATGAGAACTCGGTCAGCGTCCGTCCGCTGTCCTTCGCGACCGCGTTCGATGCGCACTTCCTCGGCATCCTCCTCGAGGGATCCGGCACGTTCGCCCAGAACCGGTCCGAGATCACCCTGGGCCCTGGCAGCATGGTGCTCTACTCCCGTTCCGCCCCGTTCTTCCTCGACCTCATCGGCCCGTATCGCTATCTCGTCCTGGCGGTTGACGTCGATGCCCTGGGCGCGAGCGATCGGGAACTGGCCGCGGTCGCGGGATCCGCGGCGCTGTCCGGCACGACGGCGGCCTGCATCCTGACGGGTCTGCTCGCCGGTGTTCCAGAGCGCTGGGGAACCCTGCCCGCCCCGCTACGGCTCGAGCTCGCCGATGTCGCCCTGTCGCTGCTGCGGGACTGCATCCGCGAGGCGCGGGGTGAGCGGCCCGCGCTCCGTTCCTCCGAGGAGACAGTCCATGAGCAGGTCGTGGAGTGGATCGAGACGCACCTCCGAGACCCCGACCTCACGCCGGCGAGGATCGCCGCGGCGAACCACATCTCGGTCAGCTACCTGCACCGCGTCTTCCGCCGCACCGGCGCCACGGTCGGGGAGCACGTCCTTGCGCGGCGTGTCGAGGGTGTCCGCAGAGAGCTGCTGACGGCCAGGGACGAGTCGCTCGCGGCAGTGGGGCGCCGCTGGGGCTTCCGTGATCCGTCGCGGCTCAGCAAGGTCGTCCGTCAGCGTTTCGGGCAGAGCCCGCGGGAGCTGCGCGCGGCGGAGGACGCGGTCAGCTGAGCACGAGCAGGCGCCGAAGTTCCTCGAGCACCCCGTCTTCGACCTTGCGGTCCAGGACGACCCTCCCCGCCTCCATCACGAGCACCCGATCGCACGACGCCGTCACGAGATCGGGGTTCTGATCCACGAACAGCACGCCGACGCCCGAGTCGGCGACCGCGCGGAGCGCCGAGAACGTGCGCGTCACCATCGACGGCTGGAGTCCGTGGGTCAACTCGTCGATGCATACGAGTGCCGAACCGGCGAGGATCGCGCGGGCGATCCCGAGCTGCTGCTGCTGGCCTCCGGACAGTGTTCCCGCCGCCTGCGCCGCCCGCTCTCCGAGCATCGGATAGACCTCGAGCGGATCGACCGCCGGCCGGTACCCGCGCCGGGCGAGCCGAAGGTTCTCTGCGACGGTCAACGACGGGAACACACCGCGATCCTCGGGGAGGAAGGCGACGCCGGCGGCGGCCGACCGATCCGGGCTGCGCGCCGCGAGTGTCCGACCACCCACCTCGACCGACCCGCCGAGGCGGTCCACTGTCCCGAAGAGCGCGCCGAGAAGGGTCGACTTCCCCATCCCGTTCCTGCCCAGCAGTCCCACGATCTCGCCTGCGCCGACCACGAGGTCGACGCCGTCGACGATCCGGACGCCGTCGTATCCGCCGGCGATCCCCCGCGCGTGAAGCACCATCTCAGCTCCCCAGGTAGGCGTGGCGCACGGCGTCGTGCGCCACGATCTCGTCCATGGTCCCCGACGCGATGATCGAGCCGTTCGACAGGACCACGACACGGTCGGCGATCTCCCGCACGATCTCCATGTCGTGCTCGACGACGACCATGCCGCATCCGGTGTCCTCCACGACCCGACGCAGGCGTCGCGCAAGCGTGCGTGCGTCGGCGTGCGACAGCCCTGCGGCTGGTTCGTCGAGCAGCACGAGATCGGAGGGACCCCGCAGCACCATGTCGAGTTCGAGGTGACGCCGCTCAGCCATCGACAGCTCGCCGGCGAGACGAGTGTCGGCGCGAGCCAGGTCGGCCGATCCCCCGCTGAGAGCGGCGAGCCTGAGGTTGTCCGCGACCGAGAGCGCGGTGAACACGCTCGGCACCTGGAACAGCCGGCCGATGCCGAGCCTGGCACGACGGTCGACGCCGTAGCGGGTGACGTCCTCGCCGCGGAGCAGGATACGGCCCGCCGACGGCCGGAGGAGGCCGGCGATGACCGAGAGCAGGGTGGACTTGCCGGCGCCGTTGGGTCCGATCAAGGCGACGCATTGCCCGCTTCGCACCGTGAGCGAGATGTCCTGCAGCACGTTCGACCTGCCGAAGCGCTGGTCCACCGCCTCGACCTGCAGCAAGGGGGCACCCGCACGCGCCGGTGCGCTCGTGCGTCGCGCAGGACGGGCCGAAGGCACGCGCAGCACTTCCGATCGGCCCAGAAGCAGGCGCCGCATCCCGCCGGCCACACCGCCCGGAGCGAATCGCACCACCAGGATGAAGAGCGCCGCGAGCCCGAAGACGTACCAGCTCTGCCACGTACGGCCGAGCGTCTGTGCCGCCACGGTGAGGAGCACGGCGCCGAGGAACGGCCCGATCAGCGACCCCTTTCCACCGACCGCGAGCCAGGTGAGGACGCTGGTCGACAGCGCCAGCCCGAGCGTCGCAGGAGTGACCAGACCGGCGACGGGCGCGAAGAGCGCCCCCGCCACGGCCGAGACCGCGGCCGAGACCATGAAGGCCGCGGTCTGGGTCCCGCGCACGCTGATGCCGAGATGCTCCGCCCTGGCCGGATTCACGAGCACGGCGAGCTGGAACGCGCCGCGCCGCCCTGCCACGAAGAACCGGAAGGTGAGGCCCACCACGACCACGGTGACGGCGAGCACGAGGTAATACGTCGGGACGAGGTCGAGGGCCGGCGCGAGCATCCCGTTGGATCCGCCCGTCACCTCCGGCGTGGACGTGGCGACGCGCTGCAGGAGCTGGCTGATGCCGAGGGTGAAAAGGATGAAGAGCGGCACCGCGGTTTCGCCCTTCACGGTCAGCGCGACCTGCGCGATCAGCCCGGCGACACCTGTGGCGATCGCGACACCGAGCGCAGCGGCCAGCACCCACGGGATGCCGACGGAGACGCCGATCGTGAGGGCGTAGGCGCCCAGGCCGAAGAAGGCGGCCTGACCCACACTGATGAGTCCGACCCGCCCCCAGGAGAGATCCAGTCCGTAGGTGAAGAGCCCGTAGACGAGCCCCAGTGCGATCACGCTCAGCGCATACGGGGCGAGGCCGAACGGGAGGAGCGCGAGCAGGGCGACCACGACGGCCAGGATCGCACCGGGGCGCCGGACGAGACCGCCGATCCCCCGGCGGGCCGACGCGGTCACTTGCAGGTCGTCTCGGTGTCGGCGACCATGCCGTGCTCCTTCGTGACCGGGTAGGCGCCGCCGGCTCCGATGGTCACCGTCGACATGGTGGCCTGCAAGATGTTCGCGGGTCCTGCGAAGTGCGTCCCCTTCCCGAGCGCCGAATCGAAGCGGAACCCGGCGATCGCCTTGTTCAGGTCGGCGGGCGCGGTCACCTTGGCACCGTTCGCCGCCGCGGCGATGAATCGGATCGCGAAGTAGGCGTTCGCGGCGACCTCCGGGATGGGCGCCTGGGATCCCGTCTTCTTGCGGTAGGCGGAGACGAAGGCCTTGCTCTCGTCATCGACGAAGCCGTCGCTCCAGCGCACCGCGTGCTCGCGGCCCGTGACCTGATCCGCCACCGCCGGGTAGTAGTCCGCGTCGAGCGGGGCGCCCTCGTAGCCCAGAGTGGGCGTCAGGAGCCCGAAGGCCTGCGCCTGCTTGGTGAACACGATCGCATCCGCGCCGACGACCATCGACAGCACGAGGTCCGGCGCCGCGGCCTTGAGACGCCCGACGGTCGATTCGAAGTCGGTCGTTCCCAGCGGGCTGAACTCCTTCGCGACCACGGTCCCGCCCGCGGCCGTCACGATCTTCTCCGCGCTCGCCGCATAGTCGCGCGGGAAGTTGTAGTCGGAGCCGACGATCGCGACGCGCGTGCCGTACTTCGCGAGCAGATCCGGAATGATCGGGGTGAGCAGCTGACGGGTCGACTCGCCGAAGCCCCAGTAGTAGCGCGAACAGACCGAGGGGTCGCCGAGAATCGACGTCGCGAAGGGGATCTTGGCGGAGTCCGAGACAGCTGCGACGGCCGCGGCCGTGTCACCCGTGATCGTGCCGAACAGCAGCGAGACGTCTCCGGCCTGCACGTACTTCTTCGCCAACTGTGTCGACGTCGCCGGGTCCGAGGAGTCATCCTCGACCGTGTACTCGATCGGCATGCCGTTGACCCCGCCCTCGGCGTTGATCCTCTCGACGCCGATCTCGAAGCCCGCTTTGAGAGCGAGCCCGGCAGAGGAGATGTTGCCTGTCGCCGGCACGATGACGCCGACTTTCAGAGGGCCGGTGGCGTCGCTCTGCGGGGCTCCGCCGGCGATACTGCTTCCGCAGCTCGTCAGGACCAGGGCACCTGCCGCAACGAGCGCCCCGAGGGCGAGCCGGCTGCGATGCGTCATGCGACGCGACCGCGGGGAAGGAATCGGGTGGACCATGTCAGGAGCCTCCTGGTTGTCGAGGTGGAACGGACGGCGACGGCGACGAGCACGACGACGTAGAAGAGCGCGTCCGCGGCGGTGTCGGCGAAGAAGCGACGCAGCACGACCTGCAACGCGACGACGAAGAGCCCAGCGATGACGGTTCCCGAGAACGAGCCCGGCCTGGCGAGCAGGAGGACCACGAACGCGGGGATGAGGATCGTGAACCCCATCGACGGGTTGACGCCGAGCAGGGGGCTGTAGAGCCCTCCCGCGAGGACGGCGAGGAGCCCCGCCACCACGAAGGTGAGCGTCCTGGTGCGCGCCGGCGGAGTGCCCAGCAGCGCCGCCATCGTGGGGTTGTCGGCCACGGCGCGCAGCCGGAGCCCTGCCTGTGTCCGGTACGCGATGACGAGGACGATCGCGACCGCGACGGCTCCCCCGAGGCCGGCGAGCAGCCGGAAGGACGGGTACGGGACCCCGAGGATGGTGACGACCCCGTCGAACGGGGGCGGGACGGCCCGCGCCGTCGCACCCCAGACGAGCTCGCACACCTGGCGCAGCACCATCCCGATGCCCCAGGTGACCAGCAGCGAGGCCAGCGGCGATCCGACGAGCCGGCTCAGCAGACCGCGTTCGATCAGATACAGGAGCGGCACCGAGACGATGAGGCCGATCAGGATCCCCAGCCAGAACGGCAGCCCCGCGGTCGCGACCATCGTGAACGCGCCGATCGTCGCGAAGTCGCCGACCGCAAGATTCACGATCCGGCTCACCCCGAAAACGAGGGAGAGTGAAAGCGCGAGCAGCGCGACCAGGCCCAGCTGACTGAAGAGCGAGAGGAGGAGCTCGATCATCGGCTCAGTCCTCGAATCCGGCGGGATGGCGGTGCGCCCACGGGGCCGCCTCCTCGAGCGCTGCGGCGAGCCGCAGCAGGACGTCTTCGCGCCAAGGGCCGGCGACCAGTTGCGCACCGATCGGCAGCCCATCCGCCGCGACGTGCATCGGCAGCGAGACGGCGGGCAGGCCGGCGAGGTTGACCCAGCTCGTGAAGCTCACCATCCGTCCCTCGCGGAACCGGGACAGATCGGGCTGCTCGTTCGCCTCGGCGACCAGCTCGCCCGCCGGCACGGGGACGGTCGCCATGGTCGGCGTGAGCAGCACGTCGAAGTCCCGCCCGAACTGCGACACGATGTCGTAGGTCTCTGCCTGGATGAGCATCGCGCTCTGCACGTAGTCGACCGCGCTGGCACGGCCTGCGCGGGCCATCCGGTGTCGCAGATACGGCTCCGCAAGCTCGGGCCAGAGGTAGGGCATCGCGGCGACGGACGCGTCCATGATGTGGGTGACGTATCCGAGCACCGCGCGCTCGCTGTAGAACCTCGGCGCCACCGGTGTCACGACGTGCCCCATGGCCTCCAGGAGAGCCGCAGTGCTCGTCGCCGCCCTCACGCACTCGTCATCGACGGGGAGGCCGGTGGGCGCCTCCAGGAGCAGGCCGATCCGCAGCGGCTCCTGCGGCCGCCCGACTTCCGTGGCGAAGGGGCGCTCGGGGCGCGGGGCGTTGTACATCACGAACGGATCCGGTCCGCTGATCGCGTCCAGGATCGTGGCCGCATCGGCGACCGTGCGGGCCTCCGCACCCTCCGTCGCCGCGTGCTCCCATCCCGCGACCGCGGAGGGCACTCGCCCCCGCGAGGGCTTGAGCCCGACGAGACCGTTGCTCGACGCGGGCATCCTGATCGAGCCGCCGCCGTCGGAGGCGTGGGTGAAGGGCGCGAGGCCCGCGGCCAGTGCCGCCCCTGCACCGCCACTGGATCCAGCCGGCGAGCGACTGAGGTCCCACGGATTCCGTGCCACGCCGAAACGCGACGTCTCGGTCACGCTCATCGTTCCCGCTTCGGGGGCGTGACTGCGTCCGAGCAGCACGCATCCCGCACGGCGGAGCGCCCCGACGATGAGGTCGTCCTGCGTCTGCATCGCGGTGTTGGTTCCGAGCGAACCGTAGAAGCAGGGCTGTCCTGCGGCGGCCGTGAGGTCCTTGATGGGCACCGGGATGCCGTGCAGCGGCCCCAGCGGCTCTCCCGCACGCACTGCGCGCTCGGACTGCCTGGCCTCGGCCAAGGTCGCGTCGGGGTCGATCCAGACGATCGCGTTGATCGCAGGGTTCAGCCGGTCGATCCGGTCGAGGTAGAGCTCGGCGATCTCGACCGGGCTGACCGCACCGGTTTTGATCTCGTGGGCGATCTCGGTCGCGGAACTGAAGGCGGTGACCATCGGGATTCTCTCCGTCCGGGCGGGCCTCGTCGCCCGCCGGATCCCCATGCTAGGGAGGGCGCGACGCGCGGAATGGTCCCCGAGTGGACAGAAGCGGTCCCCGAGTGGACAGGTGCGCGGGACGCCGCGCGATCGCGGTCGCCGAGCATCGTTCCCGACCGCGAGAGACGCGAAGGAGCCGCCCTCCCTGTGAGGAGGACGGCTCCGGAAAAGCGATGTCGGAGGGGCTCAGACCCCGAGCCGCAGAGCGTCGTCGGTGACGGGATCGATCTGCGTGGCCCGGATCGGATGACCGCTCGTGGACAGGCAGCGTCCCGTCTTCAGATCCCACTTCCAGTCGTGCATGCTGCAGGTGAGCACGCCCTCCTCGTCGACGGACCCGGTGCGGGTCAGGTCGGCGCGCAGGTGGGGGCAGCGCCGCTGCACGATCCAGTCGCCCACCTCGGCGTCCTCGGTCTGATCGGTCTGCTCCTGATACCAGTTCTCGACGTACTCGATCCGATCGACGGACAGGCACTTGAGGAATGTCGTGAGGAACTCGTTGAACTTGCCGCTGCGCCCGACGGAGAACTGCATGGACAGGAAGATCGAGTTCGACCAGTCGATCTCGTGGTCGGCGATGTTCGTCGAGACGAGGTCGGCGGGGATCGTGTACCAGTAGATGCACTCCTCCCCCGCGTACTCGCGCACCTTGGCCTTCGGGAAGTCGACCACCATGTCCAGCTCGCCGATGCGGAACCGGACGTTGCCGCCCACGCCGAGCCGGATCGTGCGGGACTTCTTGAGCAGCGGCTCCCACCACTCCTTGATCGCCGCGAGCATCTCCGCGGGAGGAAGGACCGGCGAGCGACGGGCCTCCTCGTCGCGGATCTCCTGCTGCCGGGTCGCGCGCTGCTCCTCGAGGTAGTCCCACTTCTCGTCGAAGATGTGGCGCAGCTCGTCCTCGGAGTAGAGGGTCTGCTCGATCGAGGAGATCTCCCGGTCCTCGAGGGTCACCACGGTGCCGGGCACGAACAGGTGCCCGTCGTACTGCGGGGCGAGCTCGTTCAGGTGCGCGAGGAACTGCTTCTGGTCCGTGAAGATCGACTCGCCGTCGCGGCCGATGCCGTTGAAGTCGAAGAGCTCATCGCGGAGGAACATCGGCGGGCCCGCCATCGGGAAGACGTGCGGTGCATCGACCTTCTCGATGTAGTACATGGCGCGCTTGTTCTGCGCCTCCCGCTTGAGGCGGGCGAAGTTCTGCTTGGCGTCGAGCGGAAGGTCGTAGACCATGGGCCACCAGATCGCACCGGACACCTGGGTGAAATAGGCGTCGGGCTTGCCGAAGGTGAGGAGCTTCTCGAGATCGAGCGGGTGCGAGTCGTTCTGGTTCAGCACCGATCCGGAGCCGTCGTCGACGCTCAGCGAGGAGTCGCCGATCGGGCCGTCGCTGGGGGCGCGCAGCGGCGTGATCATGATCTTCAGCGCACCGCGCTCGATGATCTCGCCGGCCGGTGCGTAGGTGATGTTCTCGTAGCCGAGGGCGCGGAGGTCCTTCTCCAGGTCGTCCGTCGGGTACTCCGGCAGGAGCACCTCGATGTCCTTGCGGATGTAGCGCTCGAGCAGCCGCGGATCGAAGTGGTCGCGGTGCCGGTGCGACACGTAGAGGAAGTCGGCCTCGCGTCCGAGGCGCGCCCAGTCGAGGCCGCGATTGTCGGGGAACGGGAACCAGGATCCGTAGAAGGACGGGCCGAGGACGGGGTCGCAGATGATGTTTCCGCCGACCGTCTCGATGAACATCCCGGCATGCCCGAGTCCCGTGATCCGCATGTTTCTCCTCCTGTGTGGACCTGTCGATCCTACCGGGGCGCTCCCCGACGGGCCTGGAGACGGCCCGTGCATAACCGGATCCGGCGGTCCCGTGGCCGACGCCCATGCCGCTCAGCCGAGCAGTTCCCGGATGTCGTCGGCGGTCAGGGACTGGGCGAAGAGGTCCTCGTCGTCGAGTACGGCCGAGAACAGCCGCGCCTTGCGCTGCTGCAGGGCGAGCACCTTCTCCTCGATCGTGCCCTCGGAGATCATCCGGTAGACGAACACGCGTTTCGTCTGCCCGATCCGGTGCGCGCGATCGGCCGCCTGGGCCTCGGCCGCCGGGTTCCACCACGGGTCCAGGAGGAACACGTAGTCCGCCTCGGTGAGCGTGAGGCCCGTTCCGCCGGCCTTGAGACTGAGCAGGAACGCATCCTGCTCCCCTTCGCGGAACTCCTGTACGACGCGGTCCCGGTCCCTGGTCGATCCGTCCAAGTACGACACGCGCAGTCCTGCGCGGCGGAGCCGTTCTGCCGCGAGCCCCAGGAACGACGTGAACTGGCTGAACACGAGCGCCCTGTGCCCCTCGGCCCTCAGCTCGAGGAGTCGCTCCACCAGCTCCTCGAGCTTGCGGGATGCGATGCCGGCGTCGTCGGGTTCGATCAGCCCCGGTGCCAGGCTCAGCATGCGCAGCATGGTGAGTGAGCGGAACACGATGAACCGCTGCCGGTCGAGGTCGGGCAGCAGCCCCAGGATCTTCTGCCGTTCGCGCTGCAGCACGGTGTCGTAGCGGTGCTGGTGGGCAGGAGCGAGCTCGACGCGCAGCACCTGCTCCTGGCGCTCCGGCAGATCGCGCGCGACGAGCTCCTTGGTGCGGCGGATGAGGAAGGGGCGGATCCGCCGTCGCAGCAGGTCGATGCGGGAACGCCGATAGGGCGCTCCCTCGGCGTTCTCCGGCACCTTGCCCTGCTCGATCGGTTGGATGAAGTCTTCTCGGAACCTCCGCGCAGAGGCGAACAGGCCGGGCGATGTGAGGCTCAGCAGCGCCCACAGCTCTCCCAGGCCGTTCTCCAGCGGCGTGCCGGTCGCAGCGTAGACCGCCTGGACGTCGAGCGCCGCGACGGCCTGATGCTGCTTGGTCGCCGGATTCTTCACGTTCTGCGCCTCGTCGAGCACGACACCCGACCATGGCCGGCGCGCGAACTCGTCCGCGTCCAGGCGCAGCACGGTGTACGAGGTGATCACGAGGTCCGCATCGCCGATGTGAGAACCGAGATCGACGCCGTGCGCGTCACGGGTGCGGCCGGCGACCGCGACGCGGAGCCCTGGTGCGAACCGCTCGGCCTCCCGCCGCCAGACCGGAAGCACCGAGGTGGGTGCCACGACCAGCCACGGCGCGCCGTCGCGGGCGCCCGCCTCGCGCCGGCCCTCCCGCGCGTGAGCGATGAGCGCGAGCAGCTGCAGGGTCTTGCCGAGGCCCATGTCGTCGGCGAGGATCCCGCCGAGGCGGTGCTGCCAGAGTCGTGCGAGACGCGTGAACCCCTCGCGCTGATAGCGTCGCAGCTCCGCCGTGATGGCGGAAGGCACCGGTACCGGATCCACCGCCGGATCGGCTCGGAGGCCTTCGACGGCGGCGCGCCAGGCCCGCGCGGGCTGCGTCTCGTCGGCGAGATCCTCGAAGTCCTCCCACAGCGTCAGATGAGTGCGCGCGATGCGCGGCCCCGCCTCCCACTCGGCGAGCTCCGCCGCCTCGTCCAGGAGCTCCTTGAGCCGGTCGAAGGCGGGGTGGCGCAGCGAGAACCAGGTGTTGTCGACGAGTTTGAGCTTGCCCTGACGGAGGGCGAGTGCCCGGAACAGCGGCTCGAACGGGATCGTACGGCCGTCGATCCGCACCAGGATCCCGAGGTCGAACCAGTCCGGATCGGTGCTCTCCACCGTGCTGACGGTGATCGACGGGTCGCCGGTGAGCTCCGCGTAGGTGCGGGGCGTGCCCGTGGTCTCGATGAGGATGCCGCGCGCTTCGAGGGTCGGCACGAGGTGCGAGACGAACTCGGCGGCGTCCGCGTCGCGCAGCGCGCCCGCGAGCAGGAACGGCAGCCCCGTGACCTCGGTCCAGGCCGCGAGCACGGAGGGACGCAGCTGGGCTTCCCCGGCGCCGTCGCGGATCCCGGATTCCAGGGCGCGCTCGTCCAGGGGGAACCGGGCGTACCCCGGGTAGTCCCAGTGCAGCCGATACGCCACGACGTCGTCAGGGCGGAAGTCGACGACGAGAAGGGGCACAGGCTTCGGCGGCGCGGGCAGCGTGACTCCGTGCCCCGCACGCACGGTCGCTCCGCGCATGAGCGTCGGATAGCCGTCCCGGAAGAACGCCTTCCTGTCGACCGGTGCGACGGTCAGCCCGGCCGGCCCCGACAGCAGCACCCGCACGCCATCGGTCAGCGGCACCGGCCCGAGGACGAGATCGATCCTCTTGCCGACGACGCGATGCGCGTAGACGCCGCCGGATCCGACCGCCTGCGTCGCCGAGGCGGGGAACGGCTCCCCCACGGCGTCGGCCGAGGCGGAGAGGCGGAGCCCGCCGTCCCCGTCCGCCGAGATGTCCACGACGATCCGCAGCTCGTCCGACCACTGCAGGCGGGTGCTGCGCTCGGTCGCCACCAGGGCGATCCCGGCCGCGGATGCCGACTGCAGATGCGGCCACAGCAGCGGGGACGCGACGGGGTCCAGCAGCAGCCAGTCCCCCGCGGTGCCGGACAGGAGCGAGTCGCGGGAGATGCTCAGCAGATCGGCGAACCAGCGGGAGTGCTCCGCGACGTAGCGCGTACCGGGACGACGGACAGCGTCCCAATCGGCATCGGACTGCACCCAGGCGGATCCGGCGTCGTTGCGCCGCAGCGGACGGACGGCGAGGAACAGCTCGCCCGGATCCTTGACCAGATCCCGCGCGGTGGCGGTGCGCAGCGGTCGCGACGCCCAGTGCCTCGCATCGGCGCGGTCACGGCGGCGCAGCTCGACCCCGAGGGCCAGCGGCGCCCCGCTCGCCCGGGTGGAGGGCAGCAGCACGCGCCAGTCGTCGGCATCAGCGGAGGTCATGATGATCCATCCTCATGCAGGCCACGGACACCACCGGCCGTGTTTCGGGGCGCACAGCAACGTTTTGGGGCGCAGGATGCCGGGAAAACCCGGAATCCTGCGCCCCAAAACGGACGAACACGCCCCAAACGGAGATCGTGGCGCGATCGATCAGGCAGAACGCGCGACCCGCGCGAGCACGCCGTGAACGAAGGATCCGGACTCGTCGGTGGAGAACTCCTTCGCGAGTTCCACGGCCTCGTCGATCGCGACGGCCGTCGGCACCTCGTCGTTGCGGAGGATCTCCCACACGCCGATGCGCAGCAGCGCCCGGTCCACGGCCGGCATCCGGTCGAGCTTCCAGTCACGGCTGTGCGTGGTGATCTGCTCGTCGATCTCGTCGCGGTGATCGATGATCCCGTCCACGATCTCGCGCGCATAGAGCCAGGAGGCTTCACGGGCGGGCTCGGCGGAAGCGCGCTTGGCCTCGGCGGCGAGCGTCACCGCAAGGTCATCGCCGCGCACGTCGGCGGAGAAGAGGATGTCGAGGGCGCGCTTGCGCGCCTTGGTCCGGGCGCCCACGCGTTAGTCGTTGATGCGGCCGAGGTAGCCGCCGGTGCGCGTGTCGACCTTGACCTTGGTGCCGGTCTCCAGGAACAGCGGAACCTGGATCTCGTACCCGGTCTCGAGCGTGGCGGGCTTGGTGCCGGCCGACGAGCGGTCGCCCTGCAGGCCGGGCTCGGTGTAGGTGACCTCGAGCACGACGGAGGCGGGCAGCTCGATGTAGAGCGGGTTGCCGTTGTTCAGCGCGATCTGGACCTGCTGGTTCTCCAGCATGAAGTTCTTCGCGTCGCCGACCGTGGCGGCGGCCACGTTGATCTGGTCGTAGTCCTCCTGGTCCATGAAGACGTAGTTGTCGCCGTCCGTGTACAGGTAGGTGAAGTCGCGGCGGTCGACGTTCTCGATGTCGATCTTGGCGCCGGCGTTGTAGGTGCGGTCCACGACCTTGCCGCTGACGACGTTCTTCAGCTTCGTGCGGACGAACGCGCCGCCCTTGCCGGGCTTGACGTGCTGGAACTCGATGACGTTCCAGAGCTGTCCGTCGATGGAGAGGACGACGCCGTTCTTGATGTCTGCGGTCGATGCCATGGGTCTGAGAAGTCCGTTCCTGAGGTTCGCGGCCGAGCGGCCGACGTTCAATCTTACGGGATGCCCGCCGATCGGCCTGTGAGCGCGACCGGAGCGATACCGCAGGTCACCCGTCCGCCTGGCCCTCCAGCAGCAGGATCAGGCGGCGCGTCGCGGTCGCATACCCTTGCACGCCCTCCCCCACGACGTGCACGGCCGCGACGTCGGTGAGGTACGAATGGTGCCGGAACTCCTCGCGCGCGTACACGTCGGAGATGTGGATCTCGGCGAACGGCAGAGCGACGCCGGTGAGCGCGTCGCGCAGCGCGACCGAGGTGTGCGTGTAGGCGCCCGCGTTGATCACGATGCCGCCGCAGTCCTCGCGCGCGTCGTGGATCGCATCGAGGAGCACGCCCTCGTGGTTGCTCTGCACGGCGCGGATCTCGTAGCCGTACGCCGCGGCGGCCTCCGCCGTGATCCGCTCGACGTCGGCGAGCGTCGCGGATCCATAGATCCCCGGTTCGCGCAGACCGAGCAGATTGAGGTTCGGTCCGTTGACGAGGAGCAGGCGGCGCGGCGTGATCACCTGCTCACGGTATCAGCGCGCGTCAGGGACGAGCGGGCGCACCATCACGTACTCGCGCCCGTTGGCGAGCTCGGTGATCTGCCCCGTGCGCGTGAAGCCGCAGCGCTCATAGGCCGCTTGGGCGCGGTGATTGTCCACATGCACCTCGAGCGTCAGCCCGTAGGCGCCCTGTTCGGCGGACCACGTCGCGCACTCGTCCAAGAGCGTCTCGATGGCTCCCGCTCCGCGATGCCCCTCTGCCACGTAGACGCCGACGACGAGTGCGGTGGACTCAGGGCCCTCGAGCCCGGACGGCAGCACCGTGGCGGATCCGAACCACTCGCCGTCCTCGGCGATCGCCACGAACTGCGCGTTGGACCCGCCCTCCGCGGCGTTGGCGGCGCGGTGCTGCCAGAACTCGTCGGGCTGCGCGGAGGCGTTCTCGACGGTGTCGAGGAATGCCAGCGCCGCGACCGGATCCTGCAGGGCGCGCAGACGAAGGTCGCGGACGTCGGCCCATTCCGTGGCACGGACCCGGCGCACCTGGAAGCTCATTCGCCGACCTCCTGATAGGCGGCGAAGAGCAGCGATTCGTCGGGGGCCTGCAGCACGGTCGGCTTGGCGATGCCGTCCAGCACGATGAAGCGCAGCATGCCGCCGCGGCTCTTCTTGTCGCGCTGCATGGTGGACAGCAGGGTCGGCCATGCCCCGGCGCGGTACGAGGTCGGGAGCCCCAGGGACTCCAGGATCGCGCGGTGCCTGTTGGCGTCATCATCGGAGAGCCKCCCCGCGAGACGAGAGAGCTCGGCCGCGAACAGCATGCCCACGGAGATCGCTGCCCCGTGACGCCAGCGGTAGCGCTCGGCGTGCTCGATCGCGTGGCCGAGCGTGTGGCCGTAGTTGAGGATCTCCCGCTGACCGGCCTCGCGGAAGTCCTCGGAGACGACGCTGGCCTTCATACCGATCGCGAGCTCGACCGCGCGCCGGAACTCCGGCGTGAGGGGATCCACGGCACGAGCCGGATCCGCCTCGATGATGTCGAGGATCTCGGGCGCCCAGATGAATCCGGCCTTGACGACCTCGGCGAAGCCGGCGGTCGCCTCGTTCGGCGTCAGGCTGGACAGCTCGTCGAGGTCGCCGATCACCGCGCGCGGTGCCCAGAAGGCGCCGACGAGGTTCTTGCCCTCGTTCGTGTTGATGCCCGTCTTGCCGCCCACGGCGGCGTCGACCAGCCCGAGCACGGTCGTCGGCACCTGGACGATCTGCACACCGCGCAGCCAGGTGGCCGCGACGAAGCCGGCGAGGTCGGTGACGGACCCGCCGCCGTAGCCGACGACCGCGTCGGTGCGGGTGAAGTCGGCCTGCCCCATGATCTGCCAGAGGAACTGCGCGACCTCGATGCGCTTGCCCTGCTCCGCATCCGGGATCTCGGCCAGCAGCACCTCGCGCGGGCCGTTCGCGGTGTCCGCGAGGATCCGGTCGCGAAGCTGCGCAGCGCGATCGGCGAGCGTCGGCGGGTGCACGACGAGCACCTTGCGGACGTTCGGAGCCAGAGCCTGGGAGACGCGATCGAGGATGTTCCGTCCCACGTTGATGTCGTAGGGGGTGCTCCCCGTCACCGTGATCGTCGTGACCCCGTCGTTCTGCTCCGTGCTCATGCTCGTCCTCTCATCCATTCCACGACCTGCTCCGCCACGCGCGACATCGGCACCCGGGAGGTGTCGAAGTGCGTGTCGGCGACTTCTTGGTACAGCGCCCGCCGTTCGGCGTAGATCCTGGTCCAGCGCTGGACCGGATCCTCCTCGCCGTGCAGCAGAGGGCGTCCCTCGCCGGCGATCCGCGCCGCCACCGCCTCCGCCGACACGGTGAGCAGCACGACCGGCACGGAGCGAAGCAGGGCCCTGGTCTCCGGGGCGAGCACTGCTCCCCCGCCCAGCGAGATCACACCGCCGGCCGCGATCGCCGCGGCGACCGCCTCGCGCTCCCATGCTCGGAACTGCGCCTCGCCGTGCTCCGCGAAGATCGCGGGGATCGGTCCATGCGCCTGCACGATGGTCTTGTCCGTGTCGACGAAACGGAGCCCCGTGGCCTTCGCGACCCTTCGGCCGATGCTGGTCTTGCCGGCCCCCATGGGACCCACGAGGACCAGCAGTTCCGGCGCGTACGCCTCAGCCGAGCTCATCGTGCAGGATCAGCGCCGCCTCGGAGGCCGGCGTCGTGCGCAGCTCCTCCGGGATCGCAGCGAGGTACGCCTCGAGATTGCGCCGGGTCTCCGCGACGTTGTCGCCGCCGAACTTCTCCAGCACCGAGTTCGCGAGCTCGATCGCGACCATCGCCTCGGCGACGACGCCCGCGGCGGGCACCGCACAGACGTCGGAGCGCTGGTGGTGCGCGGTGGCCTGCTCGCCCGATGTGATGTCGACCGTGCGCAGCGCGTGCGGGATGGTGGCGATCGGCTTCATACCGGCGCGCACGCGCAGCACTGTTCCGGTGGACATGCCGCCCTCGGTGCCTCCGGCACGGTCGGAGCCGCGGCTGATGCCGTCCTCCGTCGCGAACAGTTCGTCGTGAGCGGCGGATCCGCGCCGGCGGGTGGTCTCGAATCCGTCGCCCACCTCGACGCCCTTGATCGCCTGGATGCCCATAAGCGCGTAGGCGAGCCGTGCGTCCAGCCGGCGGTCCCAGTGCACATGCGAGCCGAGCCCCGGCGGCAGGCCGTAGGCCAGCACCTCGACGATGCCGCCGAGCGTGTCGCCGTCCTTGCGGGCGTCGTCGACCTCGTCGACCATGCGCGCCGAAGTCGCGGGGTCGAAGCAGCGCAGCGGATCCGCGTCCAGCGCCTCGACGTCGTCCGGCGTCGGCAGGGCGGATCCCTCCGGCACCTGGACCGGTCCGATCGACAGGGTGTGACTGACCAGACGGATGCCGAGCTCACCCAAGAAGGCGCGGGCCACGGCGCCGAGGGCGACACGGGCGGCCGTCTCCCGAGCGCTCGCGCGCTCCAGGATCGGACGGGCCTCGTCGAAACCGTACTTCTGCATGCCGACGAGGTCGGCGTGGCCGGGACGAGGGCGGGTCAGCGCCGCGCTGCGCCCGCGGGACTTGTCGGTGAGTTCGACGGGGTCTGCGCTCATCACCTCGACCCACTTGGGCCACTCGGTGTTGCCGATCCGCATCGCGATCGGGCTGCCGAGCGAGAAGCCGTGGCGCACTCCGCCGGAGATCGAGAGCTCGTCCTGCTCGAACTTCATCCTCGACCCGCGCCCGTAGCCGAGCTTGCGGCGCTGCAGGTCGGACTGGATCGCCTCACGCGACAGCGGAACGCCTGCGGGCAGACCCTCCATGACGGCAATGAGTTCGGGGCCGTGCGATTCGCCGGCCGTGAGCACGCGGAGCATTCTCCTAGTCTCCCATGCGTTCAGAGCACGGCCGCCCGCATGACTGCGAGCACGGCGGCCTCGTCGGGAAGCTCCTGCTCGGGGTTCCCGTGCAGGAAGATGCGGATCTGCCGTACCGCCTGGTGCAGGAGCATCTCGAGTCCGCTCAGGACAGGGGCATCGGTCCACGCTCGGACGAGCGGAGTGGGCCAGGGCGCGTAGGCGGCGGAGAACAGCGCACCGCCCCGGCGCGCGAGCGCCGTCATGACGACATCAGGCAGCACGGCGGTGCCGGGCAGGGTCGAGATCGTCAGATCGACGCTCGTCGGCACCGCCTCGGATCCGAGCTCCGCGGTCGTCGCGCGTAGTCCGATCCGCTCCGCGAATCCAGCCAGCTCTGCCGCCTGCTCGGCGCGACGCGTCCTGAGCTCGACCGTGCCGACGCCGAGGCGCAGGAGCGACACCAGGGCAGACCGGGCCGTCGCCCCTCCGCCGAGCACGCGCGCCGAGTGCGCCCCGCTCAGGCCGCCCGCCAGGAGCGCGGACGTGAGACCACCGACGTCGGTGTTGAACCCGCGGATCTCCTCGCCCAGCAGCAGCGTGTTCACGGCGCCGGTGAGGAGCGCGTCGTCATCGAGCAGGTCGGCGCGCGCGTGGGCGCGCTCCTTCAACGGCATCGTGAGCGAGAGCCCGCGCCAGGTGTCGTCGAGTCCGTTCAGCGCCGCGTCGAATCCGGCCTCGTCGACGCGGCGGCGGCCGTACTCCCAGTCCACCCCGAGCAACCGGTACGCGGCTCGGTGCAGGTCCGGCGAACGGCTGTGGTCGATCGGGTCGCCCCAGACCGCGAGGCGCGACGCAGCAGGGCCGATGACAGGCACGTCAGCAGCCCGAACTCGGATTCGCCTTGCACCAGTCCTGCCACTGCTTCACAGCGGCCTCATGCTCGGCGTAGGTCGTCGAGAACACCGTCTCGCCCGTGTCGAGGTTGACCGTCACGAAGTACAGCCAGGGTCCGGCGGTCGGATGCATGGCGGCATCGATCGCCTTGTCTCCCGGGTTCGCGATCGGGGTCTTCGGGAGCCCGTCGATCACGTAGGTGTTCCACGGGTTGTCGTCGGTCTGCGCCGCGTCCGAGGTGCTGGCAGACCCGCTGTGGAGTTCGCCGTAGCCGTACTGCGCCGTCGAGTCCATCTGGAGCTTCATGCCCTGATCCAGACGGTTCTGGATCACGCGGGAGACCTTATAGAAGTCGCCTTCCGCACGCGCCTCGCGCTGGATGATGGACGCGATCGTGAGCACGCGCTGCTCGTCCGCGGACGGCACGGCGGCGGCGCTGAGCGAGTCTCTGGTGCGCTGCACCATCGTCGACACCACGTCCTTCGCCGTCGCCCCTGGCTGGAACTCGTAGAGGGCAGGGAACAGCCATCCCTCGAGCGACGGCGCGTTCACGCCGTAGTCCGCCGGGTTCTTCACCGCGGCCTGGAGATCCGCGAGCGGCACGTCCACGCTCTGCGCGATGCGCGAGATGGTCTCGGCGACCGAGAGGCCCTCCGGGAGAATCGCGGAGTTCTGCATCTTGTTCTTCGGGTCGTTGAGCGCCTTGAGCGCGGCAGCGGCCGTCATCTTCAGCTCGAGCTTGTACACGCCGGGGTAGAACGTGTTGGCGATGTTCTCCTTGACCAGCATGTCGTAGAAGACGCTGGAGGTCTTCGTCACGCCGGCGTCGTACAGGGCCCGGGAGATCTGCTGCCCTCCGTCGCCCTTCTTGATGGTCACGAGCGCATTGCCGCTGGCCTGACCCGCCTCGAAGTCCTTGGACGGACCCCAGCCCATGACCTCGCTGATCTTGTCGCCGTAGGTGTTCCAGGCCCACAGGCCGCCTGCCGCGACGCCCGCGACGAGCACGAACACGATGAGCAGCGCGATCAGGCATCCGCGGCGCTTCTTCCGCTTCGGTGCTGTCGGCGGCTCGGTCTCGTGGTGGAACAGCGCCTCGAGCGTCGAGTGGAATCCGTCATGGTGCTCCGCAGGGGCGGCAGAACCCTCGTCGGACGCCGGGGACGGCGTCGTGAGCGACGACGAGGCGGCTTCGCGGACTGCGCGACGCGAGCCAGGGACGGCTGTCTGTTCGACGGGGCGAGGGGACTGCACCTGCGGATCCGGCAGCGCACCGAAAAGGTCGTGCGAGACGGGATCGTTGTCCGGCGTGGCGGCCGACGGGGATCGGTCGGACATGTCAGTTGTTCTCCTCATCGAGAATCAGAGGCTCACCGGCCGGGTTACCGGTGTTCTTCTCGGTGTCGATCGCGTGCTGCAGCAGCACCACGGCGGCAGCCTGATCCACGACACCGCGGGAGTTGCGCTGCGTCCGTCCGGAGGCGCGCAGCGCCTGGTGCGCGGTGACCGTGCTCAGCCGCTCGTCGATCAAACGCACGGCGATCCCGCACGCACGGGCGAGAGCCTCCGCGAACTCGCGAGCGTCGAGGGTCGATGCGGTGTCCTCGCCACGGAGGTTGATCGGCAGGCCGACGACGAGCTCGAGCGGCTCGTACTCGGCTGCGAGCTCGGCGATGCGAGCGACGGCCGCGTCACCGCGCGGCACCGTCTCCACCGGGACGGCGAGCAGGCCGTCCGGATCGCACCGGGCCACGCCGATCCTGGCGCGGCCCACATCGATGCCGAGCCGCACGCCCCGTCGGAACCCGGTCACGCGCGACGCAGCTCCTGCTCGATAGCGGAGAACGCCGCAGGCAGCGCCGCCGCGTCGGATCCGCCGCCCTGCGCGACGTCGTCACGACCGCCCCCGCCGCCGCCGAGCACGCCGGCGGCGATCTTGGCCAGGGCGCCGGCCTTCGCGCCCTGGGCGCGGGCGGAGTCGTTGGTCGCGATGACCACCATCGGCCGGCCGTTCGCCACGCCGGAGATCGCTGCGACAGCGGCCGCGGAACCGAACGTGTCACGCACGCCGGTCGCGATCTCGCGCACCTCATCCGCCCCGCCGACCTCGCCGAGGTCATGCGCGACGAACTGCACGGCGCCCACGGAGGTCGCGGTCTTCGCGATCGCCGGAACGCGACCGGCGCGTTCCGCGGCCTCGAACTGGGCGATCCGCTTCTCGGCGGCCTTGAGCTGCGCGGCGAGGTCGCTCACGCGTTCGGTGAGCTGGTCGCGCGGCGTCTTGAGCGCAGACGTGAGCTGGGACACGAGCGCGCGTTCGGCGGCGAACTCGCGGAACGCGTCCGCGCCGACGAGCGCCTCCACGCGGCGGTTCGACGCGCCGACCGACGACTCACCGACGAGGTTGATGAGACCGATCTCGGCGCTCGACGCCACGTGCGTGCCGGCGCACAGCTCGCGCGACCAGGGGCCGCCGATGTCCACCATGCGCACGGTCGAGCCGTACTTCTCGCCGAACAGCGCCATGGCGCCTGCGGCCTTCGCGTCGTCGAGCGACATGATCCGCGTGGTGACCTCGAGCCCGTCCTGCACGGCGCGGTTCGCGATCTCCTCGATCTCGGACTTCGTGTCGCCGGACAGCGCCTGTCCCCAAGAGAAGTCGAAGCGCAGGTAGCCGGCCCGGTTCAGGGACCCGGCCTGGGTGGCTGTCTTGCCGAGCGTGTCGCGCAGAGCCGCGTGCACGAGGTGCGTGGCAGAGTGAGCCTGACGCGCGGCGCGGCGATTGGCCGCGTCCACGGTCGTGGTCGCCGGAGCATCGATCGAGACCACGCCCGTGGTCACCTCGACCGTGTGGCTGATCAGCCCAGGAACCGGACGCTGCACATCCAGCACCTCGAGCGCGTAGCCCGGGCCGGTGATGACGCCCTTGTCGGCGACCTGGCCGCCGGATTCGGCGTAGAGCGTGGTCTCGGCGAGGACGACCTCCGCCACCTGACCTTCGGCGGCGCTGCGGACCGGCCGGCCGTCGACGAGGATCCCGAGGACGGTGGAGCTCGCCTCGAGTTCGTCGTAGCCGAGGAACGCGGTCTCACCCTTCGCACGCAGGTCGCCGTACACCGACACGTCGGCGATCTGACGCTTGCGATTGCGCGCATCGGCCTTGGCACGGGAGCGCTGCTCCTGCATGAGCGAGTCGAACGCGGCGCGGTCGACGTTCAGCCCGGTCTCCTCTGCGATCTCGAGCGTGAGGTCGATCGGGAAGCCGTAGGTGTCGTGCAGCAGGAACGCCTCCGAGCCCTTGAGCGTCTCCGAGCCGGACTTCTTCGTGTCGGCGAGAGCCAGGTCGAGGATCGTGGATCCGGCATCCAGCGTGCGGCGGAAGGTCTCCTCCTCCGCGTTCGCGGCGGCGGAGAGCTGCGCCCAGTCCTGCTCGAGGATCGGGTAGGCGCTCTTCATCGCCTCCTGGGAGGCGGAGAACAGCTCGGGGAAGACGGGCTCGTCGACGCCGAGAAGACGCATCGACCGGACGGTGCGCCGCATCAGTCGGCGCAGGATGTAGCCGCGGCCCTCGTTCGACGGGCGCACGCCGTCCGAAAGCAGCATGAGCGAGGAGCGCACGTGATCGGCGACGACGCGGAAACGGACGTCGGCGGCGTGCTCGGCACCGTATCGGAGTCCGGACAGCTCGACCGCCCGGTCCAGTACGGGACGCACCTGATCGGTCTCGTACATGTTCTCGACACCCTGCTTGAGGAAGGCGACGCGCTCGAGGCCCATGCCGGTGTCGATGTTCTTCATCGGAAGCTCGCCGACGATGTCGAACTCGGTCTTGCCGCGGATGTTGTCGATGAAGTCCTGCATGAACACGAGGTTCCAGATCTCCAGGAACCGGTTGTCATCGACCGCCGGTCCCCCATCCTGACCGTACGCGGGTCCACGGTCGAAGAAGATCTCGCTGTCCGGGCCACCGGGGCCGGGCTGGCCCGTATTCCAGTAGTTGTCCGCGCGCCCGAGACGCTGGATGCGTTCCGGCTTCAGCCCGATCACGTCGCGCCAGATGCTCTCCGCCTCGTCGTCCGTCTCGAAGACCGTGACCCAGAGGTCCTTCTCGTCGAAGCCGAGTCCGCCGTCGCTCTCGGAGCCGGTCAGCAGCTCCCAGGCGTAGCGGATCGCGCCTTCCTTGAAGTAGTCCCCGAACGACCAGTTGCCGAGCATCTGGAAGAAGGTGCCGTGCCGCGCCGTACGTCCGACCTCTTCGATGTCGTTGGTGCGGATGCACTTCTGCAGGTCGGCGATACGCGGATGCGGAGCGGGGACCACGCCCGTGAGATACGGAATCATCGGCACCATGCCGGCGACGGTGAACAGCAGCGAGGGGTCATCGCTGACCAGCGACGCCGAGGGGACGATCAGGTGATCGTTCTTCTCGAAGTAGCTCAGGTAGCGCTGCGCGATCTCCGCGGTCTTCATGCTCGTCGAGGGGTCCTTGCTGTCAGGGCGCGCCGAAGCGCGGAATCGGGAGAGGGCGGATCCGCGTCAGTCCGCGGGACCGTCCTGAGTGAGGCGGGCCTCCTGCGCGTGGAACGCGTCGGCGAAGATCCCGGTGAACTCGTTGATCCGGTCGTCGACGGCCGCCAGCACGTCGTGTCCGCGCGGATCCTTGTTCAGGAAGTGCGCGGCGACGAAGCCGCCAATCACGCCGATGAGGAACCACAGCAGGGTCTTCATGTCACCACCTCCGGTTCGGGTCGCACGTCACAACGGTCTCCATCGTATGCGCAAACGCGAAGGAGGCGCCGGGGATACCCCCGACGCCTCCTCGGCGTGTTCGCAGAGTTCGCTGAACTCCGAGAGCTGAGTCGCTGGACTCAGCGCGCGGCGTAGTACTCGACGACCAGCTGCACGTCACAGGTCACGGGGACCTCGGCGCGCTTCGGACGACGGACCAGACGGGCCTCCAGCTTGTCGAGCTCGACCTCGAGGTAGCCCGGAACCGGGGGCAGCACCTCGGCGTGACCGCCGGCGGCCGCCACCTGGAAGGGCTCGAGGCCCTCGCTCTTGGGCTTGACGTGGATGAGCTGACCCGGCTTCACGCGGAAGGACGGGCGGTCGACGAGCTGGCCGTCGACGAGGATGTGACGGTGCACGACGAGCTGACGCGCCTGCGCGGTGGTACGCGCGAAACCGGCGCGGACCACGAGCGCGTCCAGACGCATCTCGAGCTGCTCGACGAGGTTCTCACCGGTCAGACCGTCCTTGCGACGGGCCTCGTTGAACTGGATGACCAGCTGCTTCTCGCGGATGCCGTACTGCTCGCGAAGGCGCTGCTTCTCGCGCAGACGGACGGCGTAGTCGCTGTCCTGCTTGCGCTTGGTGCGGCCGTGCTCACCGGGAGCGTAAGGACGCTTCTCGAGGTACTTGGCGGCCTTCGGGGTGAGCGCGATGCCGAGGGCACGCGACAGACGCACCTTGCGGCGGTCCTGGGACTTCGTAACCACGAAGTGTTCCTTTCGATACGCGGCCGCGTCGGTCACGGCTCGCGGACGTATCGTCTCGATTCCGCCCCTCACGAGCGCACGCCGGGGCGGACGAGAGGGTGGTGCAGGAGTGGAGAGATGCCCGAAAACACGGTTTCGAGCCGATTCATGCTATCAGATCAGGCCTGAGCGCCCGTCGCGCTTCGGGCTGAGCGCCCGGGCGCCGCATCGACCGGGACGCCGCGCGCGGGGCCGCCGACGGTGAGCCACGCGATGGCCGCAGCGAGCAGGGCGATCGCCAGCCCCGTGCCGGGCGTCAGATATCCCTGCGTGAGCACCCAGCCCACGCTCACCACGAGTGCCGCCGCGCACACGATCGCCGCCCACAGCGGCATGCGCCGGGAGCGCTCATCGGGCCAGAGCCGCTCCAGGCGCGGCACGGTGAGGCACAGTACTGCCAGCACCGCCACGATGGCGAGCACCCAGGGGATCCGCGTGATCCACCATTCCGTAGTGAGCACGGGAGGGAACGGCAGCCCGACCGCGAGCTGCACCCCGACCACGACGGCCATCGCCACCGTGTGCCACAGATAGATGACCATGCCGAACATGCCGAGTGCTCCGATGCCGACGAGCACCGGCCGCTGCCGCATCGCCGCACGGATCGCGGGTTGCAGCAGCGTGAACAGATACACCTGCGCGAGTCCGAGCAGGAGCAGCAGCACGGTCGGCGGGTTCAGGTTCGCGATCATGTCGGGGTCGTATCCCATGCCGAGCACCGCGACCGCCATCAGCGCGTAGGCGACCAGGGCGAGCACGAGCAGCAGCCAGCGCGGACGGCGCGAGTACCACTGATCCCGCACCCCGAAGCCGAGTTGCTGCACGAACAGCCACACGAACAGCCAATTCAGCGAGCCGACGGGGACGTGCAGGTATCTGTCCACCAGATCGACCGCGACCGCGAGTCCGGCAAGCGTGAAGTACGTCGCCCAGGCCGCACGGCGGTGCAGCGCTGCCATCAGCGGAACGAACGAGGTGCAGATCGCATAGACCGCGATGAACCAGAGCGGCTCGGCCAGGCGGAACGCGAAGGAGCGCAGGAACTCCGGATCCGCTCCGCACAGCGCGAGGATCCCCATCACCGTGAGCACGCCGAGCATCGCGAACAGCACAGGACGCGCGAGACGCAGCATCCTGGCACGGATGTACTCGGCAGCCGTTCCGCCCGCACCTTGTACGCGCCGCCACGTGGTGATCCCCGCGAAGCCGCCGGCGATGAAGAAGGTGGGCATGATCATTCCCACCCAGGTGATCGTCGTCAGCGGCTTCCATTCCGCAAGGGCRTTGAAGGCGCGCAGCGGATCGCCGGCGATGCCCATCTGCAGGGCGTGCAGCAGCACCACGACGGGCAGACAGATCGCACGAACGAAGTCGATCGAGAGGTCACGGTCGGGCGGGATCCTCGGGACGGCTCTGGCCATGGTGGTCTACCCCTCCCCCAGGATCCTCCTGATGCGCTCCAGGCGCGCCTGGACCTCGCGCTCGCCGCCGAGCGCCTTCGGCTGATAGTAGCGGCGCCCCTGCAGTTCGTCGGGAAGATACTGCTGCGGCACGATCCCCGCGTCGCTGTCGTGCGGATAGCGATAGCCCTTGCCGTGTCCGAGGCGCTTGGCCCCCGGGTAGTGCGCGTCGCGCAGATGCACGGGTACCCGCCCGAACCCGCCGGCGCGGACATCGGCGATCGCCGAATCGATCGCCAGATAGGCGGCGTTGGACTTCGCGGTGGTCGCGAGGTAGACGGTCGCCTCTGCGAGCGGGATCCGCCCCTCCGGCATCCCGATGAAGGCGACGGCGTCGGCCGCCGCGACCGCGATCACGAGCGCCTGCGGGTCGGCGAGGCCGATGTCCTCGGAGGCCGAGATCACGAGGCGCCGGGCGATGAAGCGCGGATCCTCCCCCGCCTCGATCATGCGGGCGAGATAGTGCACGGCCGCGTCGACGTCGGAACCCCGGATCGACTTGATGAACGCGCTGATGACGTCGTAGTGCTCGTCACCCTGGCGGTCATAACGCAGCAGTGCACGATCCACCGCCTGCGCGACGTCGTCATCCGTGACGGTCGGCGTCTTGTCCTCGGTCAAGCGGTCCGGCGAGGCCGCGACGGCCGCGGCGGCCTCGAGCCCGGTGAGCGCCCGTCGCGCGTCGCCGGAGGCGAGACGGATCAGGGCGGCGCGGGCGGAGTCGTCCAGGGCCACGCGCCCGTTGAACCCGCGCGGATCCGCCACGGCGCGGTCGATCAGGACACCGATGTCTTCATCGGTGAGCGGTTTCAACGTGAGCAGCAGCGACCGGGACAGCAGCGGGGAGATCACCGAGAAAGACGGGTTCTCCGTGGTTGCGGCGATGAGGATGACCCAGCCGTTCTCGACCCCCGGAAGCAGTGCGTCCTGCTGCGCCTTCGTGAAGCGGTGGATCTCGTCGAGGAAGAGGATCGTCGACTGGCCGTAGAGGTCGCGCTGGTTCAGCGCCTCCTGCATGACCTCGCGCACGTCCTTCACACCGGCCGTGATCGCCGAGAGCTCTACGAAGCGACGCGCCGACGAGCGCGCGATGGCCTGCGCGAGGGTGGTCTTGCCGGTACCGGGAGGACCCCAGAGGATCATCGAGACGCTCGATGCGGTCTTCGCCCCTGGATCCGCGAGAGTCACGATCGGCGATCCGGGGCGGAGCAGATGCTGCTGCCCGGCGACCTCGTCGAGCGAGATCGGGCGCATCCGCACGGCGAGCGGCGTCTGGCCGCTCATCAGCGGAGCTGCAGGAGTCATGCGGTCAAGGCTAACGGCGTGCGCCGACAGCGCGACGCACTGCGCACTCGCCCTCTCGCGGTGCGCAGCGGGCAGAGGCTCTCGCGATAGGCTCGGTCCTCAACATCCAGGGAGGATCCATGGCCGCTCGCCGCCCGACGAACGCCCGCGACCAGCGCGCTCGTGTCCAGCAGGAGCGCGCGCGTCTGCACGCCGCGCGCCTGGATCTGCACGCCGGGAGCGTCCGGCGCAGAGTGCGCGACAACACCATCGCCGTGGTCGCGGGAGCCGTCATCGTGATCGGCGCGATTGCGAGTCAGGTCGTGCACGCGGAAGCCACCGCACCCGCCCCGTCGCCTTCTCCGACGATCAGCCCGACGGACCTGCCGAGTTCCGCTCCCACGCCTCTGCCGACGGCGACGGAGACGCCGGCCGGCTGACGCACGCCCCTCTTGCGCGCCGGTCCGGCGTACTAGGCTGGCCCTGTCCTTTCCGCCTCCCGCGGCCCGCCGCGCAAGGAGTTCACCGTGTCCACCGAAGAGCACACCCCCGAAAACCCGATCGACGCCGCGCAGACTGCGCGGCCCGACACCGAGAGCGCGACGACGCCCATCGCCGACACGCCCGAGGCCGTCGCGGCAGAGGCGCCTGAGTCCGTCGACGAGGCTTCCGAGTCCGTCGCCGCCGAGGCCGCCCCTGCCGAGCAGCCCGACGCCCCCGCCGAGGAAGCGGTCGAGCCTGCGGACATCGCGGAGGCCGCCGAGGCCGCCGCTGCCGAGTCCGCTCCGGTCGCCGAGGAGCAGCCGCCCGCACCCGCGCCTGCACCGCGTCCGTCCGCGATGCCCCGGCCGCCGGCCATGCCGCGCCCGCCGGCATCGGCGATCCGCCCCGCCGCGCCCGTCGCGCCCGTCGCTCCCGCCCCGGTGAGCGTGAGCGATGCCGCCGAATGGGGACGCGTCACCGAGGACGGAACCGTGTCGGTGCGCGAGGGCGAGGAGTGGCGCGAGGTCGGACAGTACCCCGACGGCACCCCTGCGGAGGCTCTCGCCTACTTCGTGCGCAAGTTCGAGGACATCGCGTTCAAGGTGAACACGCTCGAGCAGCGCGTGCAGGCCGGGGGCTCCGGCGCCGTGGATCTCGCCAAGCAGGCGCAGCATCTCGTCGCGGAGGTCACCGACGCTCCGGCGGTCGGCGATCTCGCGAGCCTGCGCGCCCGCCTCGACGCGTTGACCGGCTCCCTCGCCGAGGCCTCTGCGGCGGAGTCGGCCGAGGCGAAGGCCGCGGTCGACGCCGCCATCGCCGAGCGCACCGCCCTGGTGGAGCGCTCCGAGGCGATCGCCGCGCAGGACCTCTCCTCCGTGCAGTGGAAGCAGGTCACCGAGGAGATGGGTGCGCTGTTCGATGCGTGGCAGAGCCACCAGCAGAACGGCCCCCGGCTGCCGAAGGGTGCGGCCAACCAGCTCTGGAAGCGGTTCCGCGACGCGCGTGCCACGGTGGATCGCCAGCGCCGCGCGTTCTACGCCGAGCTCGACGAGACGCACAAGGCCGCCCGTGACCGCAAGTCGCGACTGGTCGAGCGTGCGGAGGCACTGGCTCCCAAGGGCGTGGACGGGATCCCCGCCTACCGCGGTCTGCTCGACGAGTGGAAGGCCGCCGGCCGTGCAGGACGCAAGGCCGATGACGCGCTGTGGGCCCGGTTCAAGGCCGCGGGCGACGCGCTCTACTCAGCGCGTGCCGAGCAGGCGGCGGCGACCGAGGCGGAATCCGCTCCCCGTATCGAGGCGCGCACCGCGCTGCTCGAGGAGGCCAAGGCCGTCGCCGACGAGGCGAACCTCACCAGGGCCCGGGCGATCCTGACCCGCATCCAGCGCCAGTGGGACGAGGTCGGTCGGATCTTCCCGCGCGAGAAGGAGCGAGCGCTGGACGACCGTCTGCGCGTGATCGAGCAGGAGCTCAAGTCGCGTGAAGACGTCGACTGGAAGCGCAACAACCCGGAGACGAAGGCCCGCGCCGGCGCGATGAGCGAGCAGCTCCAGCAGGCCATCGCCAAGCTCGAGGCGGAGCGCGACGCGGCCGAGAAGTCCGGCAACGCCAAGGCCCTCAAGGATGCGACCGAGGCTCTCGAAGCTCGTCGCGCCTGGCTGAACGCGCTCGACGGCTGAGCAGGCGTCGCACACCGGCGATCGTCGGAGTTGTCCACAGGGCGGGGGTCTTCGGATCCCTGCCCTGTGGCGTCTGCCCCACACTGAAGGCATGCGCGGCGCCTTCCTGCACGTCCCCGGAGATCGGCTCTCCCTGTCCGAGCTCACCGCGGCGCGCCTGGACGGGGATGTCGTGGAGCTCGGCGAGGCCTACGCGCCGGCGGATCTCGTGGAGACCGCGGCCCTCCGCGCCTCCTCGCTGGCCTCGCTCATCTCCGGGATGCGCGACGCCGCGTTCGCCGGCATGAGCGCGGCCTGGATCCACGGGGCCGGCGACGCTGCGCCCGAAACGCATGAGCTGCAGAGCGCCTCAGGTCGCCGGCTGCGCGCTCCCGTGACGCGCCGGCTCATCGTGCACGACCCGGTCTTGGATGCTGCAGACGTGCAGCGTCTCGGCGGCGTCGCCGTGACGACCCCGGAGCGCACCCTCATCGATCTGCTGCGGTGGCCCGTGACGCTGCCGGCACGACATGACTGGGCCCGGTTGCTGGTGCAGGCGGATCCGGCTCTCGTCGGGCGCGCGGCCGCACGCCTCGCGGACATGCGCCATGGGCCCGGCTATCACCGCATCGCACGGTTTCTCGCCGCCCACGGGGCGGATCCGTCCTCCTCCTGAGCGACGACCGTCGCTCAGGAGGAGGTGACGCGGTAGACGTCGTAGACGGCGTCGATCCGGCGCACGGCGTTCAGCACGCGGTCCAGGTGCACCGTGTCGCCCATCTCGAAGACGAACCGGCTCAGCGCAAGACGATCGTTGGTGGTCTGCACGGTCGCGGACAGGATGTTCACGTGGTGCTCGCTGAGCACCCGCGTGACATCCGACAGCAGGCCGGCGCGGTCCAGCGCCTCGACCTGGATCTGCACGAGGAAGATGCTGCGTGCGGTCGGCGCCCACTCGACGTCGACCATGCGTTCCTTCTCGACCGACAATGCCTTGACGTTCACGCAGTCCGAGCGGTGCACGGACACGCCGCTCCCCCGCGTCACGAATCCGACGATCTCGTCACCCGGCACGGGCGTGCAGCATTTCGCGAGCTTCACGAGGATGTCCGAGGCGCCGCGCACCAGCACCCCGGAATCGCCTTCGCGCGGGGCGCGGCTGCGCCCATGCGCGGGCAGATCGATCGCACCGGTCGAGGTGTCCTCGGTCGAGGAGATGAGGGCGGTGACCTTCTCCAGCACGGACTGCGTGGACACATGCCCCTCGCCGACCGCGGCGTAAAGGGCCGAGACGTCCTCGTAGCGCAGTTGCTGGGCGACCTCAGCGAAGGAGTCCTGGTTCATCAGGCGCTGCAGCGGTAGGTTCTGCCGGCGCATGGCGCGCGCGATGGCCTCCTTGCCCTGCTCGATCGCCTCCTCGCGGCGCTCCTTCGTGAACCAGCCGCGGATCTTGTTGCGCGCACGGGTGCTCTTGACGAACGTCAGCCAGTCCTGGCTGGGCCCGGCATCGGGGTTCTTCGAGGTGAAGACCTCGACCACGTCGCCGCTGTTCAGCGCGGTCTCCAGGGGCACGAGGCGGCCATTGACCTTGGCGCCCATCGTGCGGTGACCGATCTCGGTGTGCACCGCGTACGCGAAGTCGACCGGTGTCGCCCCGGCGGGAAGCCCGATGACCCGGCCCTTGGGCGTGAAGACGTAGACCTCTTTCGCACCGATCTCGAAGCGCAGGGAGTCGAGGAACTCGCTGGGATCGGCGGTCTCCGCCTGCCAGTCCGAGATGTGCGCGAGCCAGGTCATGTCGGCGTCGGCAGAGGACGCCTTGCCGCCGCCGTTCATCCGCTCCTTGTACATCCAGTGCGCCGCGACGCCGAACTCGGCCTGCTGGTGCATCTCATGCGTGCGGATCTGGATCTCCACTGTGCGGCCGCCGGGGCCGATCACGGTGGTGTGCAACGACTGGTAGAGGTTGAACTTCGGGGTCGCGATGTAGTCCTTGAACCGGCCGGGCAGCGGCGTCCAGCGCGCGTGGATGGCGCCGAGCACCGCGTAGCAGTCACGGACCGTGCCGACCAGCACGCGGATCCCGATGAGGTCGTAGATGTCGTCGAACTCGCGACCGCGCACCACCATCTTCTGGTACACGGAGTACAGCTGCTTCGGGCGACCGGCCACCTTGCCGCGCACGCGCAGGTCGCGCAGGTCGCTCTCGACCGCGTCGACCACCTCGCGGATGTACTTGTCCCGCTGCGGGGTGCGCTGCTTGATCAGGCTGTCGATCTCGGCGTAGATCTTCGGATGCAGCACCGCGAAGGACAGATCCTCGAGCTCCGACTTGATCGCCTGGATTCCAAGGCGATGCGCGAGCGGCGCATAGATCTCGAGCGTCTCGGTGGCCTTCTTCGCCGCCTTCTCCGGCGGGACGAAGCCCCACGTGCGGGCGTTGTGCAGCCGGTCCGCGAGCTTGATGATCAGGACGCGGATGTCCTTCGACATCGCCACGATCATCTTGCGGACGGTCTCGGCCTGGGCGCTGTCGCCGTACTTGACCTTGTCGAGCTTCGTGACTCCATCCACGAGCATCGCGACCTCGTCGCCGAACGTCGCGGTCAGGTCGGTCAGCGCGTAGCCGGTGTCCTCGACCGTGTCATGCAGCAGAGCAGCCGCGATCGCACGCGGTCCGAGGCCGAGATCGGCGAGGATCTGGGCCACGGCCAGCGGGTGCGTGATGTACGGCTCACCGCTCTGGCGCTTCTGCCCCTCGTGCTTCTCCGCCGCGACCGCATAGGCGCGCTCGATGATCGCGAGGTCGCCGCGCGGGTGATTCTGCCGAACCGTGCGGATGAGGTTGTCGAGGTCGTTGATCCGAGGAGCGCGCGAGAAGATGCGGGGCACGAGCCTGCGCAGACTCGAACCCTGCGCCGGCGCCCCAGGCGTCGTCCCGACCTCGCTCATCCGACCTCCAGGCAGATCATCCTACAAGCGCCCGGAACGGCAGGACGCATCGGCGGGTCAGACCTCCACCGAGGTGACCGTGGCGCGCTCCCGCGCTGCGAGCACGCGCTTGTCGTGCTCTCGGATCGCCGGCTCGTTCTCACGGAACAGCGAGTACAGCGGYGCGGCGACGAACAGCGTCGAGTACGCGGCCACGATGATGCCCACGAAGATCGAGAGGGAGATGTCGGTCAGCGTCTGCGCACCGAGCCAGAAGGCGCCGATGAACAGGATCGCACCGACCGGCAGCGCCGCGATGACCGCGGTGTTGATCGACCGGATCAGGGTCTGGTTGACCGCGAGGTTCACGGCTTCGCCGAACGTCCGGGAGGACTTGGTGCCCTCCTCGCTCGTGTTCTCACGGATCTTGTCGAACACGACCGTGGTGTCGTACAGCGAGTAGGCGAGGATCGTCAGGAAGCCGATGACGGCCGCCGGGGAGATCTCGAAGCCCGCCAGCGCATACACGCCGACCGTGATCACGAGCACGTCGAGGAGGCCGAGGATGGAGGCCGCCGACATCTTCCAGGTGCGGAAGTAGATGGCCAGGATGAGGAAGGTCAGCGCAAGGAAGATCGCGAGGCCCCACAACGACTGGCGGGTGACGCCCTCGCCCCAGCTCGGGCCGATGAACGACGTGTTCACCTTGTCGTCGGAGACGCCGTAGGCCTTGGCGAGGGCCGCGGCGACGTCGTGGCTCAACTGCTCGCTCTTGAGCTGGGCGGTCTGCACGCGGATGTCGCGGTTGTTGACCGTGGTGACTTTGGTGGTCACGTTGGGCAGCACCGAGCGCACCGCGGCCGTCGCCTTGTCCTGGTTGCGGTCGGCCGGGGCTTCGACGGTGAACTGCGAGCCACCGGTGAACTCGATCGAGAACTGCACCGGACGGAACAGCGGCACGAGGGCCGATCCGATCACGAGCAGGATCGCGATGATGAACCAGACCCGCCGCCTTCCGACGAACGGGAAGGAGGTCTTGCCGGAGTAGAGGTCGTTGCCGAGATCGTTCATGGAGCGCATCAGTCGTTCTCCCCGTTCCGGCTCGCGCCCTGGTCCGCAGTGGCCTGAGCCTCCGCGCGCTTTCGTTCGGCGATCGTCTGGCGCCGCTCCGCCTCACCGCGGGAACGCCCGGCACGAGCCGCCTTCCCCTGGGACGCGGGAGCCACCGCACGGTACTCGGTGCGTCCGCGGTAGACGGCGCCGAGCGCTTCGGGATCCATGCCGGAGAGCGGGTGTCCGTTGCCGAAGAAGCGGGTGCGGGCGAGGATCTGCATCACCGGGTGCGTGAACACAACGAAGATCAGCACGTCGATGAGCGTGGTCAGACCCAGCGTGAACGCGAAGCCCTTCACGGTCGCGTCGGCGAGGATGTACAGCACCACGGCGGCGAGGATGTTGATCGACTTGGAGATGTAGATCGTGCGCTTGGCGCGGCTCCAGCCGTCCTCCACCGCACCGGTGATGGACTTGCCGTCGCGGAGCTCGTCCCTTATTCGTTCGAAGTAGACGATGAACGAGTCGGCCGTGAATCCGATCGACACGATCAGACCGGCGACGCCCGCGAGCGACAGGCGGAAGCCCATCCGCCAGCCCAGGATGCAGATCAGCACATACGTGATGACCGCCATCACGGCGATCGAGGCGATGATCACGAAGCCGAGCGCCCGGTAGCTGAGCAGCGAGTAGATGGCCACGAGCCCGAGGCCGATGAGACCGGCGATGAGACCGATCTGCAGCTGCTGGGATCCGAGCGTCGCCGAGATGGTGTCAGAGCTCTGCACGGTGAAGCTCAGCGGCAGCGCACCGAACTTGAGCTGGTCGGCGAGGCTCTTGGCCGTCTCCTGCGTGAACGAGCCGCTGATGGAGGGACGTCCGTCGAGGATGACGCCGTTCATGGTCGGCGCGGAGATGACGGAGCCGTCCAGCACGAAGGCGAACTGGTTGCGCGGTGTCTGACCCTGCTGGGTGAACGCGTAGAGGCGCTGGCTGACCTTGCCGAACGCGTCGGTCCCCTTGCTGTCGAAGGTCAGGTTGACCTCCCACTGCCCGTTCTGCTGGTTCAGGCCGGCCGTGGCGTCCTTGATCGACGTGCCGTCGAGCTCCACAGGGCCGAGCAGGTACTTGGCCTGGTCGCTGCTGTCGCACGCGATGAGCGGCTGGTCCGACGGCAGCTTCGCGGAGTCGCGCTTCGTCTTGCAGTCGTACGAGAGGAACTGGGCCTGCAGCTTCGGCGTGGCCCAGGACATGTCGCTGCCGTCGGTCGGTGACGGCGAGGGCGTGGATGCGAGCCCCGGTGCGGGCGTCGGATACGGCGTCGACTTGCCGTCGTCACCTACGAAGGACGTCGACGGAGCCGTGGCCGCCAGCACCGCACGCAGCTCCATCTTGGCGCTCGCCTGAATCCGGTTGCGGGTGGCCTCGTCCGCCTTGCCGGCGATCTGGACGACGATGTTGCGGCCGCCCTCCGTGGTGATGTCCGACTCGCCGACACCCGAGGCGTCCACGCGCTGACGGATGATCTGCGCCGCCTGGGTGAGCTGGTCGGCGTTCGGATCCTTGCCGTCGGCGGTCTGCGCGCTGAGGATGATCTGCGTGCCGCCCTGCAGGTCCAGGGCCAGCTGAGGAGCCCAGGAGCTCTTGGCGAACCCGTACACGCCGAGCGCGTTCAGGCCGAAGAGCACGCCGATGGCGATGAGCAGGCCGAGCAAGACCCGCCAGGCGTGCTTGACGGGAGAAGACGATGCCACGAAGGTTCTTCGCTTTCTGAGGGGGACGGTCTGTCCGGAGGGACGGTCGTGCGCCGAGCGCGGACCGCGTCAGTTCTTGTCGTCGGCTTCGCGCTCCAGGCGCGCGCGGGTCTCCTCGGCCGACTCGATGCGGATGTCCTTGGCGCGCTCGTCGAGCGGCGTGTGCTCATCCAACGGGGTCTGCTCGTCCAGCGGCGTGTGCGTCTCCTCGACGGCGGGCGCGTTCTGCTCCTCGTCGACGACGCGCAGGATCGCCTGCGAGTGCACCTCGATAACCACGCCGGGCGCGATCTCCACGCGAGCGGGGCGGTCCAGGTTCTCGGGGTCGAACTCGACGATGGTGCCGTAGAGGCCGCCCTGGAGCAGCACCTTGGCGCCCGGGATGGTCTGCGTGGCCTTCTTCTCCTGCTCCTCCTTCATGCGCTTGTTGCGGCGGCGGGTGGAGAACACCATGAAGACGAGCAGGATGGCCAGAACGAAGAAGAGACCGTACTGCGAGAAGAAGGTCGCGAGATTCATGCGAAGAGGTGCCTTTCGGGGGCGCGCGCCAACGGTGGGACGCAAAAGGGTGGGGACAGTGAAAGTCTCCAGCGATTATAGGTCATCGAACAACGCGACCCCTTCGGGGTGCGCGATGCCGAGATGCGCGTACGCCTCGGGCATCGCGATACGCCCGCGAGGCGTGCGGCCGAGGAAGCCGATCCGTACGAGGTACGGCTCGACGACGCTCTCGATCGTGTCCGCCTCCTCGCCCACCGAGACGGCGAGCGTACTGAGGCCCACGGGGCCGCCGCGGAAGCGACGGACGATCGCGTCCAGAACCGCTCGGTCGAGGCGATCCAGCCCGATCCGGTCGACGTCGTAGAGCTCCAGGGCTGCCCGCACATCCTCGACGGAGGCCGAGGAACCTCCGCCGTGAACGAGCGCGTAGTCGCGCACGCGCCGCAGCAGGCGGTTGGCGATGCGCGGGGTGCCGCGCGACCGTCGTCCGATCTCCGCCCGGGCCACGGTGGGCACGCCGACGCCGAGAACGATGGCGGAGCGCTCGACCACCCGCTCCAGCTCGTCCGCCTCGTAGTACTCCAGGTGCGCGGTGAAGCCGAAGCGGTCCCGCAGCGGGTTCGGCAGCAGTCCGGAGCGCGTGGTGGCGCCCACGAGCGTGAACGGGGCGAGCTCGAGCGGGATGCTCGTCGCCCCGGCGCCCTTGCCGACCATGATGTCGATGCGGAAGTCCTCCATCGCGAGGTACAGCATCTCCTCCGCGGAGCGCGCCATCCGGTGGATCTCGTCGATGAACAGCACCTCCCCCGGAGTCAGGCTCGAAAGCAGCGCGGCGAGGTCACCCGCATGCTGGATCGCGGGGCCGCTCGACATGCGCAGCGGTCGGCCGCTCTCATGCGCCACGATCATCGCGAGCGTCGTCTTGCCGAGTCCCGGAGGACCGGAGAGCAGGATGTGGTCGGCGGGCCGGTCCTGGATCCTCGCGGCCTCGAGCAGCAGCTTCAGCTGCCCACGGACCTTGTGCTGTCCGACGAACTCGGCCAGGCTCGTCGGGCGCAGGGCGCCCTCGATCGCGAGTTCGACCTCATCGACGGCCTCGCCGGAATCCTGGAACTCAACCACGGGCGGTTCCACCCTGGGCGGGTCCGAGAGTCGCGAGCGTGCGCCGCAGCAGCAGCGCGACGGATCCGCGTTCGGTCTCGCTCGCCTCGGTGGTGCTTCGCTCGGCGGCCTCGGCGGCGACRCGCTCGGACCAGCCGAGGCCGATCAGGGCTGCGATCAGCTGGGTGCTGATCTCGTCCGGGAGCGACGACGACGCGGGCGCCGCGGCCGGAGCGTGCAGCTTACCCGTGAGCTGGACCACGATCAGCTTGGCCGTCTTCGGTCCGATCCCGGACACGCGGCGGAACGGCGCGTCATCGTCTGCAGCAACCGCGGACGCGATCTGATCGACGGACAGGTGCGAGAGTACGCCCAATGCGGACTTCGGCCCCACCCCCGTGACAGAGAGCAGATGGCCGAAGACCTCGAGCTCGGCGGCATCCGCGAATCCGAAGAGCGACAGCGCGTCTTCGCGGACGATCAGCGACGTGTGCAGGCGCAGCTCGTGCCCGACACGGGCGGTGTGCGCGACGTCGCCCGGCACGGCGACCGAGAAGCCGACTCCTCCGACCTCGATGATGACGGAATCCGTGGTCGCGGACAGCACGGTGCCACGCAGGGAGGAGATCATGAAACCAGTCTATGCACGGGCTCGTATGTATGTTCGAGCGACACGCTCCGCATCGGCCCAGGCCTTCTGCGCGGGAGTCTGCGCATCGCCCTCCGCCGTTGCGCCCGTCGCGGGAGATCCCCGCCACGCGTGGCAGAGCGCGATCGCGAGGGCGTCGGCCGCGTCGGCGGGTTGCGGCGGGGCGTCGAGTCGCAGGATGCGCGCGATCATGGCCTGCACCTGCTTCTTGTCCGCGGAGCCGTAGCCGGTCACCGCCGCCTTGACCTCGCTCGGCGTGTGCGTGGCTGCGGGGAGTCCGTGCTCGGCGGCGATGAGCAGCGCGACGCCGCTGGCCTGCGCTGTCCCCATCACGGTGTGCGTGTTCTGCTGCGCGAACACGCGCTCAACGGCCACCGCGTCGGGTTCGTGCTCGGCGATCACCGCACGTATCCCCGCGGCGACCGCCGCGAGCCGCTCCCCGATCGGCGCGTCCGGAGGCGTACGGATCACGCCCACGTGCACGAGGGTGCCGCGGCGCATCGGATCGACATCGACCACGCCGACGCCGCAGCGCGTGAGGCCGGGGTCGATGCCCAGTATCCGCCGTACTCCCGTCATCCCTCCAGGCTAGGCGCCGTTCCGCCGCTCGGCGCCGAGGCGCGCGGCCAGCCCATCGCCGTCTGCGCGCGGTCCATGAGTCTGTCGAAGACCCCCTACCGGTCCCTGAGCCTGTCGAAGGGACACTGCCGATATGACGAGTTCTCCACAGGCCGCTCCGCCTCGACTGCTTCCGGCGAGAATTGCTCGATGGCATGGACCTACATCCTCGAATGCGCAGACGGATCCTTCTACACGGGCAGCACCGCGCTCGAGGACATCGAGGCCCGGATCTGGCAGCACAACAACGACCCGGACCGCAGCGCGAACTACACGCGCAGGCGACGTCCCGTGCACCTGGCGTATGCCGAGCAGTTTGATCGCGTTGACGACGCTTTCGCCCGCGAGAAGCAGATTCAGGGCTGGTCGCGAGCGAAGAAGTTGGCGCTGATCCACGGCCGCGGCGAAGACCTTCCCACGCTGGCTCACCCGGCCCGCCTGCCTTCAACGCATCGTCCCGATGAATCCAGCGATGACTCTTCATCGTGGTGGTCACTTCGACAAGCTCAGTGACCGGTGCCGGGTTCGGGAAGACCGCGAAGGGGCCGGCGACGCACCAGCGCCCGCCGACCCCTTCGGATCAGATCTGCTTACTCGTCGTTCTCGAGCTCGGCCTGCACGTCGGCAGGGAGGTCGAAGTTCGCGTAGACGTTCTGCACGTCGTCGCTGTCCTCGAGCGCGTCGATGAGGCGGAAGATCTTGCGGGCCGCATCGGCGTCGATCTCGACCTTGAGGTTCGGGACGAACTCGACATCCGCCGACGCGTACTCGATGCCCGCCTCCTGCAGCGCGGTGCGCACCGCAACCAGGTCGGAGGCCTCTGTGATGATCTCGAAGCCCTGCGCGTGCGGCTCGATCTCCTCGGCGCCCGCCTCGAGAGCCGCCATCATGACGTCGTCCTCGGTGGTGTTCTCGCCCTCGACGACGATGACGCCCTTGCGGGTGAAGTTGTAGGCGACGCTGCCGGGGTCGGCCAGCGTTCCGCCGTTGCGGGTGAGTGCGGTGCGCACCTCGGCCGCAGCGCGGTTCTTGTTGTCGGTCAGACACTCGATCATGAGCGCGACGCCATGGGCGCCGTACCCCTCGTACGTGATCGACGAGTACTCGACCGACTCTCCGCCGATGCCGGCACCGCGCTTGATGGCGCGGTCGATGTTGTCCTTCGGGACGGAGGTCTTCTTGGCCTTGAGCACAGCGTCGAAGAGCGTCGGGTTGCCCGAGAGATCAGCGCCGCCGAGCTTCGCGGCGACCTCGATGTTCTTGATGAGCTTGGCCCACGACTTCGCACGGCGCGAGTCGATGACGGCCTTCTTGTGCTTGGTCGTGGCCCACTTGGAATGCCCGGACATATGTCTCCCGCTCGTATCAGCCTCGCGGTCCATCCCGCCAAGGCATCGTCCATTCTAGAAGATCCGCGCTCGAGGCACAGACGGACAGCGCGCAGAACGACGGGACTACGCCGCTATTCGGGATCGCCGAGCGTCGACCAGCTCCAGGAATCGGGCGTGCAGGCGCGTCTCGCCGTTCATCTCCGGGTGGAAGCTCGTGCCGAGAAGACTGCCCTGCTGCACCGCGACGACGCCGCCGTCGGGCAGCGTCGCGATCGCCGTCACCCCGGGACCGACCCGGGTGATGAGCGGCGCCCGGATGAACGTCGCGTCCACCGGATCGTCGATCCCGACGACGGTGAGCTCCGTCTCGAAGGACTCCACCTGCCCGCCGAACGCGTTGCGGGCGACGGTGACGTCCAGCCCGCCGAACGTCAGCTGACCGTCGATCGCGCCCTCGATCTCATCCGCGAGCAGGATCAGTCCCGCGCATGTTCCGTAGACGGGCAGGCCCTCGGCGATGAGCGCTCGCAGCGGCTCACGCACGCCGAAGATCCGGGACAGCTTGTCGATCACGCTCGACTCGCCGCCGGGGATCACGAGCCCGTCCAGCCCGTCCAACTGCTCGGGGCGGCGGACGAGAACCGCCTCCGCCCCGAGCGAGGTGAGGATCGCGGCATGCTCGCGCACATCTCCTTGCAGCGCGAGCACGCCGATCCGCACAGGTGCTGTCACCAGCCGCGCTCCGCGAGACGGTGGGGTGCAGGCAGGTCGGACACGTTGATGCCGACCATGGCCTCACCGAGTCCGCGCGAGACCTGAGCGATCACGGCGGCGTCGTCGTAGGCGGCGGTCGCCTTGACGATCGCCGCGGCACGCGCAGCCGGGTTGCCCGACTTGAAGATGCCGGATCCGACGAACACGCCGTCGGCGCCGAGCTGCATCATCAGGGCGGCGTCGGCAGGAGTCGCCACTCCCCCGGCCACGAACATGACGACCGGCAGCGCACCCTTCTCGGCGACCTCGGCGACCAGCTCGTAGGGGGCCTGCAGCTCCTTCGCCGCGACGTAGAGCTCGTCCTTGGAGAGCGTCGTGAGGCGTGCGATCTCGCCGCGGATCGTGCGGATGTGCTTCATCGCCTCCGAGACGTCGCCGGTGCCGGCCTCGCCCTTCGAGCGGATCATCGCCGCACCCTCGGTGATCCGGCGCAGCGCCTCACCCAGGTTGGTCGCGCCGCAGACGAAGGGAACGGTGAAGCCCCACTTGTCGATGTGGTTCACGTAGTCCGCGGGCGAGAGCACCTCGGACTCGTCGATGTAGTCGACGCCGAGCTCCTGCAGCACCTGGGCCTCGACGAAGTGGCCGATGCGCGCCTTGGCCATGACCGGGATCGACACGGCCGAGATGATGCCGTCGATCATGTCGGGGTCGCTCATGCGCGACACGCCGCCCTGCGCGCGGATGTCGGCAGGCACCCGCTCGAGCGCCATGACGGCGACGGCGCCCGCGTCCTCGGCGATCTTCGCCTGCTCCGGGGTGACGACGTCCATGATGACGCCGCCCTTGAGCATCTCGGCGAGGCCGCGCTTGACGCGACCGGTTCCGGTGGTCGATTCGGGTGCAAGTTCTGTCATAGGACAGATCATACGCTGTCTGCAATGCAATCCCGCACTGCGCAGACAGTGGCGCGGACGCCTCCGCTCAGATGAGAGGATCGAGGGATGCTGAAGGTGCTCTCCATCCAGTCGGCCGTCGCGTACGGCCATGTCGGCAACTCCGCGGCTGTGTTCCCGCTGCAGCGCATCGGCGTCGAGGTGCTCCCCGTCTACACGGTGAACTTCTCCAATCACACGGGTTACGGCGCCTGGCGCGGCCCGCTGATCGCCCCCGACGACGTGCGTGAGGTCATCACCGGCATCGAGGAGCGCGGCGTACTCGGCGAGGTCGACGCGGTGCTCAGCGGCTACCAGGGCGGCGAGGGCATCGGCGACGTCATCATCGACGCCGTGGCCAAGGTCAAGGCCGCCAATCCGAACGCGGTGTACGCGTGCGACCCCGTCATGGGCAACGCCACGTCGGGATGCTTCGTCGCCCCTGCGATCCCCGTGCTGCTGCGCGACAAGGTCGTGCCCGTCGCCGACATCATCACCCCGAACCAGTTCGAGCTCGGCTTCCTCACGGGTACCGAGCCGGACACGCTCGAGTCCACCCTGGCGTCCGTCGACGCCGCGCGCGCCATGGGCCCGAACACGGTGCTCGTGACCAGCGTCGCGCGCCCCGACCGCGAAGAGGGCACGATCGAGATGCTCGCCGTGGACGACAAGGGGGCCTGGCTCGTCGCCACCCCGCATCTTCCGATGAAGGCGAACGGATCCGGCGACGTCACCGCCGCGCTGTTCACCGCCCACTACGTGCGCACGGGCGACGCGAAGACGGCACTCGAGCTGACGGTGTCGAGCGTGTTCGAACTACTGAAGCTCACCCTCGAGTCGGACGAGCGCGAGCTGCAGCTGATCCCCGCGCAGGAGGCGTACGCCAATCCGCCGCGGCAGTTCGCAGCCCGCCAGGTGCGCTGAGCACCCCGCGATCACGCGGGCCAGGCGGCCGCGACCGTGTTGCGCACGTCGCCGAGCAGCTGCGGCAGCGCCTTCGTCTTCGCGATGATCGGGAAGAAGTTCGCGTCGCTGTTCCATCTCGGCACGATGTGCTGATGCAGATGCGCATCCACGCCGGCGCCGGCGACGGCGCCCTGGTTCATGCCGATGTTGAAGCCGTCGCAGCGCGACGTCGCCTTCAGCACGCGCATCGCAGTCTGCGTGAGCGCGCCGATCTCGGCGACCTCTTCCGTAGTGGCCTCGTCATACGTCGCGATGTGGCGGTACGGGCAGACCAGCAGGTGACCGGAGTTGTACGGGAACAGGTTCAGCAGCACGTACGCCGTGCGCCCGCGAGCGACGATCAACCGCTCCTCGTCGGGGTGCTTCGGAGCCTCGCAGAACGGGCACTCCTCACGCAGCGGCTCCGGGCCCGCCTGGATGTAGGTCATCCGGTGCGGCACCCAGAGGCGCTGGAACTCGTCTGGGACGCCGGCCAGGTGCGCAGCGTCTTCCAGCCGCGCATCCTGGGCGGCGGCGTCCCCGTCGACGGTCATGCCAGATCGCCCGCCGTCTGGATCAGCACGTGGCTCTCGATCGCCCGGCGCACCCGGTCGACGGCGTCGGCGAGTGGCACGCCGTTCTCCTGAGTTCCGTCGCGGAAGCGGAACGACACCGTGCCGGCGGCCCGGTCCTGCTCCCCCGCGATCAGGATGAGCGGGACCTTGCCCGTGGTGTGGTTGCGGATCTTCTTCTGCATGCGCTCATCGGAATGGTCGACCTCCGCACGGACGCCGGCCTCGCGAAGGGCTGCGACGGCGTCATCGAGGTAGTCCGCGAACTCGTCCGCCACGGGGACCCCCATGACCTGCACCGGCGAGAGCCAGAGCGGGAAGTCGCCCGCGTAGTGCTCGAGCAGAATCGCGAAGAACCGCTCGATCGAGCCGAACAGCGCGCGGTGGATCATGATCGGGCGCTTCTTCTGCCCGTCCTTGTCGGTGAACTCGAGTCCGAACCGCTCCGGCAGGTTCGGGTCGACCTGCACCGTGGACAGCTGCCACACACGGCCGATCGCGTCGGTGGTCTTCAGATCGATCTTCGGACCGTAGAAGGCCGCCTCGCCCGGAACCTCGGTGAGCTTGAGCCCGGACGCCAGCGCGACGTTGCGGAGCGCATTCGTCGAGTAGTCCCAGAACTCGTCGGATCCGATCCACTTCTCCTTCTCGTCGTCCCGCATCGAGAGCTCGAGCTCGAAGTCATGGAGGCCGAAATCGCGCAGCATGGAGAGGATGAACTCGAGGACCTTCGTGACCTCGGTCTCCAGCTGCTCCGGCGTCACGAACAGGTGCGAGTCGTCCTGGGTGAAGCCGCGCACACGGGTGAGCCCGTGCAGTGCGCCGGAGAGCTCGTTGCGGTAGACCGTGCCGTTCTCCGCGAGGCGCAGCGGTAGGTCGCGGTAACTGCGCGCCCGCTCCTTGTAGATGAGGATGTGCATCGGGCAGTTCATGGGCTTCAGGAAGTAGTCCTGGCCCTGCTTCGTGATGTGCCCGTCCTCGTCGCGCTCCTCGTCCATCCGGATCGGCGGGAACATGCCATCGCGGTAGGTGACGAGGTGGTTGGAGGTGAGGAACAGATCCTCCTTGGAGATATGCGGCGTGTACACGTAGTTGTACCCGGCGGCGATGTGCCGGCGGCGCGCATGCTGCTCCATCTCGCCGCGGATGATGCCGCCGCGCGGGTGCCAGACCGACAGGCCGGATCCGATCTCCTCAGGGAAGGAGAAGAGGTCGAGCTCCTTGCCCAGGCGACGGTGGTCGCGCTTGGCGGCCTCCTCGAGTCGCTGCTGGTACGCGCGCAGCTCGTCCTTCGTCGGCCAGGCCGTGCCGTAGATGCGCTGCAGCTGCGGGTTCTTCTCGGATCCGCGCCAGTAGGCCGCCGCGATGCGCGTGAGGTCCCAGCCGTTGCCGATCATGCGGGTGCTCGGCAGGTGCGGGCCGCGGCAGAGGTCCTTCCAGACGACCTCGCCGTCCTTGGAGACGTTGTCGTAGATGGTCAGCTCGCCCTCGCCGACCTCGACCGAGGCGCCCTCGGTCTTGTCGGCGCCGGGGCCCTTGAGACCGATGAGCTCGAGCTTGAACGGCTCGCCGGCGAGCTCGGCGCGCGCCTCATCGTCGCTGACGACGCGGCGCACGAAGCGCTGGCCCTCGCGCTGAATGCGCTGCATCTCCTTGGAGATCGCCTTGACGTCCTCCGGGGTGAACGGCGTGTCCACGCCGAAGTCGTAGTAGAAACCGTCGGTGATCGGCGGGCCGATGCCGAGATTGGCCTGCGGCTTGATGCGCTGCACGGCCTGTGCCAGCACGTGTGCGGTGGAGTGGCGCAGGATCGCGAGGCCCTCTGGGCTGTCGATCGTGATGGGCCGGACGTCGTCGTCCTCGTTCACGAGGGCCGCGAGGTCCTTCTGCTGGCCGTTGACGAGCATGGCGACGACGGAGCGGTCGTTGAAAGGACCGTTCGCGCCGTAGAGCGCAAAGCCGTCGCAGGGGTAGGAAGGCAGTTCAGGGGCGGACGCAGGGTTCTCAGACAAAGGAAGTTCTCCAGTTTGGCGATGGTCTCGGCTCAGCTTCGGACGCGTTGGCGCCCCGCCCGCTCAGGCCCTGAGAGTTCGCGTGCCGGCGACCGCGACAACGGTCGCGTGCGTCAGCCGGGCGAAATCCATAGGAGAATCCTACGCCGCCCTCTCCGGCGCTCCGTCCACGGCGCGGCTCAGCGCCTCGTCGAGGTGCCGCTGCGCCAGCCGCCATCCCCCGGCCTCGTACGCGACCACGACGAAGACAGGGCCCGCCAGCACGACCAGCAGGCACGCCCACAGAGGGAGCCCCGCGAAGGCCAGCAGGATCCCGAGCAGCGGCAGGACCATCGCGATCGCATGCAGAGGAAGCCCCTTCATGAGCGAATGCACGAGGTAGGAGTGCAACAGCGATATCGACACCATGAAGACGATCACCGGGATCGCGATCATGAGGATGACGACGGGCGCCGCCAGYGGATCCTCATGCCGGTAGGCGAACCCGATCGTGTGCAGCCCGGCGCCGACGGCCGCGACGCTCGCGAAGATGAACGCGTGCCCGTAGCCCCACACGAATGACCGCTGCCGGTGCACGGCGAGGATCGGGCCCGAGGGCATCATCGTGTATGACCACCACAGGGCGAAGGTCATCGCGACGCCCGCGCCGATCACGACGATGGCGTCTCCGCTCCAACCCTGCTCGTGGGAGACCTCTTGCGCGGCGGCGATCGTGCCGATGACGGTCTCGCCGAGGGCGATGATCGTCAAAAGCGAATACCGCTCTGCGATGTGGTGCGCATGCCACGGCGTGCCGCGCCCCTCCCCCTGTCCCTTGCGCTCGGAGACAATCGGCCCGCCCAGCTCGATCAGCCAGCACGCCGCTGCGGCGGCGAATGCAGCGCCGAGGGGCAGCGGAGCCCAGGCGACGATGACCCACCCGACCTGGGCGACGGAGACGAACACCACATAGGTGAGCGCGTGCCGACGATAAGCGGGGTCGCGTGACGCGCGCAGCCACTGGGCGATGAGTCCGACGCGCATGACGATGTACCCCGCCACCATCACCCGGTTGTCGAACGCGCCGTCCGTCTCCAGGGATTCGAACATCGCGGGCAGGCCGATGGCCAGCACGATCACGCCCGCCATCTGCACCATCGTGAAGAGCCGGAACAGCCAGTCATCCGTGTCGAACGCCGAGGCGAACCAGGAGAAGTTGATCCACGCCCAGATGATCGCCGCGACCGCGAAGGCGAACGCTCCGACCGCGGCTCCCCCATGCCCCGCCGCGACGCCCTCCGCCAGCTGCACCCCCGCGACCCCGAAGGCCGCTGCGAAGACCAGGTCGTAGAGCGCCTCCAGTGGGGTGGCAGCCCGGTGCTTCTCGTGAGGGGCGCGCCCGCGCATCGGGCTCAGCCCGTGCCGGTACCGTTCGACCGCGTTCGTCATGCTCTCCCCCAGTGCCTTGGAATCTGCAGCGTCAAACCTAGCGCGAGCCGGGATCCGCTCGGTTGCGCCTGCGTTCAAGTAGTGCGAGTGCCGCGGCGACGGCCTTGATGACCGGGATCTCGCCGAAGCGATAGTTGTCGGCGCGGATGAGCCGCGCGGCCAGATCGGGTCGTTGCGCGCGCAGCAGCCCTCTGGCGCGCTCAGCGTGCAGCGCATTCGACACGATGGCGATCTCGTCCGCATCCTGGAGCAGCGGGATCGAGTTGCGGATGTTCTCCTCGGTAGAGCGGCTCTCGGTCTCCAGGAGCGGCCGCGCGTGGTAGCCCTTCTCGATGGCATAGCGAGCGAGAATCCTCGCCTCGGGCTCCGACCCCCGCACCGCCCCGCCGGAGAAGATCAGGACGTCGTGGTCGCTTCGCAGCGTGCGCAGACCGACGCGCACCCGGTAGCGGTTCACGGCGTTCGCCCGCGGTCCGTGGTTGCCGAATCCCAGCACGAGCACCGTGCGCCGGGCGCCGGCTCGGCCCGCCTCGAGGCCACGCGTGCTCGCTCGCTCCGAGATCAGTTCGCCCCAGAGCAGGAAGCCGATCCCCGCCGCGGCCACGACCCACGCAGGCACCACGAGGACGGACTTCCGCATGCGAACAGGCTAGACACCCTGAGAACAGGGGCGGCCGGCGACGCGCACCGGATACGACAAAACCCCCGGGAAGACCGGGGGTTTTCGTCTGTGCGCGATACTGGGATCGAACCAGTGACCTCTTCCGTGTCAGGGAAGCGCGCTACCGCTGCGCCAATCGCGCCTGTTCAGGCTATTCAGTTTATGAGAAGCGAGGTGGCGACGGGATTCGAACCCGTGTAAACGGCTTTGCAGGCCGGTGCCTAGCCTCTCGGCCACGCCACCATGTGGATTCGTACCCACATGCCGAAGCCCCCGAAGGGGCTCCAGCACTGGAGCGGATGACGAGACTCGAACTCGCGACCCCAACCTTGGCAAGGTTGTGCGCTACCAACTGCGCTACATCCGCGTTTTGTGTTTCCCCGGTGTCCCGGGCACTTGAAATACATTAGCCGAGGTTCGAGGCTTCGCCAAACCGGGGCCCGTTCTCGGGCGTGTCCAGTGGGGTTCCGTAGGGAGCACGGGAATCGCGCCCCCTCCGGAACGCCCTCGGCCGCACCCTGGACTCAGTCGACGAGTGCGCCCGCCGATAGGTTCGCGATCGCCCCCGTCATCGAGGCGGCCCGCTCCGACGCGGCGAACGCGAGATACTCGGCCACCTCGTCCAGCACCGGGAGCCGGCCGAGCAGCGTGGTGCCCGCGAGCCCGCCGACCCATTCATCCATCGGGACGTCGCCGGCCGCCGCGATGCGGCCGAACATCTCCCGCGTGTAGGACGTCTCCAACGCGTCGGAGATCGCGTGCGGACGCACGCACACCACCCGCACCCCGTCGGGCCCGACCTCCCCCGCGAGCGCCCGGGAGAAGCCCTCGAGCCCCGCCGACTGCGCCGCGTTACCGATCAGCCCCCGTCCGGTCAGGCGGGCTCCTGGTGTCGAGATCGTCAGGATGACACCGCCGTGCTGCGCGATCATGTGCCGCGACGCGGCCTTCGCCGTGACGAAGTTCGTCTGAAGGTATCCCAAGACGGGATGCAGATAGTCATCGAGCGACGTCTCGCCGATCGGCAGCCCCTGCACATGGTCGAAGCCGACCGCGTTGAGCGCGACATCGATGCGCCCGGCTTCGTCGGCGACGTCGTCGGCGTGCCGGTCGACGGCGGCCTGATCCATGGCGTCGACGACGGCGACCGAAACCTCCGCTCCCTCAGCCCTGGCCGCGGATGCCGCAGCCTCGAGGCGAGGAAGCGACCGCCCGGCCAGGAACAGCCGCGCGCCCTCTCGTGCGAAGACTCTCGCCGCCGCAGCACCGATCGACCCGCCACCGCCGTAAATCACCGCGACCTTGTTCTCGAGCAGCATGATGCCGCCTCCTATCCCATATTGTTGTGCAACTGCAGGATTGCACAATTGGGATCATTGGCGCAACCGTTGGATTGCAGTTCGAAAGGGGACGGATCTAGAGCCCCTCGGCGATCTCCTTGATCGCCGACAGCCGGCTCTCCCACCTGCGACCGATCTCGTCGAGCCGCCGCGCGGTCGCGTTGAGCTCCGCGCCGACGACGCGGTAGCGCACCTCGCGTCCCGCGCGGAAAGGCTCGAYGAGACCGACCTCCGCGAGCACGGTCAGATGCTTCGCGATCGCCTGTCGGGACACAGGGAATCGCTCGGCGAGGGCCGACGCCGAAGCGTCCCCCTCCCCGAGGGCGGCGAGGATGCTCCACCGCGTCTCGTCTCCCAGCGCAGCGAAGACCGAGACGAGCGACGCAGTCATTCGTCGCTCCCGAACAGCGCGACGAGCTTGTCGAGCTCGATGTCCCAGCCCCGGCGGTGACTGTCGAGGTTCGAGAGCGGGTCCGAGGTCCGCTCGAACCCCGATTCGACGACCGTGAGTCGCGTGCCCTCCCCCTCCGCCTCGAGCGTGAAGGTGAACACGGTCGAGTTCTCCTCATCGATCTCGTCCGGCAGCCGGCCGAGGGCGTTGTCGTTGCTCCAGCGGTAGGTCACCGACCGCGGGGCATCGATCGACTGGACGCGGATCGGGACCACGCCATGATCGTCGAAGGTCATCGTGCCGACACCTGCGCCATCGAGTACGGTGCGCCCGAACCAACGCGAGAGATACTCCGGTTCGGTGATCGCGCGCCAGACCTTCGCCGCAGGCGCGGCGATGGCGATGCTGCGCGTGACCATGAACGCCCCCTCATCGACGACGGTGGGCGGCGTGCGGTCCGCGCTCTCCATGGGCGTGCCTCCTATGGCGGTGCAGAGGGCCATGGCGCGACTCCTCTTGCAACCGACAGGTTACAGCAGCGGTGAGCGTGGCGGACCGAGGAAGACGAAAGCCCCTGGTCTCGACCAGGGGCTTTCCGTGGTGGGCGATGCCGGACTCGAACCGACGACCTCTTCCGTGTGAAGGAAGCGCGCTACCAACTGCGCCAATCGCCCCGAAGGGTTTTGCGTGCCCTGAGGCACAAGAAAAGAGCATACCCGATCGACAGGCCGCCCACCGACAGCCTCCGTCGGCCGGGCGTGGCGCATCACGGGCCGGATCCCCGGCTGCGATCCCTCGGTTTCGCATCGATGTCGGAGGGGCCGGATACCGTCTCGTCCGTGAGCAGCACAGACCTGATCGAAGAGCTGGACGAGATGCAGCGGCGAGCCGTCGAGCACGGCGAAGGGCCGCTCGTCGTCGCCACCGGCGCCGGGACGGGGAAGACCCGCGTGCTCACCAGCAGGGTGGCACGGCTGATCGACACGGGCGTTCCGCCTGAGCGGATCCTGCTCCTCACGTTCACGCGGCGCGCCGCCGCCGCGATGACGTCACGCGCGGCCGCGATGGTCGGCGACACGGGCCTCGCTCAGCGCATCGCCGGAGGGACGTTCCATGCCGTCGCGCACCGCGTCGTCGCCGAGTACGCGCAGCATCTGGGGCTGGCCGACGTCACGGTGCTGGCGCCCGACGATGTCGTCGACCTTCTCGATCTCCTGCGCAGCGAGCACGGCCTGGACGGCACCGACCGGCGGATGCCCACGACCAGGGCGATGGCCGACATCGCCTCCCGCGCCGTGAGCCTGGAGAAGCCCGGCCGCGAGGTGATCTCGGACCAGTTCCCCTGGGCGCTCGGGCACGCGGACGAGATCATGGGGCTCCTGCGCGCCTACGCGCAGCGCAAGCGGGCGCGCGGATTGCTCGACCTGGACGATCTCCTCGTCGCGTGGCGCGCGCTGGTGCGCGACCCCCACGTGGGTGCGAGACTGCGCGCACGCTGGGACTGGGTTCTCGTCGACGAGTACCAGGACGTGAACCGCGTGCAGGCGGACATCGTGCGGGGGCTGGCGCCCGACGGTCGCGGCCTGACCGTGGTGGGCGACGACGCGCAGGCGATCTACGGCTTCCGCGGCGCCGGCGCAGGGCAACTGCAGGAAGTCCTCGACAGCCATCCCGATGCCGAGCTCATCCGGCTGGAGCGGAACTTCCGCTCTACGCAGCCGATCCTCGACCTCGCGAACGCGGCGCGCCCGGAGGACTTCCCGATCCGGCTCGTCGCGGACCGGGCGGGAGCCGGACCCCGACCCGAGCTCGTGCGGTGCGAGAACGCCGATGACGAAGCCCGCGCGATCGCCGACCGGATCCTCGCCGCGCACGCCGACGGCGTGCCGCTGCGAGAGCAGGCCGTGCTGATGCGCACCGGGTCGCACAGCGCGATGCTCGAGGTGGAACTCAAGGTCCGCGATATCCCGTTCGTCAAATTCGGCGGCATCGGCTATCTCGAGACCGCGCATGTGCGCGACCTCCTGGCCGCGTTCCGGGTCGTGCTCAATCCGTCCGACGAGATCGCGTGGTACCGCCTGCTCACGCGGCACCGCGGCCTCGGGAAGGTCAGCGCTCGGCGGCTCGCCGGCATCCTCGCGGATCAGGGCATCGCCGGAGGATCCGAAGCCATCGCCGCAGCGCCTCCGACCGCCCGCGTCGGGCTCGCCACGACGCTCTCGCTACTGGGCGTCGTCGATGCCGAGTCCCCGGTGTCGGAACTGGTCGAGGCCTGTCATGACACCGTTTCAGGACTGTTGGAGCAGCACTACCCCGATTGGCAGCGCAGGGCATCCGATGTCCAGGAGATCGCGGAAGCCGCGGGACGCCAGACCGACCTCCGCACCTTCGTCAGCGAGCAGGCGATCGATCCCGTGACGCGGGCAGGAGACTGGGCTGCGCAGCCGCATCTGGACGAGGACTGGGTGACGCTGTCCACGATCCACTCCGCCAAGGGCCTGGAGTGGTCGCACGTCCACCTCCTCCGGGCAACGGACGGCGCGATGCCGTCCGACATGGCCCTCACCTCGCACGCCGGTCTGGAAGAGGAGCGGCGCCTGTTCTACGTCGGGCTCACCCGCGCGCGCGACGCGCTGAGCGTCTACGCTCCGGCGACCCTGCCCACGCACCCGACGTCGTTCACCGCGCGCCACGTGCAGGCCAAGCCGAGTCGGTTCCTGACGAGCGCGGCGCTCTCTTGCATGACGGTGCTCGACGCGCGGATCGCCGACCCGAGCCGGAAGGACACGACCCCGGGGCCTCGCGTCGCCCTCGGCGAGCTCGACGCGCTGTTCGCCTGACACTCGAAGCGCGGCCGTTCAGGGCAGGATCTGCACCGTCTGCCGAGCGATCTCGAGTTCCTCGTTCGTCGGCACCACCAGCACCGTCACCCGGGACGCATCCGTCGAGATGACACGGATCCCCGCTCCCCGCGCCTCGTTCCGCGCAGGGTCGATCTCGACACCGGCGAACCCCAGCGTCGCCATCGCCTCCCGACGCACGCGGGCGTTGTTCTCGCCCACCCCGGCGGTGAACGAGATCACGTCGACGCCGCCGAGCTGCGCGATGTAAGCGCCGGCGTATGCCCGCAGGCGATGGATGTACACGTCGAAGGCGAGGGCCGCTGCCTCGTCCCCCGCCGCAGCACGGGCGAGGACGTCACGCATATCCGAGGCGCCGGCGAGCCCCTTGAGCCCGCTGCGGCTGTTCAGCAGCTCGTCGAGATCGTGGATCGTCATGTCGGCCCGACGGGCCAGCGCGAACAGCACGGCAGGGTCGAGGTCGCCGGAGCGCGTGCCCATCACGAGGCCCTCCAGGGGCGTCATCCCCATCGACGTCTCCACCGAGCGCCCGCCGCGCACCGCGGTCACAGAGGCGCCGTTGCCGAGGTGGAAGACGATCTGCCGCAGATCGTCCCTCTCACCGCCGACGAACGCCGCGGCCGCCTCGGACACGTACTTGTGCGAAGTCCCGTGGAAGCCGTACCGGCGGATCCGGTGCGCCTCGGCAAGCTCGCGGTCGATCGCGTAGGTGTACGCCGCCGGGGCGAGCGTCTGGTGGAACGCCGTGTCGAACACGGCGACGTGCGGCACGTCGGGGAAGGCGGCCTTCGCGGCGCGGATGCCCTGGAGCGCTCCGGGGTTGTGCAGCGGCGCAAGGGTCGACAGCTCGTCGATGTTGATCTCGACGAGCGGGGTGATGAGCGTCGGCTCGAAGAAGCGCGCGCCGCCGTGCACCACCCTGTGCCCGAGCGCCGCAGGCGGGGACTCCGCGAGCGACGGCCCGTGCGCTTCGAACGCGTCCAGCATCACCTGGAAGCCGGCCGTGTGATCCGAGATCGGCAGCAGCCGCTCAGTCTCGTTCCCCTGGGCATCGACGTGCACCGCGCGCCCCTCGGGCTGCCCGATGCGCTCGACGAGTCCCGAGGCGAGGGAGGCGCCACCGTCGACATCGATGAGCTGGTATTTGAACGAGGACGATCCGCTGTTGATGACCAGGACGATGCTCACGATGCGCTCCCCTGCTGGGCCTGGATCGCGGTGATCGCGATCGTGTTGACGATGTCTTCAACGAGAGCACCGCGGGAGAGGTCGTTGATCGGTTTGTTGAGCCCCTGCAGCACCGGCCCCATCGCCACCGCACCGGCGGAGCGCTGCACGGCCTTGTAGGTGTTATTGCCGGTGTTCAGGTCGGGGAACACGAACACGGTCGCCCGCCCGGCCACCGAGGAACCGGGAAGCTTCGCCCGCGCGACCGCGGCATCGGCGGCGGCGTCGTACTGGATCGGGCCCTCCACCGGAAGGTCCGGCGCGCGCTCGCGCACCAGCTCGGTCGCCGCGCGCACCTTCTCCACCTCGGCACCGGATCCGGAGTCGCCCGTCGAATACGACAGCATCGCCACACGCGGCTCGATGCCGAACGCGGTCGCCGTCGCCGCGGAGGAGACGGCGATGTCGGCGAGCTGTTCGCTGGTGGGATCCGGGATCACCGCGCAATCGCCATAGACCAGGACCCGGTCGGCAAGGGCCATCAAGAAGACCGAGGACACGACGGAGACCCCCGGACGCGTCTTGATGATCTCGAACGCGGGACGGATCGTGTGCGCGGTCGTGTGCGCGGCGCCGGAGACCATGCCGTCGGCCAGGCCCAGATGCACCATCATCGTCCCGAAGTAGGACACGTCGGTCACGGTGTCGGCCGCCTGGGCGACGGTGACGCCCTTGTGTGCGCGCAGCCGGGCGTACTCCTCCGCGAATCGCGGCACGAGGTCGGGATCCGTGGGAGACACGATGCGCGCGGCGTCCAGGTCGACGCCGAGTTCCCGTGCTCTTGCACGCACAGCACCCTCGTCGCCGAGGATCACGAGATCCGCGATCCCTCCGGAGAGGACCGCGCCGGCGGCGCGGAGCACGCGGTCGTCGCCGCCCTCGGGGAGCACGATCGTGCGCCGCTCGGTGCGCGCCCGGTCGAACAGTTCGTACTGGAACATCAGCGGCGTCACGACATCCGAGCGCGCGACGCCCAGCTGAGCGATCAGGGCCGGCACGTCGACGTTCTGCTCGAACAGCGCCAGCGCCCGGCCCACCCGGTGCGGGGCGTCCACGGAGAGACGGCCCGGCGCGTTCATGATGCGCACGGTGGTGTCGTAGGTGCCGTGGTCGGTCGCGATGATGGGCACGCGCGGCCCCAGACCATCCAGCAGCCGCTCGATCGGCTCCGGCAGCGCGAACGGCCCGTTCAGCACGATCGCGGCGATCGACGGGAAGGTTCCCGCCGCCTGCGCCAGCAGCGTGGCCAGCAGCACCTCTTCACGATCCGCCGGCACCACGACCACGGACGACTCGATCAGTCGTGGCAGCACGTTCACCATCGACATGCCCGCGATCACGACGTCGAGCACCTCCCGATCGAGGAGTTCTTCGTCGCCGCGGACCATCCGTCCCTCCAGCGCGGCCCGCACGCCGCGCACGGAGGGGGCGACGAGCGACCGATCCTCGGGGATCACCCATACGGGCACACCATCGTCGGCGCCTTCCGGCCGCTCCCCCAGCACCGCCGAGACCACCGCAGTGATCTGCTCCCGCTGCGCGGCATCGGCGCGGTTGACGACGATCGCGGACAGCACGGCCCGCTCCTGTGCCAGCTCGGCCATGCCGAGTCGGGCGAGCTGACCGAGCTGTGCGGGCGTGCGCGCCGCTGTGGCGCCGAGGCGCTCGCCGTGGCCGGCAGTGTCGCGACCACCGAGCACGAGCAGCACGGGCGCCCCGAGATTCGCCGCGATCCGCGCGTTGACCCCGAGTTCCGCGGGGGCAGCCACATCCGTGTAGTCGCTGCCCAGGATCACGACGGCGTCGCACTGCGCCTCGACCGTCCGGTAGCGCTGCAGGATCCGCCCCAGCGCCGCGTCGGGGTCGGCATGGAGCTCGTCGTAGCCGACGCCGATGCACTCGGCCGCGCTGAGCCCGACTTCGGTGCGGCTCAGCAGCATCTCCAGCACGTCGTCGGTGCCATCGCTCGAGCGGCTGACGGGACGGAACACCCCGACCCGGGCGGTGGCTCTGCTCAGCGCGTCGATCACGCCCAGCGCAATCAGCGACTTGCCGGAGTGACCTTCGATGGACGTGATGAGGATGCTCTTCGCCACGTCCTCAGCCTACGTGTCGCCTCCTGTGCTCCCGTTCAGGGCCTCACGCTGAACGCGGCGAGCAGTCGATCCCGGAAGGCGTCCATGCGCCAGACCGGCGAGCCGTCGTCCGGGCGCAGACCCGCCGTCCAGCGCCAGTCGTCGATCGCCGCGAACACCGCCGGATCGCGGGCGATGACGCTGATCGGCACGTCGTGGGAAGCACCGGCGCCGCTCACGATCGCCGCGGGCTGGTGATCGCCGAGGACGATGACCACGAGGTTCGGATCGTCGACGTTCTCGAGGAACGAGAAGAGGGAGCCGAGCGAGTACTGCACCGACTGACCGTAGAAGCGCTGGACGGTCTTCGCGCTCTGCCAGACGGTGCCGGCGGAGCGGCTCTGACCCGGCTGCGGGTCGTAGACCGAGCCGTCGCCGATCTGTTCCCAGGGCACGAGCTGCGGCAACGGCGCCCACGGGGTGTGCGACGAGACCAAGTCGATCTCGGCCATGACGGGATCGTGCGAGCCCGTGAGTTCGGTGTCGGCGAAGTGCTTGAGCGTGAATTGGTCCGGGATCCGTGCGTACCCGAAGCCGGGGCCGCGATACCCGACATCCCGCGCGTCGATCAGGGAGTCGTAGCGATAGAAGGACGACCCGATGCTCCAGGTCTCGGAGTCCGAGGGCACGTCGGACACCGTCCGCCAACCGGCGTCGCCGAAGGCCCGGGTCAGCGAGAGGCGGTCGCTCGCGACGAGCTGGTCGTATGCCGACTGCGTGGGCGTCCACACGCCTGTCTGCAGCGTTCCGTGGGCGAGCCAGCTGAGCCCGCCGAAGGTGGGAGAGGTGAGCCAGGCGCTTCGTGCGGTGTACCCCTCGGCCGCGAGGGTGGCGTCCCCGGCGCGGAGCACGTCCGTCACGCCACGGGCGATCCCCGGACCCTCGAGCGCCACCCGGCCGTAGCTCTCCACGAATGCGATGACGACGTCCTTGCCCCGGAGTCCGGTGAGGAGCCGCTCGGACGGCACGTCCGAGAACGGATCCTCCGCGATGGCGCGCGCGACCGCCGCCTGGGCCGCGAGCACGCGCTCGGTGCGCGACACCGTCGTCTCGACGGAGCCGACCGACGCGGCGGCGGCGAGCGGGGCGGCGGCCGGCAGCGGCGCCCCGACGCCCGCGACCAGCCACACGATTGCGAGTCCTGCGATCACGCCCCGTCCCGCGGCATGCCTGCCCACCACGTCCGCGACGCACATGGCGGCCCAGGCCAGCAGCGTGACGCAGGCGATCATCGCGCACAGCAGGCCGATGAGGATCAGCTCGGCGAGGAAGGCGCCCACCGAGTCGACCACCACCCCGTAGGCCGATCCGAGCTGAGGCCAGTCCACGAGCACGAACGGCGTGCCGACGGTCGTTTGGAAGCCGCGGTCTATCCCGGCGAGCACGAGGGCTGCCGTGACGAACACGCCGAAGATCCCGGCGAGGACGCGACGCACGGCACGCCACGGCACGATCACGAGCAGCAGCACGATCAGCAGGGACTCCACAGGGATGCCGATGAGACCTCGCAGGCCCGTAACGGACCGGTCCGTTCCCAGGAGCCCTGGGGCCAGCGGCAGCACGATGAGCGCCGCCGTCGCGGCGACGATCGCCCCGAGGCCCCTCCCCCGCCGCGAGGACGCACCGAGGCGTGAGTCGGGCGGGATCCGGCTGCCGACGGCCGTGCTCATGGTCGTCCGGGAGAGGCTGCCGCGTCATCCGCGACGGCGGCAAGGTCCGGATCCGGCCGGACGTCGCAGCGATCCGACAGCGCGTAGCGCAACAGCACCACATCGCCGATCTGCCGGGTCTCCGCCAGACGTGCGCGACGCGAGGCCGTCCACGGGTATCGGCCCGCAGCCGCGGCCCGAGGCGCTCCCGGCTCGCCGACGAAGAACGGCGCGATCACGAGCTGCAGCTCGTCGACGAGATCCGCCTGGAGGAACTGCGTGAGCACGGACCCGCCTCCCTCGACCATGAGTCGGCGGACCGCGCGGCGCTCGCCGAGGTCGTCGAGCAGTGCGGCCATCGTGACCTGCGGGCCGAGGCCGACCACCGTCGCCCGCTCGCCGAGCCTCGCGCGCAATCCGCGCTCGCGCTCCGACGGGGTGTAGACGAGGCGCGGCACGTCTCCCGCCGCGAAGAAGGCGGCATCCGGTGAAAGTTCGCCCGACGCCGTCACGGTCACCTTCACCGGCGACGCAGCGCGCCCGGAGGACAGCCGGCGCTCGCGGCGTCCGGCGTCGCGCACGAGCAGCCGAGGATTGTCCCGGCGCACGGTCGACGCGCCCACCATGATCGCGTCGTTGCGAGAGCGCACCTCGTCGACACGGTCGAAGTCCGCCTCGTTCGACATCGCAAGGCGACGTGGCGCGGAGCCATCGAGGTACCCGTCGATCGACATCGCGCAGCTGAGCGTCACATACGGGCGCTCGCTCATGGCTTCCTCCTCCGTCCGATGAACAGCACGACCGCCCCGGGCATGACGCCGATGAGGGCCAGGACGCCGAACGCCGTGGAGGCGGACACGCCGGCGGACGCACCCAGACCGACGAGGGCGAAGGCGGCACCGGCGGCCGCCTCACGCGGCCCCCAGCCGCCGACGTTGAGGGGGATCGCGGACGCGGCGAGCACGACGAGTCCGACGGCCGCGATCCCGCCGCCGAGCGGCAGACCGACGGCGAGGGACGCCACGACGAAGAGCGCGACGTGCGACGCCACCACGACGACCGAAGCCAGGACGATCACCGACAGCGCCCCGAGGCGGGTCAGCACCGGGCGCAGCAGAGCGTACTCCCGCCGCAGCAATCGCCGCGGACGCGGCAGGAGCGCCGCAGACGCCACCACGACGGCGACCGCGACCACGACCGCTCCCGCGCACCAGACGAGCGGCGCGAGCGATGACCCGAATCCGAGTGGCAGCAGGATCGCGAGCGTCAGCACGACCTGGACGATCTGCCCGAGGATGCGCTCGGCGGCCACCGCGCGCGCCGCGACGCCGAGGCTGTCCTGGTCACGGCCGTGCACCCAGGCTCGATGCACGTCGCCGAGCACGCCCGCCGGAAGCACCGCGTTGAGGAACTGAGACCGGTAATACGCGGCGAACGCCGCGCGCGGGCTCAGCGTCAGCCCGTATCCGGTCGCGACGACCCGCCAGCGCCAGGCGGCGGCCGCGGTCGCGATCACCGCCAGCGTGAGGGCCGTCAGTACGGACAGCGGCGAGATCGCCGCGATCCCGCGCAGGAAGGGGCCGAGGCCGACGGCCAGCGCTGTAGCGACGAGGATCGCGATCCCGGCACCGACGCGGAGCGCGAGGCGGATCCTCCGATGGTCGTGCTCCTGCTCCGCTGCGGGCGGTGCGTGCTCGGCGACGCCGCGCGGCGCAGGACTCACCGCGGCCATGCGAGCACATCCTGGTGCGAGACCGTGACCCGCAGCGCTCCTTGGGCGAGCTGCGCCGCTCTGCGCGCGAGGTAGGCCTCGACATCGTCTGCGAGCTCGGGACGCTGCTCGACAGCCGCACCGACCCATCCGTCCAGCCAGGCGGCGATCAGAAGCGTATCCGCCGGGCCGAGATGCCACGGCGCCGGGGCCGTGCGGACGCGCCACCCGGCATCGGCGAACAGCCGCGCCAGGACCGGGGCAGCATCGGGCCCCAGGAGCCGGCGCCCTTCGGCGTCCCGCCTCTGGTGCGCATTGAAGGCGTCTCCGATCGCGGTGTCGAAGACATCAGGAGGATCCAGGACCACCACCCCCGTCACGGAGAGGCTGAACAATGCCGGAACGCCGGCTGCGATGCACGCTTCAGCGATGCGGGCCGCCTCCTCGTGGGTGATGACGTCGAGCAGGGCGGAGGCCGTCACGGCGGATGCACCATCGAACCCCCGCGGCGCCAGCGCCTCCAGCGCCTCGACGACGACGGTGACCCGGATCGGTCGCTCGGCGTCGTCGGTGACAGCGTCGAGGTCGAGATGGTCGAGTATCGCCGCATCCCCGTCGCGCAGCACCCACTCCTGCGGACCGGGCAACCGCGGCGCGAGCCACCGGGTCATGCCACCCGTGCCGGCTCCGAGGTCGTGCAGTACGACAGGCCCGAGCGGGAGCAGACGGGCGAGCAGGACGGCGAGCTCGGTCGAGCGCGCGGTCTCGTCCGCGCAGGAGCGCAGCGCGAGCCACGAAGGAGCGGCTGTCGAGAGGGAGCTCATGACGGCTCCAGCGCGCGGGACACGGCGGCCACCGTGCCGGTCCAGGTCGGAAGACCGGCACGCGCCGCGCGCGCCTCGGCACGGAGCCGCCGACGCAGCGCCGGATCCATCATCCACGCGTCGAGGGCGGCGGCGAGGGCGACGGGATCGTCGGGAGGGACGAGGACGGCCCCTCCTCCGGCCACGGTGTCGGGGATGCCGCCCACCTCCGCGGCCAGGACCGGCACGCCGTGGCCGCGGGCCTCGGCGATGGCCATGCCTGAACTCTCCACACGTGACGGCGCCACGAGCAGCGCGCTGCGACGATACTCGTCCGCGAGCTCGGGACCATCGAGGACCCCGGTGAGCACCACCCTGCCGGAGAACCGCTGCGCGGCGCGCGTCACAGAGGAGGCGAACGCCCCGTACGGCCTGGGGGATCCGACGATCCGGCACGTCCAGCTCCGTCCCGTCAGCCGGTCGAGCGCGGCGAGCAGTAGGTCCTGACCCTTGTGCGGCGCCACGACGCCGACGCAGAGGAGATCCAGAAGGGGCGGTTCCTTCCCTTCGACGGAGAACGACCGCTCCATCGGCGCATCGACTCCCGGCGGTGCGATCGTCACCTTTTCGGAGTCCACCAGCCCGCGACGTCGGAACTCCTCCGAGGTCCATCGGCTCGTCACGACGACGTGGTGGGCTGCGGTCAGGGCCCGGCGTTCTGCGGCGACCGTCGGCGCCGTCGCGTCCGGGAACGCAGCCGCGACCATATGTGCGAGGACCACGACCCGCGCCAGGGCCGCCGTCTCCCCGAGAGCCTCCGGCGCCCAGAGGGCGACGAGGCCGTCGACGAGCACCGTCGCTCCGCGCGGCACCGCGCGGAGCGCGGCTGTCGCACCCGACCCGTCCCTCACCTCGATGGTCGTGACGCGCCATCCGCAGGACCCGAGCCCGTCGCGAACGCGCCGGTCGTAGACGTTCCCGCCGCTCACCCGGGACGGATCGTCGATCCCCTCCGGGACGAGGAAGGTGAGAGGACGGCCGGTCACATCTTCACCTCATAGGACGCCCACGCGACATGCGACTCGTGCAGGGTCACGGCGATGCCCGTCAGCCGGGCATCGCCGAGAGCGCCATCGCGCACCCGCCCTGCGAGCCGGTCGCCGATGATCTGGCACAGCCGCTCGGTCGTGGTGTTGACGCCCTCGAGATCGGGCTCGTCGTCGAGGTTGCGATACGACAGCGCGCCGACGATCTCGCGCAGCGCATCCGATGCCCGCCCGATGTCCACGACGATGCCGTTCGGATCGAGCTCCGCGGCGCGGAACGAGGCATCGACGACGTAGGTCGCGCCGTGCAGCCGCTGCGCAGGACCGAAGACCTCGCCGCGGAGGCTGTGGGCGATCATCAAGTGGTCGCGGACGGTCACGGCGAAGGTCATTCGGTGCTCCAATCAATGGTCTGGCAGAGCTCTGCCGCGGTGCCTTCGGCGAGGCCCGCGGTCACCTCTGGCAGCTGTCGCCAGGATGCGGTCGCGCCGAGCAGGAAGTCGAACGCGGGGTCTTCCAGAAGCCGCAGGGCCAGGGTCAGCCGGTCCTGCGTCGTCCGCCGGCCGCGACGGTTCGCGGCGACCGCACCGACCTGACTCGACCGGATCCTCAGTCGGCGCGAGTGGAAATCCGCGCCGAGTTCGAGAGGCATCGGGCCGGCACGATACCAGCTCGCCACGACGACCTCGCCGTCCGTCGGCGCACTCCGCAGGGCGAACTGCAGACCGGCGCCGGATCCGCTGGCCTCGATCACCACGTCCGCCTCTTCGGGCGGATCCGCGGCGGCCGCGAACCGCGCTCCGAGCGCCTCGACGATGCGCTGCTTTGCGTGGTCGACGTCTACCACGGTGACCTCGGCCCCGGGGATCCCGCACGCCAGCCGAGCCAGCGCGCAGCCGATCATGCCTGCCCCGACGATCAGCACGCGGTCACCGATCACGGGAGCCGCATCCCAGAGCACGTTCACGGCGGTCTCCACCGCGCCCGCGAGCACCGCACGCCGCGCCGGCACGCCACTAGGGACGGGCACGAGGGCCCCGGCGGGCACGACGTACCGCGACTGGTGCGGGAGCAGCGCGAACACCGTCTGCCCGCGCAGCGCCACCGGTCCTTCCTCGACCACTCCGACACTGAGGTAGCCGTATTTGACCGGGAAGGGAAAGTCGCCGTCTTGGAAGGGCGCGCGCATCCGCTCGTGCTCCGAGGGAGGGACCATCCCGCGCGCGACCAGCGTTTCCGTGCCGCGGCTGATCCCGGTCCACAGGGTGCGCACCGAGGCCTCGTCGGGCCCCGGAGACCGCAGCGGCTCGCTGCGGAACTCACCGAGACCATGGCCCGTCGTCCACCACGCGGTCGCCGCCTCCGGGCGATCCGCGTGAACCTCGACCGCCCGCTGCGTCGTGTCACCCATGACTACCATGAAAGTAACACGGAGGCCGGATGCGAAAGGTTCAGTTCACGCCCTGGTTCTGGGTGGCCGCGGGAGTCCTCGCACTGCTCGCGGTCGGTGCTTCGACGGCGCTGTCCCCTGCAGGATGGGCCGCAGCGCTCGGCTATCTGATCGCGTCCTCCCTGCTGGTCTCACGCGGGCTCCGGCGCCGCGGCAGCACGCGCTTCGGCGCCGCCAACGCCGTCACCGCCACCCGGTCGATGCTCGTCGGAGTCGCGACGGGCCTCGTCGTGACGTCGCTCACGGGCAGGATCTCCCCCGCGCTCCTCGTGACGATCGTGGCTGTCGCACTCGCCCTCGACGGCGTCGACGGCTGGGTCGCGCGCCGCACCGGCAGCGTGAGCGAGCTCGGCGCCCGCTTCGACATGGAGGTCGACGCTTTCCTGCTGCTCGTGCTGTGCGTGTACGACGTGCGGTTCGTGGGCGGCTGGGTGCTCGCGATCGGTCTCATGCGATACGCATTCGTCGCCGCCGCGTGGGCGATGCCGTTCCTCGGGCGCACACTGCCGTACCGGTACTGGCGGAAGGTCGTCGCCGCGGTCTGCGGCATCGTGCTCGCCGTCATCGCAGCGCAGGTGCTGCCTCCGATCGCCGACGTCATCGCGGCGGCGGGAGCGCTCCTGCTGCTGCTCGAGTCGTTCGGGCGCGATGTGCTCTGGACGGTGCGGATGAACCGCACGGACGCGCACCTCGTGTCACTCCAGAAGGCCTCGGCTCGAGACGGAAGCAGGTAGCACGATGACGTCGACCAACACCCCGATGCTGCGGGTCATGCGGATCCTCAGCACGCTCGCCCTTCTCGCCACCGGCGGGATCCATCTCTTCCTCGTCTTCGCCGGGGTGGGCGGGGTCCTCGGCGTGCTGTTCGTGCTCAACGCCGTCGCGGCGCTCGTGCTCGCCGTCGGGATGGCCCTGCTCCGCGGCAGGCTCCTGCAGGCCGCGACGGTGCTTTCGCTGCTGTTCCTCATCGCGACGCTCGGCGCGCTGCTGCTCGCCCTCACCGTGGGGCTGTTCGGGATCACCGAGGTGTGGACCTTCACCCTCGTGCCCCAGACGGTCCTCGTGGAGTCGATCGGGATCGTCGTGCTCGCGGTGACGACCGTGCTCGTGCTGCGGAATGGATCGCCCGCGCGTCGCTGAATCGCGGGCTCAGCCTGCGATCACGCGACCCAGCCCGAGCCCGAGCCCGAGCGCACGGGATCCTGCCGGGTGCACGGGTTCTGTGCGCCAACAGGCCGTGGACCCGGCAGCAAGTCGTGCGCTCGTGGGTCAGGGCGGGGGCGACGACTCGTGGGGCGACGACTGCACGGGACCTTGCCGAATGCACGGAGTCCTCCCGGCGCCGAACCCGAGTGCACGGGATCCTGCCGAGCGCACGGGTTCTGTGCGCCAACAGGCCGTGCACCCGGCAGCAAGTCGTGCGCTCGCAGGTCAGGGCAGGGGCGACGACTCGTGGGGCGCCGGGTGCACAGGAACCTGCCGAACGCACCGGATCCTGCCGAACGCACGGGACCTCTGCGTCGCTAAGCCGTGCGCTCGGCACCAAGCCGTGCTCAGGCCGCCCTCAGGCGACCGCGGTCCAGCCGAACCGGCGCTCCAGCACGCTCGCCACCCGCTCGAAGCGGTCGCGGTCCAGGGCGGCCGCCTCACGGCGCACGCCCGAGACGTGCACGCTGTAGAGCTGGTCGATGTCGACCCAGCTCTCCCGGCCCTGGCCGTCCCAGGGGCCGGATCCGAGCGACAGGAAATCGCGGTCCCCGTCGTGCGACTTACTGGTGAGCTTGACCGCGTACACCCGCTCCGCCGACTGCGTGGCGATCACGAGCACGGGCCGGTCCTTGCCCCGGCCGTCCCGCTCGGCGTAGGGCACCCAGGTCCACACGATCTCACCCGCGTCCGGTGCGCCGTCGCGCTGCGGTGCGTATGCGACCCGCAGAGCGCGCACCGAGCGGGGATCCAGCTCGATGGTCTCCGTCGCGCCGCCATGGCCGGGCGTCGGCTCCAGCGTCGCAGTCCCGGCCGAGGAGTTCGGCTCCCCGCGACCGCCGGTCCCACGCGGAGAGGCCTGACGGGAGGACGAACTCGTGAAGGCCTTCGCGATCGCCGCCACGACGGCGGAGAGCGCGGACAGGATGCCGTTGCCATTGGTGGTCACAACGACACCCTATCCGCGCCTGTCCCGCATCCCCGCGGGTTTCAGGAGGTGAGCGCGTAGCCCTCCTCGCCGTGCACCACGAGGTCGACGCCGGCGATCTCGTCCTCACTGGTGACACGGAATCCGATGGTCTTCTCGATCGCGAATCCGATCGCGAGCGCGACGACGAAGGAGTAGATCAGCACCCCGCCCGACGCCAGCACCTGCACCACGAGCAGCCGGATGTCGCCGCCCGTGAACAGTCCCTGCCCCGTCGCGAAGAACCCGAGGTAGATGGTGCCGATGAAGCCGCCGACCAGGTGCAGGCCGACCACGTCGAGCGAGTCGTCGAAACCGAGGCGGAACTTCAGCTCGACCGCCAGGGCGCACACCGCGCCGGTCAGGGCGCCCAGCAGCAGCGCCCACCCCGGCGTCAGGTTGGCGCACGCCGGCGTGATGGCCACGAGACCCGCGACCGCTCCGCTGGCCGCTCCGATCGACGTGGCCTTGCCACCGCGGATCCGCTCCACGAGGATCCAGCCGAGGATGCCCGCAGCCGCCGCACCGAACGTGTTGATCGTGATGAGGCCGACGCCGTCCATGCCCTTCGTCGCCCACTGCGCGCCGGCGTTGAAGCCGAACCAGCCGAACCACAGCAGCGCTGCGCCGAGAAGAGTGAGCGGCACGTTGTGCGGCTTCTGGATCCCCTTCTGGAACCCGATCCGCTTGCCCAGCACCAGGGCCAGGGCGAAGGCGGCGGCGCCTGCGTTGATGTGCACGGCCGTGCCGCCGGCGTAGTCGATGAATTCGATGCCGCTGTCGGCGCCGAACAGCATCGCGCCGAGGTGCATGATCCAGCCGCCGCCCCAGACCCAGGCGGCGATCGGGAAGTAGCCGACCGTCGCGAAGACGCCGACGAAGATCAGCCACGGGCCGAACTTGGCCCGGTCCGCGATGGCGCCGGAGATCAGGGCGACCGTGATGATCGCGAAGGTGGCTCCGTAGCTGACCGTGAGCAGGGCCACGTTGGACCCCTTGCCGCTCGCGAGCGAGGCGAGGCCGAAGTCGGCGAACGGGTCTCCTGCGAACTGGGTGGGCGAGGTCACGCTCGCCATCGACGAGCCGAAGAGGATCCACAGCACGGCGACGAGTCCGATCGCGCCGAAGCTCATCATCATCATGCTGATGACGCTCTTCGCCTTGACGAGGCCGCCGTAGAAGAACGCCACCCCTGGCGTCATGAGCAGCACCAGCGCCGTCGCCGTCACTCCCCAGGAGATGTTCCCTGTTGCTTCCATGCTGTACGCCTCCACCTGATCGCGTCGTGCGTTTCAGTGTGGCGGCGCTGTGTTTCGCGGGGACGAGGCGGATGTTGCGGGGGTGTTACAGGATCCGCCGCTGTGTGAACAGCGTGTTTCGCGGTCGCACTCAGCCTGTGGTGGGACGTTCGGCGTGCGAAAGGGCGTTCAGGCGGGAGATGGCGCGCAGGTACTTCTTCCGATAGCCGCCGCCGAGCATCTCCTCGCTGAACACCTCGTCGAGGGGGCGACCCGTTGCGAGCACCGGGATCTGCGCGTCGTACGTCCGGTCCACGAAGGCGACGAACCGCAGCGCCTCCGACTGATCGGTGAGCTGCCGCACGTCGCGGATCCCCAACGCCTCGACGCCGGCGATGAGGCGGATGTAGCGGGACGGGTGCACCTGCGCGAGGTGCTTGATGATGTCGTCGAACGCGTCGTCCGAGATGCGATGGGATGCGCTCAACGCCGCGATCTGCTCGGCGTAGTCCTCGGCGGGCAGCGCGACGGCGTGCCCGTCCAGCGCGCGCTGGCGGAAGTCGACGCCGTCGATGCGGATCGTCTCGAAGCTGTCCGACATCGCGTGGATCTCCCGGAGGAAGTCCTGCGCGGCGAACCGCCCCTCGCCCAGCGCGTTCGGCGGCGTGTTGGAGGTGGCGGCGAGCTTGGTGCCGCTACCGACGAGCTCGCCGAGCATCCGCGTCATCACCATGGTGTCGCCCGGATCGTCCAGCTCGAACTCGTCGATGCACAGCAGATCGGAGCCGCGGAGCAGGTCGACGGTGTTGCGATAGCCGACCGCGCCGACGAGAGCCGTGTACTCGATGAAGGATCCGAAGTACTTCCGCCGTGCGGGCATCGCGTGATAGATCGAGGCGAGGAGGTGGGTCTTGCCCACGCCGAAACCACCGTCGAGGTAGACGCCGGGCTTCGTCTCGGGAGACTTCGGCGCGCGTCGGAACAGGCCGCCGCGCTTGACCTGCTGCGCACCCGTGGCGAACGCCATGAGACGCTGCTTGGTCTCCTCCTGGGAGGGGTACTCCGGATCCGAGCGGTAGGTGTCGAACGTCGCGCCGTCGAACTGCGGCGGCGGCACGAGACCCGTCAGCAGTTCGGTGCCGGTCATCTGCGGCTGGCGGTCGATGAGGTGGACGACGCCGGAGGTGGCGGCCTGATCGGTCATTCGGATCCTGTGTCGAAGTCTTACCCGGCGGGTGCGCAGGGGCGCATGGGGTTCTAGTCTCGAAGAGACGGATCAACCCTACGCCGTCGCCGTCACCGGTTTCGCCGCGCGTCATCGCGCGCGACGCGCCGTTCACGGACATCGTCGCCCTGCATCGCCACCTCCGAGGGAGCCCTCCCGTGACCGTCGACTTCGACACCACGTCCGCATCGTTCGCCGAGTACGCCGAGCCCGGCCGTCTCGTCAGCACCGACTGGCTCGCCGCACACCTGGGCGAACCAGGCCTGGTCGTGGTGGAGTCCGACGAGGACGTGCTGCTCTACGAGACCGGCCACATCCCCGGCGCGGTGAAGGTCGACTGGCACACCGAGCTCAACGACCCGGTCGTGCGCGACTACGTGGATGGCGCTGGCTTCTCGGCGCTCCTCAGCCGCAAGGGCATCTCCCGCGACGACACCGTCGTCATCTACGGCGACAAGAACAACTGGTGGGCCGCCTATGCGCTCTGGGTGTTCTCGCTCTTCGGCCACGAGGACGTGCGTCTGCTCGACGGCGGGCGCGATCGCTGGATCTCCGAGGGCCGCGAGATCACGACCGCTCTTCCGGAGCGCGCCGCCAGCGCGTACCCCGTCGTCGAGCGCGACGACTCGGTGCTGCGGGCCTACAAGGACGACGTTCTCGCGCATCTCGGCAACCCCCTCATCGACGTGCGCTCGCCCGAGGAGTACAACGGCTCGCGCACGTCGGCGCCCGCCTATCCCGAGGAAGGCGCACTGCGCGCCGGCCACATCCCCACCGCGCAGAACGTGSCGTGGGCCAAGGCGGTCGCCGAGGACGGCGGATTCAAGCCCCGCACCGAACTGGAGACGATCTACCTCGACGGCGCGGGACTCAAGGCCGGCGACGACGTCGTGGCCTACTGCCGCATCGGCGAGCGCTCCGCGCACACGTGGTTCGTGCTGAAGCACCTGCTCGGCTTCGAGAACGTGCGCAACTACGACGGCTCCTGGACCGAGTGGGGCAGCGCCGTGCGCGTCCCGATCGTCACGGGCGAGGAGCCCGGAACGCTCTGACGTGGGAGAATGGCGGGGATGTCCGACACCCCCGCCTTCGTCCTCCCCGACTCCCTCGCCGAGATCAGGGACGAGTTCCTCGAGCTTCCCGAATCCGACCGGCTGCAGCTCCTCCTGGAGTTCTCGAACGAGCTGCCCGCCGTCTCCGACGAGGTCGCCACGCACCCCGAGATGACCGAGCGCGTGGCTGAGTGCCAGTCCCCGGTGTACATCTATCTCGAGCTGACGGATGGGGCGGTGACGATGCACGCCACCGCGCCCGCGGAGGCGCCCACCACCCGCGGCTTCGCGAGCATCCTCGCGCAGGGTATCGCCGGCCTCAGCCCGGAGGCCGTGCTCGCGATCCCGGACGACTTCCCCCAGTCCATCGGACTGACCAGGGTCGTCTCCCCGCTGCGCATCTCCGGCATGACCGGCATGCTCATGCGCGCCAAGCGTCAGGTGCGCGCTCGCCTCGCCGTAGCCTGACCGTCACGCGCCAGAGCGCTCGGACGGGAGTGCTTCAGTCCGAGGATCCGTCCTCTGCGAAGCCGTGCTCATCGAGCCAGTCGGTGATCGCGTCGGTCCAGCGGTTCTGGTCGTAGTTCCACAGTTTCGTGTGGCGCGCGCCGGTGAACGGCGGCATGGTCACCAGATCCGGCCGCGCCTGGGCCAGCGCGTGGGAGGCGTCCGAGGGCACGAAGCCGTCGTCATCGCTGTGCATCAGCAGAATGGGCACGTCCAGTTCGGCGGAGCGGGCGACCATGTCCAGGGCGTCGAAGGCGATCGCCTCATCCGCGCCGCTGAGCCGCGCCGACCATGGCTGCTCCAGAGCGTCCATCGCGAGCCGCGGAAGAGGATCCGGCAGCTTCTTCGCCTTCGCCTGGAAGCGGAGCACCATGCGCCAGTCCACGACCGGCGAGTCCAGGATCATGCCGACGACCGCTCCGCCGTGGTCCGAGGTCACCAGCGTCTGCAGCGCGATCGCGCCGCCCATCGACCACCCCATGAACAGGATCCGCTCCGCGCCATGACGCAGCGCGTACGCGATCGCGGCGTCGACGTCGCGCCACTCCGTCGCCCCGAGTCCGTAGGAACCGGGGCGCGTGCGCGGCCCCTCCCCGTCGTTGCGGTACGACGTGACGAGCACCGGCAGCCCCGCGGCGTGCAGCACGGGGACGGCGCGCAGGCACTCGGAACGGGTGGCGCCACGGCCGTGCACCTGGATCACCCAGGTCGTCGACTCCGCCGGGAACAGCCACGCCGGGCACGGCCCGGCCGGCGTCCCGATCAGCACAGACTCGTATGGCAGGTGCAGCTCGCCCGGTGCGAGGTAGTAGTAGCCGCTGAAGCCGGCCCTGCGTCCCACTTCCGCACCGGGATCGATCTGGGTCAGGAGCTTGCGGCGCACGCTGCGCGCGTCCGCGTGCAGCACCGCGCCGAGCTTCACGTAGCCGGGGGTGCCCTCGACGTACAGGCCGTAACGCCCAGGAAGTTCGGTGTCCGGTGTGCGCGCGAGCTCGATCGTCTGCGCCCCCGTGTCGACGGCCAGCACGTCGGTGTCGTTCTTGCGCGGAACCGGCGTGATCACCTCGCGTGCGACGCGCAGCACCAGGGCTCCGCCGATCGCCGCGCCGAGAGCCGCGGCGCCTGCCAGCGCGATCGCGCCGATCGTCGCGGCGTGCCTGAGACTCTTCATCGCCTCCTGACTCTAGTCTGTCGGCGTGAGCGCTCTTCCCGGACCCGACGGCGTCTTCGCGCATGCCGCCGAGCAGCTGCGGGCGCTGCGATTCCGCGATGACATCGTGGTGCACGAGATTCCGGCGCCGTCCGGTCTCGCCCCCGAAGCTCTGGCCCTCGCGGCCGACGTGCGCCCCGACGAGAACGGCGACTCCCTCTACGGCACCGGAAGGTTCGTGCTGCTGCACGATCCTTCCGAGCCGGATGCCTGGGGCGGACCGTGGCGCATCGTCGCCTTCGCACAGGCGCCGCTCGAGCCCGAGATCGGCACCGATCCGCTGCTCGCCGATGTAGCGTGGTCTTGGCTGATCGACGCGCTCGGCTCGCGCGGCGCGACGCATCACTCCGCATCCGGAACCTCGACCAAGACCCTCTCCAGGGGATTCGGGGGCCTTGCTGCAGAAGGAGACGGCGCGCAGATCGAACTCCGTGCGTCGTGGTCGCCGACCGGTCCCCTCACCCCGCATGCCGAGGCATGGGCGGAGTTGGTCGGAATGCTGGCGGGACTGCCGCCGGGCTCAGAGGACATCGCCGTGTTCGGCGCCAGGAGAACCATCCGTGACTGACTACGTCGTCATCGACAACGACGAGGACTTCGTCGCAGCGGCCGAGACGCTCGCCGTAGGGCAGGGACCCGTCGCCGTCGACGTGGAACGAGCCTCCGGCTTCCGCTACTCGCAACGCGCCTATCTCGTGCAGGCCTTCCGCCGCGACGCCGGCGCGTTCCTGTTCGATCCGATCTCGATCAGCTCGTTCGTCCCCTTGCAGGAGGCGATCGGCGCCGAGGAGTGGGTCTTCCACGCCGCCAGCCAGGATCTGCCGTCGCTGCACGAGTTGGGCCTGGAGCCCGCGAGCGTGTTCGACACCGAGCTCGCGGCGCGTCTGCTCGGTTACGAGCGCGTCGGCCTCGCCGCCGTCGTCGAGCGCGCCCTCGGCATCGTGCTGGCCAAGGAGCATTCCGCCGCCGACTGGTCGACCCGACCGCTGCCGAACTCCTGGCTCGAATACGCCGAGCTCGACGTCCTGCATCTGGTCGACGTGCGCGACTTCATCGCGGCGGAGCTCGAGGCGGCCCACAAGACCGCCTTCGCGGCCGAGGAGTTCGAGGCCACTCGAGTACGCCTGCCCAAACCTCCGCGCGAGGAGCCGTGGCGGCGCCTGAGCGGTCTGCACCAGGTGCGCGGTGCGAAGAACCTCGCTGTCGCCCGCGAGCTGTGGGAGGCCCGCGAGGAGTTCGCCCGCGAATCCGATGTCTCCCCCGGTCGTCTCGTGCCGGACCGCGCCCTCATCGCCGCCGTGCAGGCGAACCCGCAGAACAAGGGCGCGCTCGCCGCCGTGTCGGCGTTCACAGGCCGTGCCAGCCGGAGCCAGCTGGACCGGTGGTGGGCCGCGATCGAGCGAGGCAGAGAGCGCACGGATCTGCCCCGCGAGCGCGTGCCCAGCGACGCACCGCCGCCGCCCCGCGCCTGGTCCGATCGCAACCCCGAAGCCGACGCCCGCCTCAAGGCCGCCCGCGCCGTGATCGAAGCTCATGCCGAGGAGCTCGGCATGCCCACGGAGAACCTGCTCACCCCCGACACGCTGCGCCGAATCGCCTGGGAGCCGCCCACCGAGATCAACGCGGCCACGATCGGATCCGCTCTCGCCACGCGCGACGCCAGAGCCTGGCAGATTGAGGAAACCGCACAGCGAATCGCGGATGCTTTTGTGGAAGCCGCGCAAACGACGGACGAGGCACCCGGAACCGCTTCGTAGGTTCAGCCCAACCGATTCCTCCACGGAACCCCCACCGCTCCTAGGCTGAGGGCACATCCCCGAAATGCACGGACCGAGGTGACACTCGGTCTCACGAATTCGGGAACCGCGTTCCTCGGAACGTGCGAAACTGTAAGTCCGGCGCGCAGCTGCACGCCGGCGATCATCCGTTCCGCGCAGCGGTCCGGATATTGGAGGCCCTGTCCGCACAGCGGACCGGACATTGGAGGCAGAGTGGCCGAGATCTCGGACGTCTTCTTCGTCGATGGAGTGCGAACCCCCTTCGGGCGCGCCGGCGAGAAGGGCATGTACTGGAACACCCGCGCGGACGACCTGGCCGTCAAGGCCACGATCGGCCTGATGGAGCGGAACGCGAACGTCCCGCTGGACCGGATCGACGACGTCGCGATCGCGGCGACGTCGCAGACGGGTGACCAGGGCCTCACCCTCGGTCGCTCGGTAGCGATCCTCGCCGGCCTCCCGCAGACGGTGCCCGGCCTGGCTGTTGAGCGCATGTGCGCCGGTGCCATGACCAGCGTCACCACGATGGGCGCGTCGATCGGTGTCGGCATGTACGACTTCGCCCTCGCCGGCGGCGTCGAGCACATGGGCCACCACCCCATCGGCGGCAACGCCGACCCCAACCCGCGTTTCGTCGCGGAGAGGATGGTCGACCCCGGCGCCCTGAACATGGGCGTCACCGCGGAACGCATCTTCGACCGCTTCCCGCATCTCACCAAGGAGCGCTCTGATCGCTTCGGCATGCTGAGCCAGCACAAGGTGCAGGCCGCGTACGACGCCGGCAAGATCCAGCCCGACCTCGTGCCGGTCGCGACCAAGGGCGCCGACGGCGCCTGGGGCCTCGCCTCCGAGGACGAGGGCCGTCGCCCGCAGACCACGATGGAGGATCTGGCGGCTCTGAAGACCCCGTTCCGTCCGCACGGCCGCGTCACGGCGGGCACCTCCTCGCCGCTGACCGACGGCGCGACCATGTCGCTGCTGGCAGGCGGCGGCGCGGTCAAGGAGCTCGGGCTCGCCCCGAAGATGCGCATGGTGTCGTTCGCGTTCGCCGGCGTGCAGCCGGAGATCATGGGCATCGGTCCGATCCCGTCCACCGAGAAGGCGCTCAAGAAGGCCGGCCTCACGATCTCCGACATCGGCCTGTTCGAGCTGAATGAGGCGTTCGCGATCCAGGTCATCTCGCTGCTCGACCACTTCGGCATCGCCGACGACGACCCCCGGGTCAACCAGTGGGGCGGCGCGATCGCGCTCGGGCACCCGCTCGCCGCCAGTGGCGTGCGCCTGATGATCCAGCTCGCGGCGCAGTTCGCCGAGCGCCCGGACGTCCGCTACGGTCTCACCGCGATGTGCGTGGGCCTGGGCCAGGGCGGCTCGGTCATCTGGGAGAACCCGCATTTCGATGGCAAGAAGAGGAAGTAAGTCACGATGACCAACTACGACGCCATCGACTTCTCGCCCATCGTGGCCCTCACCGAAGGCGAGGTCGTCACGCACTCCCCCGTGCGCGACGTGCGCCTGCCGTCGGGCAAGGTGCTCGCCCTCGTCACCTTGGACAACGGTCGCGACCACACCCGTCCGAACACGCTCGGCCCCGCGACACTCACGGAGCTCGGCGAGACGCTCGCCGGCCTCCGGGCTCGCGCCGCAGCCGGCGAGATCCACGCCGTGGGCATCACCGGCAAGCAGTACATCCTCGCGGCCGGCGCCGATCTCTCCGACATCAGCCGAGTCGGATCCCGCGACAACGCACGCCTCATCGCGCAGCTCGGGCACAAGGTGCTGGGATCCCTCAGCACACTCGGCGTTCCGTCCTTCGCGTTCGTGAACGGACTGGCGCTCGGTGGCGGAGTCGAGATCGCACTGAACTCGACGTATCGCACGGTCRACGCCTCGGCAGCGGCCCTCGCCCTGCCCGAGGTGTTCCTCGGGATCATCCCCGGCTGGGGCGGCGCCTACCTGCTGCCGAACCTCATCGGCATCGAGAACGCGCTCGAGGTCGTCATCTCCAACCCGCTCAAGCAGAACCGCATGCTCAAACCGCAGCAGGCGTTCGAGCTCGGCATGATGGACGCGATCTTCCCCGCAGCGAACTTCCTCGAGGATTCGCTGCGCTGGGCCGACGCGGTCCTCGGCGGCAAGAAGGTCGAGCGCAAGAACGAGCCGGGCAAGATCGAGCGCCTCACCAAGTGGCCGATCGCGATCAAGATGGCTCGGGGCATGCTCGAGTCGAAGATCGGCACCGTGCCCCGTTCGCCGTACGTCGCGCTCGACCTGCTCGACAAGGCGAAGAGCGGATCCCGCGAGGACGGCTTCGCCCGCGAGGACGAGGCGCTCGCCGACCTCGTCACCGGCGATCAGTTCGCCGCGTCGATGTACGCCTTCGATCTGGTGCAGAAGCGGGCCAAGCGCCCGGTCGGCGCACCCGACAAGGCTCTCGCCAAGAAGGTCACCAAGGTCGGCATCATCGGCGCCGGCCTCATGGCCAGCCAGTTCGCGCTACTGTTCGTGCGCAAGCTGCAGGTGCCGGTGCTCATCACCGACCTCGACCAGGCGCGCGTCGACAAGGGCGTCGCCTACATCCACGAGGAGATCGGCAAGCTCGAGGCGAAGGGCCGGCTCGACGCGGACAGCGCCAACAAGCTGCGCGGCCTGGTCACGGGCACGACCGACAAGTCTCTGTACGCGGACTGCGACTTCGTGATCGAGGCCGTGTTCGAGGAGGTCGGCGTCAAGCAGGCCGTCTTCGGTGAGATCGAGAAGATCGTCGCCGAGGACGCGATCCTCGCGACCAACACCTCGTCCCTCTCGGTCGAGGAGATCGGTTCGAAGCTCGCGCACCCCGAGCGCCTGGTCGGCTTCCACTTCTTCAACCCGGTCGCGGTCATGCCGCTCATCGAGATCGTGAAGACGCCGACGACTACCGAGGCGGCTCTGTCGACCGCGTTCGTGGTCGCGAAGGGCTTGGGAAAGAACGCGGTCCTCACCGCCGACGCTCCCGGCTTCGTCGTGAACCGCCTGCTCGCCAAGGTCATGGGCGAGGCCGCGCGCGCCGTCTACGAAGGCACGCCCGTCGCCGACGTCGAGAAGGCGTTCGCGCCGCTCGGTCTGCCGATGGGGCCGTTCCAGCTCATCGACCTGGTCGGCTGGAAGGTCGCCGCACACGTGCAGGACACGATGGTGCACGCGTTCCCGGATCGCTTCTACGCGAACGAGAACTTCCACGCCCTGTCGGACCTGCCGGAGGTGGTCGAGAAGGACAAGGGCGGCCGGGTCACCGGCTTCTCCAAGGCCGCGGACAAGCTCGTCAAGCAGGCCGCAGGTTCGACGCCCACGCCCGCAGCGGAGATCCTCCGCCGCGTGCAGGACGGACTTGCGCACGAGATCAAGCTCATGCTCGACGAGGGCGTGGTGCCCGAGGTCGAGGACATCGACCTGTGCCTGATCCTCGGCGCGGGCTGGCCGTTCATCGACGGCGGCGCATCGCCCTACCTCGACCGTGAGGGCGCCTCGGAGCGCGTGTTCGGCGCGACGTTCCACACGCCGACGATCCGCGGGATCGCGAACGCCTGATCCCGTCACGACAGAGCTGCACGACGAAGGCCGTCTCCCCCGGGAGGCGGCCTTCGTCGTGCGTCAGGACTGCRCCGGTCTCGGATCCGCCTCACCCTGTCGCGGCCAGTACGACATCGCACGCTCGGCGAGAGCCGTGATCGTGAGAGACGGGTTGACGCCGGGGTTCGCCGGGACGGCCGATCCGTCCACGACCGACAGCCCCGGATGGCCCCATACGCGGTGGTACGGATCGACGACGCCATGCTCGGGCGCATCCGAGAGCACCGCCCCACCGAGGAAATGCGCCGTGAGCGGGATACCGAAGACCTCGGGCCAGGATCCACGAGCCTCCGCCGGGACGCCGGTCTCCTGCGTCATGCGGGCGGCTATCGCCTCCGCCGCGCGATGCGCCTCGGGCAGATGACTCGGGTTCGGAGCGCCATGGCCCTGGGCGCTCGTCAGAACGTCGCGCCCGAACCGACGACGCAGGGACAGCGTGAGCGAGTTGTCGGCGGTCTGCATCACGAGCGCGATGATGCCCCGCTCGCTCCAGCGTCGCAGCGTGCCGAGGCGGAACTGACGGATCGGATGGCGCACGACGGCGCCGAGCAGCGCCCCCACCCGGCGCCCCAGCGGCACGTCCCCCGGCACGAGCACGGTCGCGAGGGCACCCATGAGATTGGATCCGGGCCCGTAGCGCACGTTCTCCACGTGAGTGCGCTCGTCGACGTGGAACGAGGTCGTGATGGCCACGCCGTGCGCAAAGCCTGCCGCCGCAGGCACCGCGGTCGAGACCGAGCCGTCCAGCGCCTCGGAGTTGGTGCGGGTGAGCCGGCCCAGCGCATTCGGGATCCGCGGCAGGGCTCCGGATGCCTTCATCCGGTGCAGGAGCTGCTGGCTCCCCCAGGTACCTGCGGCGAGCACGACGTGCTCTGCCGTCACGGTGCGCCGTCGTCCCCCGCCCCACGCGCCGCTGCGGCGAGTGGTGACGGAGAAACCGCCATCCGCGAGCTCCCGGACCTCGACGACGGTGCGCAGAGCCTCGATCACTGCCCCGCGACGCTCCGCCAGGGCGAGGTAGTTCTTCATGAGGGTGTTCTTCGCCCCGACCCGACAGCCCACCATGCAGTTCCCGCACAGCGTGCAGCCGGTGCGTGCGGGCCCATCGCCGCCGAAGAACGGATCCGGCACGGTCTCGCCCGGCGCGCCGAAGTACACCCCGACGGGCGCCCGGCGGAAGGTCGAGCCCACGCCCAGATCCTCGGCCGCCCCCGCCATGATGCGCTCCACCGGCCCGGTGTGCGGATAGTGCTCGACGACGCCGAGCATGCGTTTGGCCGTCGCGTAGTGAGGCGCGAGCTCCTCCTGCCACGGCGCGATCCCGGCCCACTGCGGGTCGTCGAAGAAGGGAGTGCCCGGCTGGTAGAGCGTGTTCGCGTAGTTCAGGGATCCGCCGCCGACGCCCGCCCCCGCGAGGATCATGACGTGCGGGAGCCGGTGGATCCGCTGCACGCCGAAGCAGCCGAGCGCGGGAGCCCACAGGTAGCGCCGGACGTTCCAGTTCGTCTTCGCGAAGTCCTCGTCCTCGAAGCGGCGACCCGCCTCGTACACGCGGACCCGGTACCCCTTCTCGACGAGCCGGAGCGCGGCGACCGAACCGCCGAATCCAGATCCGATCACGACGACGTCCTCGTCGAAGCCGCTCATACTGTTCCTCCGCTCGGGACCATCACGGTCAGCGATGCCGGACGCACCCGGATCGTGCACTCCTTCTCGGCGACCCGCTCCCCGTCGGCATAGACCACGAGGTCCGGCGCCGACACGCTGATCTCCGTGACACGCCGGTGCGCCACCTCCGGTCGCCCGAGATGACGCCCCCGCAGCAGGAGCGGGAACAGGCGCAGCAGTCTGGCTCGCCGCAGCGGGGCGACATGGACCACATCCAGCAGTCCGTCGTCGGGACTCGCCGCAGGACAGATGGGCATGCCGCCGCCGTAACTGATCGTGTTGCCCACGGCGACGAGGGTGCCGGGGGCGTCGCGCGGAGCCTCGCCGTCGCAGGCCAGCCGGAACCGGGTGGGACGCAGGCGCACGACTTCGATGAGGATCGCGAGGTAGTACCGGGCGGCTCCGCGCGGCCACCGCAGCAGATTGGTGCGGTCGCTGACCTTCGCATCGAAACCGAGCGCTGCGACCGTGAGGAACGGCGTCGTCTTCCCGTCAGCCACGATCTCGCCGACGTCGATGCGGCGGCAGACACCATGCAGAGCGAGGAGTGCGGCGGCCGCGGGGTCGCGCCGCGGCAGCCCCAGGGCTCGCGCGAAGTCGTTTCCAGTACCGGCCGGAACGAGCACAAGCGGCACCTCCGAACCCGCGATCTCAGGAAGGATCTCCGACACCGTGCCGTCACCGCCGACGACGACGATCGCGTCAGGATGCGCGGCGAGGGCTGCTCCGGTGAGCCGCCGCGTGTCGGCGGCCGACGCCCCGATGTGCACGCGCACATCCGCCCCCGCATCTCCCAGTGCGGCAGCGGCCGCGTCCGCCGCCGCAGCGCCGCGCCCCTTGCCGGAGCGCGGATTCGCGATCAGAGCGATCATCGGCACGTCTCAGGCTCCCGCAGCCCGGACGGGGACGGGCGTCGCCGCGCCGAGCACCGCTCCGGGATTCATGATCCCCTCAGGGTCGAGTTCGCGCTTCACGGCGGCGAGGATTCGCACGCCGGTCTCGCCGATCTCCTCGCCGAGCCAGGGCGCATGATCGCGCCCCACCGCGTGGTGGTGACTGATCGTGCCCCCCACCGCCATGATCGCGTCGCCGGCACGGCGCTTGATCCCGTCCCAGGCGTCCAGCGCGTCGGCACCGAGCGGCGCCAGCACGGTGAAGTACAGCGACGCGMCGGTCGGGTAGACGTGCGAGACGTGGCACATCACGAACGACTTGCGTCCCGCGTCGGCGAACCCGCTCTTGAGCGCCTGCGTCACGGCCGCACGCAGCCCTTCGAGCCGGGACCAGATCGTCGCGGTCTCCAGGGTCTCGCAGAACACGCCGGCGTCGAGCAGGGAATCGCGCAGGTACGGCCCGTCGAATCGCGTGCGCAGCCAGTCCTCCGAGGCGCCCTCGCCCGATGAGGTACCTCCGGCCGCCTGTAACAGTGCCGCAGTGCGCGCCCGGCGGGCGGCGACGTCGTCCCCTTCGAATACGGTGACCGCGCTCGCGCCTTTCGCGAGAGCCTTGCCGATCTTTCCGACCTGGGCGAGGCTCACACTCGTCTCGGCCTCATCCGACAGGCGGATCACCGTGGGACCGCCGCCGTGCTGCGCCACGGCCCGCAACGCGGACGCACCGGCCGCGAAGTCGGGGAACGCCCACGATTCCATCACGCGCTCGGCCGGCACAGGATGCACGCGCACACGTACCTCGGTGATGACGCCGTAGATGCCCTCGGAGCCGAGGAACAGGCGCACGAGATCAGGACCCGCAGCACTGCCCGGCGATCGCCCCAGTTCGACGTCACCGGTCGGCGTCGCGACCCGGATCCCGGTGACCATCGTGTCGAACCGCCCGTAGCCGGCCGAGTTCTGTCCCGAGGACCGGGCGGCGGCGAAGCCGCCGATGGTCGCGTAGCGGAAGCTCTGCGGATAGTGGCCGAGCTCCATGCCGTGCGACGCGAGCAGCCGTTCGGCCTCGGGACCCGTGGTCCCGGCGGCCAGCACCGCCTCCGCGCTGACGGCGTCATAGCCGAGCAGGCCCGTCATGCGACCGAGATCCAGGCTGACGACAGCGCGATGACCCCCGCGCTCGGGGTCGAGGGCGCCGACCACGCTCGTGCCTCCGCCGAACGGGACCACGGCGATGTCGCGCGCCGCAGCCAGGCGCAAGCAGTCCACAACCGCGTCATGGTCGGCGGGTCGCAGCACCGCGTCGGGCGCGGCCTGGTCCTCTTCACGGCGGCGCAGCAGGTCGGGTGTGGAGCGACCTCCGGCGTGCCGGATACGGGACTCCGCATCCGTCCGCACGTTGTCGCGTCCGAGGACCGCGGCGAAATCGGCTGCATCTTCCGAGCTGAAGGCGGACGGGCTCAGCCGCACGTCGGCGAGGGCGACGACGCGCGAGGGGCGGCGGATACGCCCGAGCAGGAGCGGCAGCAGCGACCGCACGGCGAACGGCAGTTCTTCAGCCTTCTCGGGATCTCCCCAGCCGTTCCAGCGCATCGGCGCCACCTCGATGGGATCGTCGGCGCCTCTGCCGCTCTCGTGACTCATGCGTTACAGTGTGACAGATCATGACAAAACGTCAAGCTGTTTCGGATCTCACTCTGCCCGCCTGGGATGCAACGCAGACCAGGATCCTCGATGCTGCCGACGCGCTGGTCGCGACCCGTGGGGTCCGAGGCGTCACCATCGCCGAGCTCGCCCGCCGCGCCGGCGTGAGTCGCCCGACCATCTACCGGAGCTGGACCGACGCGGACGATGTTGTCCGCGCGGCGCTCCTGCGCCGCGTGATGGTCATCCTCGACCGATTCCCCGAGCCGGCGACGACACGCGGAGCGATCGTCGACGACATCCTGCGGTTCTCGGCGCTGTTCCGCGAAGACCCGGTCTACCGCCACCTCCTGACGGAGGAGCCGGAGGCGTTCACCCGCTACACCCTGGAGCGCGTGGGATCCAGCCAGCGCGCCATCCTCGGCTGGCTCGCCGCCGCGATCCGCGCCGCCCAGCACGACGGCTCCGTGCGCCAAGACGACCCACAGTCGATGGCCGTGATGCTCCTGCTCCTCGCCCAGTCGGCACTCCTCTCGCACGGGACGGTGAGCGACCTGATCGACGAGCTCTCGTTCGACCGCGAACTGCGCGCGGGACTCGAAGGCCTGCTGAGGCCATGAGCGCATCATCGCGGCTGAACGCGGCACAACGGAGCCGGGAGCTGCCCCGCTCCGCCGAGGACCAGGTCGACCTGCTGGTCGTCGGCGGCGGGATCACCGGCGCCGGAGTGGCACTGGATGCCGCGAGCCGCGGGCTGTCGGTCGCGCTCATCGAGGCGGAGGACCTCGCCTTCGGCACGAGCCGCTTCAGCTCGAAGCTCGTGCATGGTGGGCTGCGCTATCTCGCGACCGGGGATGTCGCCACGGCACGGGAGAGCGCGTTCGAGCGTCACCTGCTGATGACCCGGATCGCGCCACATCTCATCCGGCCGATGGCGCAGCTACTCCCCTTCTCCCCCGCCGTCACGGTGACTCAGCGCGCCACCGGCACGGTGGGGTTCGCCCTCGGTGATCTGCTGCGGTTGCGGGCTCGCACCCCGCATGCCGTGCTGCCCGCGCCCCGCCTGATCACCGCGCGCACCGCCGCACGGCTGGTGCCGTCCCTGCAGACCGAACGATTGCGAGGCGCCGTGCTCGCAGCCGACGGGCAGCTCGTCGACGACGCCAGGCTCGTCGTCGCCGTGGCTCGGACGGCCGCAGCACACGGCGCACGGATCCTCACCCGGGTGCGCGCGCTCGGGCTGCGTCACGATGGCGCATCCGTCGAGGACGCGCTCACCGGGGAGCGCTTCGACATCCGCGCTCGCACCGTCGTGAACGCCACGGGCGTCTGGGCCGGAGCGCTCGACGACTCCATCCGTATGCGCCCGAGCCGCGGCACGCACCTCGTGCTCGACGCCGCTGCACTCGGCGACCCGACCGCAGCGCTCACCGTCCCGCATCCCGGATCCATCAGCCGGTTCATCTTCGCTCTGCCGCAGCAGCTCGGCCGCGTCGTCGTGGGTCTCACGGACGAGGACGCGCCAGGTCCTGTGCCCTCGGTCGCCGCCCCCACAGAGCCGGAGATCGCGTTCCTCCTCGAGGTCCTCAACCGCGCACTGCGCACGCCGATCCGTCGCGACCAGGTGCGCGGCGCGTACGCCGGGCTTCGACCTCTCGTCGACACGGGCGGGACCTCCACCGCAGACATCTCCCGGCGACACCTCGTGGCTGTCTCCGAGGGCGGCTTCGTGAACGTCCTGGGCGGCAAGCTCACCACGTATCGCCGTATGGCGGAGGACGCGGTGGATCGCGCTGTCGTGCTCGCGAGCCTGCCCGCCGCGCCGTGCCGCACTGCCGCCCTGCCTCTGGTCGGAGCAGTCGCCGCGCCTTGCCGACCCGCGAGCGCCCTGGATTGGCGCTATGGAGCCGAGGCGGGGCAGGTACTGGCCCGCGCCCGCTGTGCGGCGCCACGAGAACCCATCGCGGACGGCATCGACGTCACGCGCGCCGAGGTTGAGTTCGCGGTGCGCGCCGAGGGCGCGCTGACCGCCGGCGACGTGCTGGACCGGCGCACACGCATCGGACTCGTGGACGACGACCGCTCGTGCGCCGAAGCCGCGGTCGCGCAGCTCGTCGCAGAGACGCTCGCGGATCCCGCCTGAGTCAATCCGGACGCCAGCCACGGGCGTCTCGATGGACGAAGGTCGCGCCTTGCGCTAGTCTTTGAACATGTTCAGTTCAGAGTCGGACACCCCCGCGAAGCCGCTCACTCCGAAGGCCGAGGCGACGAGAGCGCGGATCCGCGCGGCCGCCATGGCCTCATTCGTGGAGCGCGGCTACCCCGACACCACGATCCGCCTGATCGCCAAAGAGGCCGGCGTCTCGGTCGGGAACGCGTACTACTACTTCCCCTCCAAGGAGCACCTGGTCCAGGAGCTCTACGACCAGCAGCAGCGGGATCACGGCGCCGCCGCACGTCCGCGACTCGTCGGCGTGACCGGCCTTGTGGACCGCCTGCGGGTGTTCTTCGACACCGGCCTGGAGACGGTCGGCGCGTATCGCGCCGTCGCGCCGGGCTTCCTCAGCGCGATGGTCTCCCCCGATTCCCCGATCAACCCGCTCTCGGTGGAGTCGTCCCCCGCCCGCGACATGACGATCGGCCTGCTCCGCGAGGTCGTCGACGGGGCCTCGCATCGCGTCCCCGATGACATCGTCGAACGCCTGCCCGCCGCGATCTTCCCGATGTACCTGGCCCTGATCCTGCGATGGACCTACGACGAGTCCCCCGAGCAGGCGAAGACCACGCGACTCCTGGACACGGGTCTCCGGCTGTTCGCCGTCGCGCTGCCGTTCCTGCGCGTTCCGGGCGTGCGCGGTGTCACCCGCGATCTTCTCGACCAGATCGCGGACGTGCAGCCATGAGCGAGGAGGCGGCTGTTTCGCCGCGCACGCCGACGAGGCCGATGGCGTTCAGGACGGAGGAGTTCGTCCGCGGCGCAATGCTCGCGTGGGGGCTGAGTCTCCTGCTGCTGCCGGGACTGCTGTTCGCGACGCTGAGCACCGTCGGCTGTCCGACCTTTACTCCCTCCCCGTCGTGCTCGACGCTGGACGTCTCGTCCCGCCTCGTTGGAGCGGTCATGCTCGCGCTCGTTGGCGCCGTCGCCAGCATCCCCACCTTCCTCCTCTTTGTGTTCCCTGCGTATGGGCTCAACAGGGCATGGGAGCGGGTTGCCCACCCCGCCGCACACATCGCCGTCAACGCTCTCCTTGGTCTCGCCGTCGGCGCCGCGGGTTCCCTGGGCGCATTCGCTGCCCTCGGGATCGTCGGATTGTTCGCGCTCTCTCTGCCCGTGGTTCTGGGCAGCGCCTTGGCGGGTGCCATCGCGTTCCCGATCGCGTGGAGACTCACCGCGGCGCGCGCGGTGAACACCGACCGCGGCATCTCGTCACGATGCGCGTGGAGATTCCCGGATGGCGCGTCGACGACGGACTCGGAACCTCGTCACTCGGTGGATCGCTTCTGACCCCAGATCACCTCAGAGCCGCCGGCGCTCCTCCGCGCCGCTCTCCGCACGGGCGCCGGTCACGATCTCCACGGTGCCCGTGTGCAGCGGCACCTCGCCGGTCGGACGCGCGATCGGGACACGGGTGCCGAGCACCTGCGCGACCACGTCCTGCGCGATCTTGCCGGCGGTGAGCCCGGCGTCCTCGAGGATCTGCTCGCGGCTCGCGTGATCGATGTACTCGTCCGGCAGGCCCAGTTCGTCGACAGCCGTGTCGATGCCCGCCTCGCGGAGGACCTGACGCACGCGCGTGCCGACGCCGCCCACGCGAATGCCGTCCTCGAGCGTGATGACCAGGCGGTGCCGCGCGGCGAGCTCGACCACGGACGGCTGCACCGGGATCGCCCAGCGGGGGTCGATCACGGTCGCGCCGATTCCCTGCGCCTTGAGCCTGTCCGCCACATCGAGCGCGAGACCCGCGAACGGCCCGATGCCGATGAGCAGCACGTCTTCGCCCTCGCCGCGGGACAGCACATCCACACCGTCGTGCAGGCGCTCGATCGCCGGGATCTCCGGAGCAACGGCACCCTTCGGATAGCGGATCACGGTGGGCGCGTCGTCGACGGCGACGGCCTCTTCCAGCTCCTCGCGCAGGCGCTCGGCGTCGCGGGGGGCGGCGATGCGGATCCCCGGCACGATCTGCAGCATGGACAGGTCCCACAGGCCATGGTGACTCGGGCCGTCGGGACCGGTGACTCCCGCCCGGTCCAGCACGAACGTCACGCCGGCGCGGTGCAGACCGACGTCCATCAGCACCTGGTCGAACGCCCGGCCCATGAACGTCGCGTACAGCGCGACCACCGGGTGCAGGCCGCCGTAGGCGAGCCCCGCAGCGGAGGTCACCGCATGCTGCTCCGCGATGCCGACGTCGTAGACGCGGTCGGGGAACCGCTCGGCGAACGGGGCGAGCCCTGTGGGCCGTAGCATCGCCGCGGTCATCGCGATCACGTGGGGCGTGCGCGCGCCGATGTCGACGAGCGCGTCCGCGAACACGTCGGTCCATCCTGTGCCGCTCGCGGAGAGGGGCGTTCCCGTCTTCGGGTCGATCTTGTTGACCGCATGGAACTGGTCGGCCTCGTCATCGAGCGCGGGCTGATAGCCGCGGCCCTTCTCGGTGATGACGTGCACGATGACCGGGGCGCCATAGTCCTTCGCGAGCTGCAGCGCTTCCATGAGCGACGGGATGTCATGGCCGTCGACCGGGCCCAGGTACTTGATGTCGAGGTTGGAGTACAGCTCCTCGTTGTTCGAGAAGCGCGAGAGGAACCCGTGCGTGCCGCCGCGGACGCCCCGGTAGAAGGCGCGGCCCACGGGTCCGAAGGCCCGGAAGAAACGATCGGACTTGCGATGCAGGTCGCGGTACACGCCCGCCGTACGCACCCGGTTCATGTACCGCGCCATGCCGCCGATCGTGGGCGCGTAGGAGCGACCGTTGTCGTTGACGACGATCACGAGGTTGCGCTCGTTGTCGTCGGAGATGTTGTTGAGCGCCTCCCAGGTCATGCCCCCGGTCAGCGCCCCGTCGCCGACGACCGCGATGACGTGACGATCCTCCCGCCCCGTCGCCGTGAAGGCCCGGGAGATGCCATCTGCCCAGCTCAGCGAGCTCGAGGCATGAGAGGACTCGACGACGTCGTGCGGGCTCTCCGAGCGCTGGGGGTAGCCGGCCAGTCCCCCGCGCGAACGCAGCGCGGAGAAGTCCTGACGCCCGGTGAGCAGCTTGTGCACGTACGACTGATGCCCGGTGTCGAAGATGATCGGGTCGGCCGGTGAGGAGAACACCCGGTGCAGGGCGATCGTGAGCTCCACGACCCCGAGGTTCGGCCCCAGGTGTCCACCGGTGCGGGCGACGTTCTCGATCAGGAACGATCGGACCTCCGCAGCCAGCTCGACGAGCTGTTCGGGGGTGAGCCGATCGAGGTCGCGGGGACCGGAAATACCGGGAAGGATCGCCACCGTGTCTGCCTCCTGAAGCCAATAGTGAGCGGCAAGCCGGAGCCCGCAGCACCGATCCAGCCTACCGAGCATTGCTCCCAGGCCGCTGGAGATCCGCCGCATCCGGGCCGACGTAGTGACCGATCGGCCGCAACCGCAGCGGGGCCCGCCCGTACTCGTCCTGCGCGTGCGCGCACCAACCCGCAGAGCGCGCGACGGCGAATACCGTCTCCCCCGCGTCGGCCGGCATCTCCCACGCCAGCGCCATCACGGCCAGCGCCAGATCGACGGTGGGGTGAAGACCGGTCCGCGCGTGCACGACGGCGGCGACCTGCTCTGCCACACGCAGCGCCGCCTCCGCCTGCGGATCCGCCGTCTCCCGCATCAGTCGCAGCAGCAGCCGCGCCCGCGGATCGCCTTCCGGGTACAGCAATTGCCCGAATCCGGGGATCCCCGCTCCTCCGAGACGCGTCGCGGCCGCCACCGCCGCCGCGGGATCCGCGCCGTCCTGCACCCGTCGCAGGAGGGAGTACACGGCGGCGCTCACCGCGCCGTGCAAGGCGGAGTCGAGCGCACCGAACCCGGCTGCCACGACGGCGTACGGATGCGCACGCGCGGACGCCGCGGCCCGCGCCGCGAGCGTCGACGCGGCCATGTCGTGATCGACGAGGACCACGAGCGCGGCGTCCAGTACCCGCACGCGGGCGGGCGTCGCCGGAAGCGCCGTGAGACGGGGCCAGAGCCGCGCAGCAGCAAACGGGACAGGGATGTCGGCCGCCGACGTCGCCCCCTCGACCCCGCCCTTCTCGGCGCCGAGCAGCGGGAGCGCATCCACGAGCCCGGCGACGAGCCGGGTCGCGACCCGGGCCACCGTCTCCGCGCGGAGATCGTAGCGCTCGGGGTCCTCCGCCGCGAGGGCAGCAATCGCGGCGAGGAGGCGGCTGAACGCTCCCGCACCGGGCGGAAGCGCAGCGAGCACCCGACTCGCCGCTGCGTTTCCAGGCCCCTCGAGCGGAAGAGCGTCCCGCTGCGGCAGATCCGTGCGCGCGAAGAGCCAGCGCACGACCGTATCGAACCGCGGCGCCTCGCCCTCCTCCGCGACCAGCTCATCGATCGGCACCCCGCGGATCCAGAGCTCGCCATCCTCGATCAGGGCGATGTCGGTGTCGATCACCGCGAGCGGGCTCCCGTCGGCTCCGGCCGGGCGTGCCGCGCCATGAGAGGGCGAGGTCACCCTGCGGCGGGTACGGGCGAAGCGCTCGACTTCGAGGGGGTCGAACAGAGAGCCGTGCGCCCCGCGTTCTCGTGCGATCAGGCCCCGCGAGACATAGGCGTAGAGCGTCTCGGTCCGCACGCCGAGGCGCGCCGCGGTCTGCGCCGCCGTGAGCGAGTCCACCTCCGCCTCCTCTCATTGATTCGATCAACATTGACGATAGTCGGATCCATTAAGCATTGTGAGCGAAGAGCCGCCATCCGCGACTCGCCAGAGAGGAGCCGACATGGCCATYACCATCGATCGCAACGACACGCATCTCATCGAGGTGCCACGAGGGCTCACCAACGTCGTCGTCGCGGAGACCGCGATCGGCGACGTGCGCGGCGAGGAGGGGTACTTCCACTACCGGGGCGTATCAGGGGTGGATCTGGCCGCCGCCGCGCGATTCGAGGACGCCTGGAGCCTTGTCGCGCTCGGCACGCTTCCTCAAAACGAAACCGAATCCGCCAGCTTCCGAGCCCGCACGGCTGCCGCGCGGGCGATCCCGGAGAACCTGCACGGACCGCTGTCGGCGATCGCCGCTTCGGGGCTCGATCCCATGGCCCAGCTGCGGACCGGGCTCGCGCTCGTCTCCGCCGCCGACGGAAGGCGCGCTCTCTACGACGAGGCTGACGAGGAGCGCGTCGAAGACGCGATCCGGCTCGCGGCCGTCGCGCCATCCTTGATCGCCGCGATGCATCGGTGGAGCCAGGGGCAGGACCCGATCACGCCGGACGCCGATCTCGACCCCGTCTCCGACTACCTGCGCATGCTCACGGGCGCCGCGCCCGACGCCCGTTTCGCCACCGCCCTTGGCACGTACCTGACCGCGGCGATCGATCACGGCTTCAACGCCTCGACGTTCACGGCGCGGGTGATCGCGTCCACCGGCGCCGATCTCGCCTCGTGCGTCGGCGGCGCGCTCGGCGCGCTGTCGGGGCCGCTGCACGGGGGCGCACCCGCACGCACGCTGGACATGCTGGACGAGATCGCCACCCCGCAGCGCGCCGAGGCATGGGTGCGCGAGCGCGTCCAGGACGGCGGGCGGATCATGGGCTTCGGTCACGCGGTCTATCGCACCGAGGATCCCCGATCCCGTCTGCTGCGCGGCGTCGCCCAGCAGCTGCGCACCGACGGACTCGCCTCGGACCGCGTCGATCTTGCGGTGACGGTCGAGCAGACGGTGCTGCGCGTGTTGGACGAACTCAAGCCCGGCCGCGCCCTGCGCACCAACGTCGAGCTCTACGCCGCGGTCGTCATGGAGGCGTGCGGGATCCCCCGGGAGCTGTTCACGCCGACGTTCGCCTCGGCGCGTCTGATCGGCTGGGGCGCGCATGCCCGCGAGCAGGTGCAGGACGGCAAGATCCTCCGCCCGTCCTCGAGGTACGTCGGCGAGTCGTCCTGAGGTCGAGCGCACCGAGGACCGGTGCCGGCCAGCTGCTCACTAACCTTGAGGAGAACGCACACTCGGCCGTCATGACGGCGACACCCCGGGGGTTGAAGTGCAGCACAAGGATCGTCGAACTTCCTCCCGCTCGGCCTTGCGTGCGGCTCGTGTGCTCGAATTCTCACCGTTCGCCGTCACCGCCGGGCTCCTCCTCGCCTTGGTCATCGGCGCCGCAGTCGGGTCGTTTGCACCGACGATGGCCGGGATCGGCGGGCTCGGGGATCCGTTGATCGCCACGTGGGGCGTTGTGACGTCGACCCGATTGGTTGTCCTGCTCGCCGTCGGTGTGAGTTCGATCGTGCTCGTCGCGGCGCAGGCGCAGAGCGGACCAGGAAGGCGCCTAGCCTGGGCGACGATCGCGGGCGCGGCAGCCTCCTGTGCGCTCTTCGTCACCGATGCGCTCCTCACCCTTCTCCGATTCCCGCCGCTCGGCGAGGGGATCGCAGCGTCGGACATCGATTCGTGGGAGAGCGTCATCGGATGGAGCGTCCGTGGCGTCGGCGCCATCACGCTCGTGGGTCTTGTTCATGTGCTCCGTGCGCGGGGCGGCCTCCCCCGGTGGGGGTTTCCGCTGGTCATCGGGACGCTCCTCTCGCCGCTCATTCATCTTCTCGGGATCGAGATCCTCGACGGCGTCGCATTCTTTTTTCTGATCTGCGCCACGGGAACGGCGTGGCGTCTGCAGCTCTTAGCCGAGACGGCAAGTGCGCCGGCCGGAGCGGCACGAGCCCGTTGATCGCGGAACGAGCACAGGTCTATGCTCAGCGACAGACGAGCACGGGGATGCGAGCAATCGTCTCCGTGCACCGGAGGACAGGCGGACCCGACCCGTCCGCCGGTGCACTCGGGCATTCCGCGATTCTGGATCCGAGAGGACGAACGTGAGCGCGCAGACACCGGCATCCCGCACCGCACCCGGACGGCGAACGGCGCTGATCGTCGCGGGCGCAGCCGTCATCGCACTCGTCGTGGCCATCGGCTGGATCATCTGGCGTCCGGCCGGCGCGGCCGTTCCCGCCGCGACCGGATCAGCTACGCCTCCGACCGTGTCGAACGAACGCGTCGACGCGATCGTCCGTGACGCGATGAAGACCGACAGCCTCAAAGCCGTGATCGTACGGGTCACGGTGGGTGACAAGGTGGTGGCGATGAAGGCGTACGGAGACTCGATGACCGGGGTCCCCGCCACCACCGATATGCACTTCCGCAACGGTGCCGTGGCGTTCGAGTACGTCTCCACGCTGCTCCTGGAGTACGTCGACGAGGGCAAGATCACCCTCGACGACACGGTCGACAAGTGGATGCCGAGCCTGCCCGAGGCGAACAAGGTCACGCTCAAGATGCTGACGAACCAGACCACGGGCTACCCCGACTTCGAGACGGATCCGGAGTGGACCGCCGCGTACAACGCCGACCCGTTCCATGAGTTCACGTTCGAGGAGCGCTTGAAGGACGCGTTCAATCGCCCCCTTCAGTTCGAACCCGGCACCAACTGGAGCTACGCGCACACCAACTTCATGATCCTCGGCCACATCCTCTCGATGATCGGCGGCGCCCCGCTCGACCAGCTGCTGCAGAAGAAGGTGCTCGGCCCGATGGGCCTGACCCAGACCGCGGCTTACGGTACCGCCACCGTGCCCGAGCCGGTGCTGCACGCCTTCAGCTCTGAACGCCGCGTGGCCCTGGGTGTCCCGCCGTCGATGCCCTTCACGGAGGAATCGACCTTCTGGAACCCCGCCTGGGGCACCCCGATCGGCGCGGCGGAGACGACCACGATCACCGACATGGCGACGACCGCGGTCGCCGTCGGCACCGGCAAGCTGCTCTCCTCGAAGAGCTTCCATGAGATGACCGACTCGAAGCTCATCGGCTTCGGGACGCCGCTGCCCTCCTGCGCCGGGTCGTGCTTCACCCAGGTGAACGGCTACAACTACGGACTCGGGGTGGTGCGATCCGGATCCTGGCAGCTGCAGAATCCGCTGCTCAGCGGGTACAGTGCCACCGAGGCGTATCTGCCCTCGAAGAAGATGGCGGTCGCGGTGGCCACGACCTTCCTGCCCGGCGCGTTCGACGCTGACGGCATCTACGACAACTCGAGCGACCGGCTGTTCCGGCAGATCGCGACGGAACTCGCCCCGGATGACCCACCACCGCCGCTCCCACCGAAGAAGAACTGACCGGGCGCGGCCGGTACGTCTGCACGATTCGGCTACGGATGCACGATCGTTCGGGCGTTCACGTCGTGCAGGCGTCGCAGGGTCGTGCAGACGTCGCACCGCCGCGTGGGCCAACCTCGTGCAGGCGTAACGGCCGCACGACTCGTCCGACACACGCCACGGGGCCGGTTCCCAAAGGAACCGGCCCCGTGTGGTGCGTGCTGATCAGACCAGCGAGCGCAGCACGTACTGCAGGATCCCGCCGTTGCGGTAGTAGTCGGCCTCACCGGGGGTGTCGATGCGGACGACCGCGTCGAACTCGATCGGCTGCTTGCCCTCGGGCGAGAACTCGCTCGGGATCGCGGTGACCTTGACCGTCTTCGGGGTGGTGCCGTTGTTCAGCTCCTCCAGGCCCGCGATCGAGACGATCTCGGTGCCGTCGAGGCCGAGCGACTCCCACGACTCGCCCGCGGGGAACTGCAGCGGGACGACGCCCATTCCGATCAGGTTCGAGCGGTGGATCCGCTCGAAGCTCTCGGTGATGACCGCCTTGACGCCGAGGAGGTTGGTGCCCTTCGCCGCCCAGTCGCGGGAGGATCCGGATCCGTACTCCTTGCCGCCGAAGATCACCAGCGGGGTGCCCTGCTCCTCGTAGTTCGTCGAGGCGTCGAAGATGTACGCCTGCGGACCACCGGCCTGGGTGAAGTCGCGGGTGAAGCCGCCCTCGATCTGCTGGCCGTCGTTGACGGCCTTGACGAGCGCGTTCTTCAGGCGGATGTTCGCGAACGTGCCGCGGATCATCACCTCGTGGTTGCCACGACGGGAGCCGAAGGAGTTGAAGTCCTTCTGCGCGACGCCGTGCTCCGTGAGGTACTGGGCCGCGGGCGTACCGGCCTTGATGTTGCCGGCCGGTGAGATGTGGTCGGTCGTGACCGAGTCGCCGAGCGTCGCCAGCACGCGGGCGCCGGAGATATCGGTGACGGGAGCCGGGGTCGCCTGCATGCCGTCGAAGTACGGCGCCTTGCGCACGTAGGTCGAGTCGGCGTCCCATTCGAAAATGGGGCCGGTCGGGGTCGGCAGGCTCGTCCAGCGCTCGTCGCCGTCGAAGACGGTGGCGTACTGCTTGATGAACTGGTCACGCGAGATCGCCGAGTCGACGATCTCCTGCACCTCGGCGGGGTCGGGCCAGACGTCCTTGAGGAACACGTCGTTGCCCTCGGGGTCGGTGCCGAGCGCCTGGGTGTCGAAGTCGAAGTTCATCGATCCGGCCAGTGCATAGGCCACCACCAGCGGAGGGCTGGCGAGGTAGTTCATCTTGACGTCGGGGCTGATCCGGCCCTCGAAGTTGCGGTTTCCGGAGAGCACAGCGGTGACCGCGAGATCGTGCTCGTTGATCGCGGCGGACACCTCGTCGATCAGCGGACCCGAGTTGCCGATGCAGATCGTGCAGCCGTAGCCGACCGTGTAGAAGCCGAGGCCCTCGAGGTCCTTGTCGAGACCGGACTTCTCGTAGTAGTCGGTGACGACCTTGGAGCCAGGGCCGAGCGTGGTCTTCACCCACGGCTTCTGCTTCAGGCCCCTCTCGCGCGCCTTGCGGGCGAGAAGCCCGGCGGCGATCATGACCGACGGGTTCGACGTGTTGGTGCACGAGGTGATCGCCGCGAGCGTGACAGCCCCGTTGTCGAGGATGTACTTCTGCCCGTCCGGGGTCTTCACCTTGACCGGCTTGGAGGCGGCCTTCGGGGAGCCGGAGGAGAGCGTCGGGATCTCGTTGGTCTCGACCTCTTCACCGGGGACGGATCCAGGATCCGAAGCCGGGAAGGATCCGGAGTCGTTGATGTCGATCGGGCCGGTGACGTAGTTCAGGATGTCCTTCTCGAACTGCGCCTTCGACTCGGACAGCAGGATCCGGTCCTGCGGGCGCTTCGGGCCGGCGATCGACGGAACGACCGTCGAGAGGTCGAGCTCGAGGTACTCGCTGAACTGCGGCTCGTGCGCGGCGTCATGCCAGAGCTTCTGTTCCTTGGCATACGCCTCGACGAGGGCAACCGCCTGCTCGTCGCGGCCGGTCAGGCGCAGGTAGTCGAGCGTGACGTCGTCGATCGGGAAGATCGCGGCCGTCGAGCCGAACTCGGGCGACATGTTGCCGATCGTGGCACGGTTGGCGAGCGGCACGGAGGCCACTCCGGCGCCGTAGAACTCGACGAACTTGCCGACCACTCCGTGCTTGCGGAGGATGTCGGTGATCGTCAGCACGACGTCGGTCGCGGTGACGCCGGCCGGGATCTCGCCGGTCAGCTTGAAGCCGACGACGCGCGGGATGAGCATCGACACGGGCTGACCGAGCATCGCGGCCTCGGCCTCGATGCCGCCGACGCCCCAGCCCAGCACGCCGAGGCCGTTGACCATGGTCGTGTGCGAGTCGGTGCCGACGCACGTGTCGGGGTAGGCGCGCAGCACGCCGTCGACGGAACGGTCGTAGATGACCTTCGCCAGGTGCTCGATGTTGACCTGGTGCACGATTCCGGTGCCCGGGGGGACGACCTTGAAGTCGTCGAACGCGGTCTGGCCCCAGCGCAGGAACTGGTAGCGCTCGCCGTTGCGCTCGTACTCGATCTCGACGTTGCGCTCGATCGCGTCGGGGCGGCCGAACAGGTCGGCGATCACGGAGTGGTCGATGACCATCTCGGCAGGCGAGAGCGGGTTGATCTTGTTCGGGTCGCCGCCGAGCGCCGTCACGGCCTCGCGCATGGTGGCGAGGTCGACGATGCAGGGCACGCCGGTGAAGTCCTGCATGACGACGCGCGCCGGCGTGAACTGGATCTCCGTGTCGGGCTGCGCCGCCGGGTCCCAGGAGCCGAGAGCCTCGATCTGGGCCTTCGTCACGTTCGCGCCGTCCTCGGTGCGAAGCAGGTTCTCCAGGAGGACCTTGAGGCTGAACGGGAGCTTCTCGAAACCTTCGACCGTGTCGATCCGGAAGATCTCGTAGTCGGTGCTGCCGACCGTCAGGGTGCTCTTGGCACCGAAGCTGTTCACCGTGGACACGGATCCGTCTCCTTCTGTTCGGATGGAAGCGACAGGCGACTCCATCTTGCTCGCCCGCTCCCCCGCGCGGCTAGCAAGGCGGGCCTTACCAGTCTGCTCTCGCGGAGAGGCGAGCGAAAGGTGTCGATTTATCTTGACGTCAAGATAAATCTAGCACGGCGAACGGCGCGAGGACTCACTCCTGACGCGTGTCGGCGCCCTGCTTCGGCGGGTACAGCGCGCGCACCAGCAGCCACGTGACCGCGACCATCGGGGCGAACAACGGCAGCCCCATCACGAGCTTCAGCGTGCCGAGCGCCTGCACGTTACCGGAGAAGTACAGCGGCAGCTGGACGCCCAGTCGCGCATAGAACAGCGCGGCCCAGGTGATCGTGATCCAGAAGAACGCGCGACGCTTGCGCTTGTCGGTCCGCCAGCCGCGCACATCTCCCATCAGGAAGCCCGCAGCGAGCCCGATGAGCGCCCATCCGACGAGCGCCGAGACGAGCAGCACGGTGCCGTAGACGGCGTTGGTGAAGAAGCCGGGGACGAAGTTGTCCTGGCCGCGGCCGGTCCACAGCGCGAGCCCGGCGGCGACCGCGACCGCGACGAGTCCCCCGAGCGCCGAGGCGGCGGGCGAGCGCTGCAACAGACGGATCACCGAGAAGATGGCGGCGAGCCCGACCGACACGACCAGCGACAGCCAGAGCGGATCCGGTCGCAGGGTGTAGATGATGAGGAACGCGGCACTGGGCAGAACGGATTCCAGGACACCGCGCCACCCGCCCATCGCGGTCCACACGACACGCCCGGTGCTCGCTCCCGAGTTCGGATCGATGCCCAGGCGCTGTGCAGCCCCGCCGAGCGCTGCTCCGAGGCTCTGCGCGGCGTCGGGCGCCGGAGGCGGCGCGTACTGCTGCGCGGGGGCACTGTCGGCCGCGCCCTCCGCATCCTCCGGCCGAGACGTGCTCACGCCGTGCCGGGGGCTGCGGGCATGCGCAGCGGGATGAGGTCGCGCGGGGGCATCGGAGCCCCGCCGCGGACCACGACGATCGAACGGAACAGATCCTCGACGGCGGCGGCCGCGGACTCGTCGGATGCCGCCGCTCCGCCGATCACGCCGCGCAGGAACCAGCGCGGACCATCGACGCCCACGAACCGGGCGAGGCGCGTGACGGCGGTGTCGCCRGCGACCGCGGGGATCTCGGCCAGAAGCTCGGATCCGAGTGCGCCATCGCGCTCGGTGACGGTGCCGCCCTGCTGAGCGATCTGCTCCTGGATCTGCGCACGGGTCTCGTCCCAGAGGCCGCTCGTCCGCGGCGCCGCGAACGGCTGAACCTGGAGCGTCGAATCCGCGTAGTCGAGGCCCACGGCGACGATGCGCTGCGTCTGCTCCTCGACCTCGAGGCGCAGGTTCAGCCCCTCCCGCGGGAGGATCTTGATGGCGCCGAGGTCGATGTAGGGACGGACGGGGTTGGCCTCGCTCTCGTCGAACGGACCGTCCGCCGCGCGGTCGTGAACGGGCGCCTGCGGGGCGTCGTCCGCGGGCTCGATCCCGGACGTGGTGTCGTCACTCATGCGTTCTCCTGGCTCTGGGTCTGATAGCCGGTGGATCCGAATCCGCCTGCTCCKCGCACCGACTCGTCCAGCGCGTCGACCGGGATGAACCGGGCTCGGGTGACGGGCATGACGATCAGCTGGGCGATCCGATCACCGACCGCGACATCGTACGCCGCATTGCTGTCCGTGTTCAGCAGGCTCACCTTGATCTCGCCGCGATAGCCCGCATCGACCGTGCCCGGAGAGTTGACCACGGTGATGCCGTGCTTCGCAGCGAGCCCGCTGCGCGGCACGACGAAGGCCGCGAAACCCTCGGGAAGAGCGATGCTGACCCCGGTGCCCACGAGCGCGCGCTGCCCCGGCTCGAGCCGCAGGGCCTCCGTCGAGATGAGGTCAGCCCCCGCGTCGCCGGKATGGGCGTAGACGGGAAGCTGGGGCGCGATAATGGGAACGTCCACGGAATCGGTCACGGAAAGAGGCTAATGCAGAACGCAGCACGCGAAGCAGGGGCCGCCGCCGCGGCCGTCCGCTACCGCGAACGTCTCGCGCCGAGTCTGTGGCTGTTTCTCGCCGCGGCCCTCGGCGGTCCCATGCTGACCCTCGTCTTCGTACCGGCGGGATCCACCATCGCACTCGTCATCGGCGTCGTCGCGACGCTCGCGATCATCGCCCTGATGATCGCCGGGTCCCCGAGCGTCGCGGTCGAGCAGAACGTGCTGCGCGCAGGGCGCGCCTGGATCGACGCCTCCTGGCTGGGCGAGCCCGAGATCCGCACCGGCGAAGAAGCGCGCCAGGCGCGAGGCCCTGGTCTTCCGGCCCGCGGCTGGCATCTCATCCGCGGCGGCATCGACGGCGTGGTCGTCGTGCCGAACACGGATCCTGCCGACCCGGCACCGAGTTGGACGATCTCCTCCCGTACGCCGGACCGCCTGGCCGCCGCGATCGACGCGGCCCGCGCCTCGGCGAACCCGCGGGCCTGACCGATACCGGCGATAACGCCCGCCTGTTCGGATCGGTGTTCGCTGACGGCAGACGCCGGAAAACGCAGAACGCGCCCGAACCGAGACGGTCCGGGCGCGAGCAGCGAAGAGGATCAGGCCGCGCATTCCTTGCAGATCGGGCCTGCCTTGTCCTCGTGATCGAGCTGCGAACGATGCTTCACGAGGAAGCAACTGACACAGGTGAACTCGTCCTCCTGCGGGGGCAGCACCACGACGTCGAGCTCGACGTCGGAGAGATCTGCTCCCGGGAGGTCGAATCCGCCGGGGTTGTCCGAGTCCTCGGCGTCGATCGAGCCCGACAGCTTGTCGGGGACGCGCTCCTTGAGAGCCTCGATCGACTCGCTCTCGTCCTCGCTCTTGCGCGGGGCGTCGTAATCGGTTGCCATGGGGTGGATCTCCACTTTCATCCTGCGAGTGGCGGGTGCCGGGGGTGTTCGGCGGCCCATAGTTTGCATGACATGCGTCCAAATCGCAAATGCCACTCTCTCTGCGCATCAGAACTGGCGGCACGCCCGCGATATTCCCGCCCGTGCGCGCAGTGCATGACACCATGAACCGACACTCATTCTGAGGGGCTGAAGCCATGGAACACGTCACGATCGTCGGCGCGGAAGACGACCTCCTCGTCCTCGCCACCGAGTCGGGAGAGCGATTCGCGCTCCCGATCGACGAGGTGCTGCGCGCCGAACTGCGCCGGGCCAAGGCGGGCCGCGAGGACAAGGCGCCACCGCTGGCCGCGAGTCCCCGCGAGATCCAGGCGCACATCCGCGCCGGGATGTCTGCAACCGAGGTCGCCGAACTGCTCGGCGTCGCCCTCGAGGTGGTGCACCGTTTCGAGAGCCCCGTGCTCGCCGAGCGCGAGCACATCGTCGGTCAGGCTCTCGCTGTGCCGGTGCTGATCGGCAGCGAGGTCGAACCGGATGCACAGCCGACCTTCGGCGTGGCGATCCGCGCCAAGCTCGCCGAGCTCGCCGCCGACGACGAGCGCTGGGCGAGCTGGAAGGACGACACGGGCTGGGTGATCAAGCTCGAGTTCCGCGCGAACGACGTCGAACACGACGCGCGATGGAGCTTCGATCCGCGCCGCAGTTCGCTCGCGCCGCTCAATGCCGACGCCACCCAGCTGTCCCGCCAGGGCGCCCTGCCCGAGGGTCTGATCCCCCGGCTCCGCGCGCTCGACAAGGAGCGCTCGTCTCCGTACAAGGACGAGACCCGGTTCGACTCCGGAGCGTTCGGTCCGCGCCTCGTTCCCGCCCCCGTGGCTCCCGCCACCGCGGAGGACGACGGTGAGGCCGAGGCCCCGGAACCGAGGTCTGCACGCCATCCGCAGACCTCGTCGAACGCCCAGGAGGCGGCCACACGCAGCGCAGCCTTCGCCCCCTCGACGCCGTCTGACACCGCGGATCTGCTGGAGGCCCTGCGTCGCCGCCGCGGCCAGCGAGGAGCGCGCCCTTCGGTCGAGGAGGAGCCCGAGGACACACGTCCGCTCGCCCTGTTCGAGGCCTTGGAGCCGGGCTACGAACCCGATGCCGAGCCCGAGGAGTCGCCCGCGCCCGTGGCGATCGACGCCGACTCGGGACCGCGGCGTCGTCGGCGCGAGATGCCGTCATGGGACGAGATCGTCTTCGGGGCGCGCAGCGACGACTGACGCGTTTCCGAGCGGCCGGTCACACGCGGACGCAGAGCGCGCGGTGGTCAGCGGGCGAACGCGCCGAAGCGGAGCAGCGGCACGCGCAGCTCCTCCGGGCTGAGAGAGCCGTGCTGGCCGATCATGCCCTGCGAGCGCTGATCCTCCGCGGTGCCGTCGTACAGCGCCCACAGACCTCGCGCCGGGACGACGAGATCGCCGATCCTCTCCCGCGCCTCGTCGGTCGGCGCAGGCCCGAACAGCCCGCCCTCGATCGCCTGCGCCCTGGTGAGCACATCCGCGGCACCCTCGACCCCTGCGATCCATGCGGCCGCGATCTGCTCGATGCGGGAGGGATCCTCGACGTACACGTGCAGCATGCGCGGCTCCCCCGCGATCGCCGTGACACCGTCGTGGAGGGGGCTGCGCTCGTCGAGGATGAGATGCCTGGTGCGCGGGACGTCGACCATCCCATGGTCGGCGGTGACGAGCACGCCCACGCCGCCCGGCATACGCGCAGGAATCGCCGCGTCCAGCTCCTCGAGCGCGCCGACCCATTCCGCGGATGCCATGCCGTGCTTGTGCCCTGCCTTGTCGACCTCGGGGAGGTAGCAGTACACGAGTGACCCCTCGTGCTCCTCAGCGAGGCTCAACGCCAGCGCGACCCTCTCCGCGGCCGTGCGCGAAGAGCGGAACTCGGCGCCGCGCAGGGTCGCGGCGGAGAAGCCGCTGCCCGAGTACTCGGCAAGTCCCACGGCGAAAGCCGGGCGTCCCGCCGCAACTGCGGTCTCGAAGACGGTGGGCGTGCGTTGCCATTCCACCGGGTCCACGCGCGCCTTCTCCCAGCCGGAGAGCTGGTTCACCACCACGCCCGTGCGCGGATCCCTGACCTCGTAGCCGACCAGCCCGTGCCGACCCGGGTCCACCCCGGTGAGCAGGCTCGTGAGAGCGGCCGCGGTCGTGGACGGGAACACGCTGGAGAGCACGTCTTTCTTCGTCATCGCACCGGTCAGCCGACGGGCGTGGCCCGCGTGACCCCGCAACGGGATCGCGCCCAGCCCGTCCATGACCACCAGCACGGCCGACCGCACGGCCGGCATCGCCCCTTCACGGCCGTCCAGGGCGCCGAACAGGTCGTGCGCCACCCCGGTGATGCTCCGGGACGACGGCGGGATCGCCGGTAGCATAAGGGTCATCCGAGCCAGTCTCCCACAGAGCCCGGCACGGCTCCGGCGTCGAGAACCGCTCCGCCGCCGCCCGAGACCCGCAGGAAGCCCATGCCCCGCACGACCACGCCGCCCGAGCCGATCGAAGAGCGCATCCAGGACATCGATCTGTCGAGCGAGATGCAGGGATCCTTCCTGGAATACGCGTACTCGGTCATCTACTCCCGCGCCCTGCCGGATGCACGCGACGGCCTCAAGCCCGTGCAGCGCCGGATCCTGTTCCAGATGGCCGAGATGGGCCTGCGCCCTGATCGCGGCCACGTCAAGAGCGCGCGCGTCGTCGGCGACGTCATGGGCAAGCTGCACCCGCACGGCGACTCCGCGATCTACGACGCCCTGGTGCGCCTGGCGCAGCCGTTCGCGCTGCGCCTGCCCCTCGTCGACGGGCACGGCAACTTCGGATCGCTCGACGACGGCCCCGCCGCCTCCCGCTACACCGAGGCGCGTCTCGCACCGTCCTCCCTCGCGCTCACCGAGAGCCTGGACGAGGACGTGGTCGACTTCGTCCCGAACTACGACGGCCAGTTCCAGCAGCCCTCCGTGCTGCCGGCCGCGTTCCCGAACCTGCTCGTCAACGGCGCGAGCGGGATCGCCGTCGGCATGGCGACCAACATGGCGCCGCACAACCTCATCGAGGTCGTCGCGGCGGCCATCCACCTGCTCGAGCACCCCGAGGCGACGACCGAGGAGCTCATGGAGTTCGTCCCGGGCCCCGACTTCCCCTCGGGCGGCATCGTGATGGGCCTCGACGGCGTCCGCGACGCCTATGCGAACGGTCGCGGAGCGTTCAAGGTGCGCGGCAAGGTCTCGATCGAGCCGCTCGGACCGCGTCGCACCGGAATCGTGGTGACCGAGCTGCCGTACATGGTCGGCCCTGAGCGCGTGATCGAGAAGATCCGCGACGCCGTGCAGGCCAAGAAGCTCCAGGGCATCAGCGACGTCAACGACCTCACCGACCGCAACCACGGCATGCGGATCCAGATCGGCATCAAGACCGGCTTCGACCCGAACGCCGTGCTCGAGCAGCTGTACCGCCTCACGCCGATCGAGGACTCGTTCAGTATCAACAACGTCGCGCTCGTCGACGGGCAGCCGCGCACGCTCGGGCTCAAGGAGCTGCTCAGCGTCTACGTGCGGCATCGCCTCGAAGTCGTCACGCGACGCAGCCAGTACCGCCTGGGTCGGCGCCAGGAGCGCCTGCACCTGGTCGAGGGCCTCCTCGTCGCGATCCTCGACATCGACGAGGTCATCCAGGTCATCCGGTCCTCAGACGACTCGGACCAGGCCCGCACCCGCCTGCAGAGCGTGTTCGACCTCAGTGAGCGGCAGGCCGAGTACATCCTCGAGCTGCGTCTGCGGCGCCTGACCAAATTCTCCCGCGTCGAGCTGGAGACCGAGCGCGATGCGCTCCTGGCGGAGATCGCGGCGCTGCAGGAGCTGCTCGGCAGCGACGTCCTGCTGCGCGGTCAGGTCGCGACCGAGCTCGACGCGGCGGCCGAGGCGTATGGCACTCCCCGCCGCACCCTGCTGCTGAACGCCGCGCCTCCGAAGCCGCGTGCGACCAAGGGCCCCGTCGACACGCAGATCGCCGATGCGCCGACGACGGTGGTGCTGTCCACGACCGGTCGAGCCGTGCGCGTGGATCTCGAGGCCGGTCAGGAGCTCTCCCCCGCCACGCGCCGCAGCAAGCACGACGCGATCCTCACGACGCTCGCCACGACCACTCGCACCGAGATCGGCGCGGTCACGACGGCCGGACGCGTACTGCGCTTCACCGCCATGGATCTTCCCTCCGTGCCGCCCGCGTCGGTCCACCTCGCCGCCGGCGTGCCTCTGCGCGACTACATCGGGCTGCTCGACAAGAGCGAGCGGATCCTCGCGCTCGTGCGCTTCGACGACGACACTCCGATCGCACTGGGCACCCGCACAGGTGTCGTGAAGCGCGTGGTGCCGTCGTCCCTCCCGGTCAAGCCCGAGCTCGAGATCATCGGCATGAAGCCGGGCGATGCGGTCGTCGGCGCTGGTGCCGCGACCGACGACGCCGAGCTCGTGTTCGTCACGAGCGACGCGCAGCTGCTGCACTTCCCGGCGTCCGGCGTGCGCCCGCAGGGCCCTCCGGCCGGCGGCATGGCCGGCATCAAGCTCGGCGCGAAGGCCGAGGTGATCGCCTTCTCCGTGCTCGCGCAGGACGAGGACGCCCTCGTCGTGACCGTGTCCGGTGCCACGGGCATGATCCCCGGCACCGATACCGGGCGTGCCAAGTCGTCCCGGTTCGCGGAGTTCCCCGGCAAGGGACGCGCCACCGGCGGCGTCAGAGCGCACGCCTTCCTGAAGGGCGAGGACCGCCTGACCCTGGCCTGGGTGGGTGTCGAGCCCGCTCTCGCGGTCGGTCCCGACGGATCCGCGCGAGAGCTGCCCGAGGCCGGCGCCAAGCGCGACGGCTCTGGACAGCCCATCGACGGGGTCATCGGCTCGATCGGCACGGCACTGGGCGCATGAGCGGCTCGGTTGTGATCGTCTCGGGGCTGCCCGGCGTCGGCAAGACGACGGTCGCCCGCGAACTCGCGGCCCGGACCACGCGAGGCGCGCATCTCGATACCGACCAGATCGGCGAAACGCTCATCCTCTCGGGTCTCGTCGCACCAGGGCAGGAGCCTGCGGAGGAGGCCGATCGGCAGCTCGCCCTGCGCCGGCGGAACATCGCGGATCTCGCCCGCAACTTCGCCGAGGCGGGATTCGATGTCGCGATCTCCGACGTCGTGCTGTGGCCGGAGCTTCTGGAGCAGTACCGATCCGCGATCGGCCTGCCGCTGCGTTTCGTGCTCCTCACCGCGACGGCGGACACGATCGCGAGCCGCGATGCCGCACGGGACAAGCACGTCGCCGAGCAGTGGGCGCACCTCAGAGAGGCGCAGGACGGATTCCGCGCTCCCGGCGTGCGTCTGGACACGAGCGGTCTCGACCTCGACGAGACGATCGACGCAGTCCGCGGGCGCTGGGACGACGCGCTGATCTGATCGCAGACCGGCGTCAGACGGATCCGCTTCCACGGCTCCGCGCGATTTGCTCCTCCGTGTCCCTCCCGGCACCATGTGAGGATGACGCCCCGATCCCGACGTCCTGTCGCCGGCCACGGCCAGCTGCACCGCCCCGCCGCCTGGAGCCAGCTGCTGAAGATGCTCGGCGTCGTCGCGATCGTGGTGCTCGTCTCCGGCTTCTCCGTCGCGGGGTACGTCGTGTACGACCTCGGACAGACGTTCAGCGACGAGGTGGTCGAGCTCGACGGCGACGATTCTGTGCCTCCGGACATCGGCGCGATCAAGGGCGGCGTGAACATGCTGCTGGTCGGCAGCGACGTCTGCGAAGACGACTTCAAGGATGGTTTCGGCAACCGCTGCTCAGACCCCGAGAACGGAGGCGAGCGCAACGACACGAACCTCCTGCTGCACATCTCCGACAGCCCGCGCCGAGTGACCGTCATCACGTTCCCGCGCGATCTCATGATCACGATCCCGTCCTGCACGGACTCCGACGGGAACGCCAGCGAGGAGCGCTCGAAGGAAGCGCTCAACGAAGCCATCGGAATCGGCGGCCAGAAGTACGGCCTGGCGTGCGTCGCGCGCACGATCACCAAGGTCTCCGGGCTCGACATCCAGTTCGCCGCCAGGGTCACCTGGGGCGGCGTGATGAAGATCACGGACGCGATCGGCGGCGTCGACGTCTGCGTCGCCAACGGCATCAGCGACCCGGAGAACACCGGGCTCGAGCTGGCCCCGGGGACGCACACCCTGCAGGGCTACTGGGCGCTGCAGTTCCTCCGGGTCCGTCACGGCGTGGGCGACAACGGGGACCTCAGCCGCGGCAGCAACCAGCAGGTCTACATGTCCTCCCTCGCGCGCAAGATGACGTCGAGCCAGGTGCTCGGCAACCCCGGTACGCTCCTCAAACTCGCGAACACCGTGATGACCAACGTCACTCCGAGCGCCAAGCTGACGAGCCCGACTCTGCTCGTGCAGATCGCCCTGGCGATGAAGGACGTGCCGCTGGATCAGATCAACTTCGTGAACTACCCGGTACTGGACGATCCGGGCAACCCCGGCGTCAAAGTCGTCCCGGACTATGACAGCGCCGACCAGCTGTGGGCGGCGCTCGCGGCGAACCAGCCGATCCAGGTCACGGGACAGCGCGACGCCGTCGTCTCCGCGACCGAGGCTCCGGCCGACTCTCCGCCCGACGCCTCCACCGGTGCCGAGGCGGGCACGACGCCGGCCCCGGGTGCGACCGGCGGACCCGTCGCGCTGCCGCAGAACATCTCCGGGCAGTCGGCCGCGCAGCAGACGTGCTCGAACGGCAACGGCACCGGGGGCTGACGCCGCCGCCCAGAGGCAGACGACGTCGGGGAGGCGATGGCAGCACCGACGGGCGTCTATTCCGATCCGAGCGCGGACCCGAGTCCTGCAAACCCTTCCGCCACCACCTGCGCCACCGTGCGGGCATACGTGCCATCCGGATCCAGATCCGGGTCGAACACGGTGACCGCGGCGCCCCAGGCGTGCGGAGCGAGCGCGGCGAGCAGCCCGATCAGCTCATCCGGCGCGAGACCGCCCGGATCGGGACTGTCCACGGCCGGCATGTGCTGCGGATCGAGCACATCGACGTCGACCTGGATCCAGTAGCCGCGATCCAGTCCCTCGAGCGCGCGCACCCGCGACGCGGCTCTGGCGCCGCCGTGCAGGATGACGTCGTCGGCCGGCACCACGAGCCCGATGATCCCGCGCAGCTCCTCCGCGTGCGGATCCTCGTACCGGCAGCCGATGTGGGCGGTGCTCTCGGGGGCGAAGTACGGTCCGAGCCCGTCGATGTCGCTGAGACCCGGCAGATGCATCCCGATCGCGGCGGCGAGGTCTTCTCCGGCGAGGCTCGCGACGCCGTCGCTGTTGCCCGGATGACGGAAGTCGGTGTGCCCGTCGATGTGCACGAGCCCGCCGCCCCCGCTCACCTTGGCCGCAAGCCCTGCGGCGATCGCCAGGCTGCAGTCCCCGCCGAGCACGAGCGGTGCTTCGCCGGCCTCGCGGATCTCGAACAGGCGGTGGGCCAGCCGACGCGCGTGATCGACGATCGCGACCTGATTGCGGACCGTGCCCGCAGGCCGGCGTCCGTCGTCGTCGACGTAGCGGCCCGGCAGCACCACACCGCCGTCGATGGCGCCCTGCGCGTGCAGCAGCCGGTGCAGCCCGGCCTCGCGGAGCGCCTCGGGCGCCTTGGCGGTCCCCGGCACGCCACCGCGTATGGGAGGACGGAGTCCCAGGTTCGTGGGAGCGGAGACGACGGCGACCATCGTCTCAGTCTCTCAAGGGGTCGCCGTCACTCCGGCAGACCCGCCCGGGGCCCGACGCATCCAGACGTCGATCCCGTCATCGTGCTCGGCCACGAAACCGTGCCTCTCGTACAGCCTTCGGGCGGCCGACCCGACGAGCACCTGCAGACGCAGCGGACGCTCGGCGGGAACCTCCGCGAGCACGGTGCGCAGCACGGCGGACCCGATCCCGCGCCCCTGGTGCTGCTCGTCCAGGTAGAACATCTCCAGCCAGGACTCGTCGCCATCCGGTCGCAGGGTGATCGTGCCCGCGACCTCGCCATCGAGCAGGATCATGCGCGTGTGCGCCGGGGAGAAGTGCTCGACGACCCTGGCGCGCGACCGGTCCGGATCCCAGCCGACGAGCGGCTCCAGATCCTGGCGCAGGACGCGTTCCTTCAGAGCGGCCACGACCTCCACGTCATCCGGGACGGCCACGCGCAACGCGGGGACCGGCAGTGGAGCGCTCATCAGGCGTCGATGGCCTCACGCGCCAGGCGGTCCGAGGAATCGATGATGAACTCGCGCCGCGGGGCGACCTCGTTGCCCATCAGCAGCTCGAACACGCGACCCGCCGATTCCGCGTCCTCCATGCGCACGCGCCGGAGCAGGCGGCCGGAGCGGTCCATCGTGGTGGAGGCGAGCTGTTCGGCATCCATCTCACCGAGACCCTTGTACCGCTGGATCGGCTCGTGCCAGCGCTTGTTCTGCTTGCGCAGCTTCGCGAGCAATGTGTGCAGTTCGCCCTCGCTGTACGTGTAGATCGTCTCGTTCGGCTTGGATCCGGGGTTCATCACGATGACGCGGTGCAACGGTGGTACGGCGGCGAAGACCCGCCCGTCCTCGATGAGGGGTCGCATGTACCGGTAGAACAGCGTGAGCAGCAGCGTGCGGATATGCGCGCCGTCGACGTCGGCGTCACTCATCAGGATGATCTTCCCGTAGCGCGCGGCCGAGAGATCGAAGGAGCGACCGGAGCCTGCGCCGATCACCTGGATGATCGAGGCGCACTCCAGGTTCGACAGCATGTCGCTGACCGAGGCCTTCTGCACGTTCAGGATCTTGCCGCGGATGGGCAGCAGCGCCTGGTACTCGCTCGTGCGGGCGTGCTTGGCCGTGCCGAGCGCGGAGTCGCCCTCCACGATGAACAGCTCGGTCTGCGCGATGTCGGTGGACCGGCAGTCGACGAGCTTCGCGGGCAGCGACGAGGACTCCAGCGCGTTCTTGCGGCGCTGGGTCTCCTTGTGGGCGCGTGCGGAGACGCGGGCCTTCATCTCGGCGACGATCTTGTCCAGCAGCATCGAGGCCTGGTTCTTGTCATCGCGCTTGGTCGAGGCGAAGCGCTCCCCGAGCGCCTTGCGCACCACCTGCGCGACGATCGCGCGCACGGCCGGCGTGCCGAGCACCTCTTTGGTCTGGCCCTCGAACTGCGGCTCGGGGACGTTGACGGTCAGCACGGCGGTGAGCCCGGCGAGCACGTCGTCCTTCTCGATCTTGTCGTTGCCTGCCTTCAGCCGACGCGCATTCTGCTCGACCTGGGCGCGCAGCACCTTCAGCAGCTCCTGTTCGAAGCCCTGCTGATGCGTCCCGCCCTTGGGGGTGGCGATGATGTTCACGAACGAGCGCATGCTCGTGTCGTAACCGGTCCCCCAGCGCAGAGCGATGTCGACCTCGCAGACGCGTTCCACCTCGGTCGCGACCATGTGGCCGTCGGGCTGCAGAACCGGCACGGTCTCCTTGAAGGTGCCTTCGCCCTGCACGCGCCAGGTATCCGTCACCGGCGCGTCCGTAGCGAGGTACTCGACGAACTCCGCAATGCCGCCTTCGTAGTGATAGGAGGTCACGTTCATGGCTTCGACGGCGCCCGCAGCGGCGTCGTCTGCGACGCCGTCCTGCGATGCCGCGGCCGCCGAAGCCCGCTCGTCACGGACGACGAGCTCGAGTCCAGGAACGAGGAACGCGGTCTGCCGCGCGCGGGTCTCGAGGTCGGCGAGCTGGAACGCCGCGTCCTTCGTGAAGATCTGCCGGTCGGCCCAGTAGCGGATCCGGGTGCCGGTCACGCCCCTCGGCGCCTTGCCGATCACGCGCAGTTCGCTGTTGTCCTGGAACGGCGTGAACGGGGCGTCCGGCCGCTTCTCCCCCGCATCAGTGAAGATCCCGGGCTCGCCGCGCCGGAACGACATCGCGTAGATCTTGCCGCCGCGGTCGACCTCGACGTCGAGCCGCTCGGACAGGGCGTTCACGACCGACGCGCCCACGCCGTGCAAGCCACCGGAGGCGGCGTAGGACCCGCCGCCGAACTTACCTCCCGCGTGCAGCTTGGTGAAGACGACCTCGACGCCGGTGAGGCCGGTGCGCGGCTCCACATCGACGGGGATGCCGCGACCGCGGTCATGCACCTCGACGCTGCCGTCGGGGTGCAGGATGATGTCGATCTTCGAGCCGTTGCCTGCGACCGCCTCGTCGACGGAGTTGTCGATGATCTCCCAAAGACAGTGCATAAGGCCCGGCGAACCGTTCGAGCCGATGTACATTCCGGGCCTCTTGCGGACGGCCTCGAGACCCTCGAGGACCTGAAGGTGATGGGCGGAATACTCGGCTGTCACAATCCCCCATCGTATCGAGGACCACGGACGCGGCCCCGACGACACTCCTTACCGTCACCCGGTCGTCACCCGGYGCGTACGCGGTGAGCGAAACACGCCGTCTCGCGGGCATGACTCCCAGCTCTGCGTGGTTGTATTGAGCACACTCCACACAGCGGACCCGAACAACGAGGAGGCATCGAGATGAACGCGACGACCGAGAGGGATAGCACAGTCATCCCCCGCCTCACGGCGATGGACCGATGCGACTCCTGCGGAGCCCAGGCCTACATCGCCGCCGAGGTCAACGGCAGCGAGCTGCTGTTCTGCGCCCACCACGGACGCAAGTATGAAGAGAAGCTCCGCGCGGTGGCGACGAGCTGGCACGACGAGACGTCGCGACTGCTCGATTCCTGACCCGCCCACAGACAGAAACGCCCGGTGTCCTGCGACATCGGGCGTTTTCATGTGCCCGTCGCCCACGCACCGCCGCGCTCATCGCCGCCGAGTACCCCCGCCTCGCCGCCGACTGTCGTTTCGGGGCGCGTCATGTCGTTTTGGGGCGCCGCCCGCCATCCCAGCCCGGCGCCACGCGCCCCGAAACGCACGATGACGCCCCAAACGACATGGCTCTGGATCCGAGGGGCGCTCAGCGGTACTCGCGCCGCACGTGCGGCGTGAGCCTGCAGAGGATCTCCTCACCCACCGTGCCGATCGCCTCTGCAAGCGTCGTCGGCGAGGACTCGCCCTGTGCGCCTCGGCCGAAGAGGACGACCTCGTCGCCGACGGCGGCGCCGTCCCACCCGGCGACGCGCGCGGCGTAGGGTCCCACGGCCAGGAGCGCTCGCGCACCGGCGGGGGTGCCCGCCTGCACGCGGCCCGCGAGGATGCTCGGCAACCCGTCGAAGGATCCGGCATCGACGACGACCTCGTCTCCGTCGACCTCCCGCACCGACGCCACGAGCTCGGCCGCGGGGGCGATCCCGGGCAGTTCAGGTCCGTCCGCGGAGCGCACCCCGAAGCAGAAGGCCCCGACGCGCACGAGCGACCCGCGCAGCTCGGGCCGGGCCCAGGTGGCGGCCGACGCAGTGAGGTGCAGATAGGGCAGTTCCGCGCCGAGCTCGCTCGCACGATGCACGGCCTCGAGGAAGCGCGCCTGCGCGGCATCGTCCTCCTCGTCGCTCGCCTCGGCGAGATGGCTCCAGGCGCCTACGAGCCGGACGAATCCTGCCTCCTGCGCGCGCAGGGCCGAAGCGACGCCCTCGTCCCACTCGTCCGCAGACAGCCCATTGCGGTGCAGCCCCGTGTCGACCTTGAGGTGGATGCGCGCCACGGCGCCGAGGGCGGACGCGCGGGCGATCACCCGGTGCAGGTAGTCCAGCGTCCCGACGCCCAGGTCCACCCCGGCGCGCAGTGCCGCATCGACCTCCTCGTCGGTCGAGGTGACCCACGCGAACAGCCGCGGCACGGCGCCGACCTCGTCCCGCAGGCGGAGCGCGGTGGGGATGTCGTAGGTGCCGAACCAGCCGACCCCCGCGTCCGCGGCGACGTGCGCGGCCCAGGGCGCGCCGAGGCCGTAGCCGTCGTCCTTGACCACCATCATCAGCGTGGACGGGGCGACGCGCGCGGTCACGGCCGCGATGTTGGCTCGCAGCACCGTCTCATCGGCCCGCAGCACGGGTCCGGTCAGGCCTCCCATGAACGCTCCGTCCGCTGCCCCACGACGGCCACGAGTTCGGCGACGCCCATTCCGGTGATCCGTGCCCACTCCGCTGCTCCGGTCCTCATCGGACCGGGTCCGCCGAAGTAGGTCGCCTCCGCGCCGAGGGCGACCTCGGCCGTGCCGATGTCGACGACGCACACGTCCATGGCGATCCGGCCGACGATCGGGTGCACGAGCCCGTCGATCTCGACCGACGCCCTGCTGCCGAGTGCGCGCACGACGCCCTGCGCGTAACCGCCCGTGATGAGCGCCAGGCGCGAATCCTCCGGGGCGCGGTGGATGTAGCCGTACGAGACGCCGCCGCCGGCCTCGATGTCCTTGGTCGAGAGCACCCGTCCCGCGGCGCGCATCACGGGCGCGCCGATCAGGGTTCCGTCCGCGTCCGGCAGGCCGTACAGCAGGTGAGGATCCAGGTCCGGCGCCTCGGTGCTGGTCGCCTCGATGCCTTCCGAGCGCAAGAGCGCGATCTCGGCCTCGCCATCCACGCGCACGCTGCGCGCGCCGGCCGACACCACGGCGCGGGCGACGCCCACGAGGCCGTGCCCCCAGG